>NZ_LJGW01000361.1:14443-27474 GCF_001751255.1 Streptomyces nanshensis | reverse complement strand
GCCGGCGTTCGCGCCCGCCGCCTGAGCGCCCGGAACCGGCCCCGCCGCCGGACCGGCCGCGGGCGAGCGGACGCCACCGCCGCGAACGCCCCGTCCACCGTCGTCACACGCACACCGCGTACGTATCCACGGAGAAGGAACCCATGAGCAAGCGCAACAGTCAGGACGCCAAGCGCGCGGCCCGCGAGCGGCTGCGCGCCGAACGCGAACGGCAGGCCAAGAAGGACAAGATGCGGCGGCAGCTCCTCGTCGGCGTCGCGGTCCTCGCCGTACTCGCCGTCGCCGGCGGCATCTTCTTCGCCGTCACCAAGCTGACCGCACCCAGCGGCTGGGAGGCGGCCAAGGAGCAGAAGCTCGTCAAGCCCGCCAACACCACGGGCAAGGGCGGGAGTTACGTCCTTCTCGGCGACGAGAAGACCAAGAAGACCATCGACGTCTACGAGGACCTGCGCTGCCCGGCGTGCGCCCAGTTCGAGCAGGGCGCGGGCAAGGTCCTGGTGCAGGGCGCCGAGGACGACAAGTACAAGCTGCGGGTGCACCTGGGCGATCTGATCGACGGCAACCTCGGCGGTGACGGCTCGAAGAACGCCATCAGCGCGCTGGGCGCCGCGCTCAACGTCAGCAAGGATGCCTACCAGCAGTACCACGACAAGCTGTACTCGCCGCAGTACCATCCGCAGGAGACGCAGGACAAGTTCGCCGAGGACGACTACCTGCTGAAGGTCGCCGACACCGTCCCCGCGCTGAAGAAGAACGCCGGCTTCAAGAAGGCCGTGGAGGACGGCACTTACGACCGGTGGGCGCTGGAGATGGTCAAGGACTTCAAGGGGAGCAAGATCCAGTCGACCCCGACGATCCGCATCGACGGCAAGGACGTCGACCAGCGGCAGCTTCCGAGCGAGCTCCAGAAGCTCGGCGTGAAGTGAGCCCCGGACCCGCGCCGTCGGGCGACGGTACGGGACGGACCTAGGCACCACCGGCGCCGCGTGCGCCACGGAGGGCCGGGACGGCAGCACCCGCCGTCCCGGCCTTCGCCTTTCCGCGGGCCGCCCGCGTACGTCCCGTACGTCCGTGCCCTACGTCCGTCCCGTACCTCTGTCTCCCGCGTCCGTCCCGTACGTCCCGCATGGCGCGACCGAACGCCGCCCGGCGGGGAGTTGAACTCTTACGAGTGCCCTGCCCGGCAGGGCTACTTGTGCGTAACATCAAGGTCCGTGACGAAGACACACGACGAACCCCCCACTTCGGCTCCGGACCACAGACCCTCGTCCGGACGCCCCAGGCGCCGTACGGTCGTTGCGGCCACCGCCGCCACCGCGGCCCTGCTCCCCCTCGCCGGCGCCGCCTCCGGCGCGTACGCGGCCGAGGGCCCCGCGTTCCTGCACGGCGTCGCCTCCGGCGATCCGCTGCCCGACGGCGTCCTCCTGTGGACGCGCGTCACGCCCTCGCCCGAGGCCGTGCCCGGTTCGGGCAAGGGCGGCCCCACGACGGTCACTTGGGAGGTCGCGGAGGACGAGGGCTTCGGCAAGGTCGTCGCCCACGGCACCGCCAAGGCCGAGGCCGCCTCCGACCACACCGTCAAGGCCGATGTGCGCGGCCTCGCGGCGGACACGGCCTACTGGTTTCGCTTCAGCGCCGGCGACGTCCGCTCCCCCGCGGGCCGTACCCGTACCGCACCCGCCGAGGACGCCGCCACCGACAACCTCCGCTTCGGCGTGGTCTCGTGCTCGCACTACGAGGGCGGCTACTTCGCCTCGTACCGGCACCTGGCCGCCCGCACCGACCTGCGCGCGGTGCTCCATCTCGGCGACTACATCTACGAGTACGGGCACGACGAGTATCTGCGCGAGGGGCAGACGAAGGAGGCCGTCCGCACCGCGCAGCCCACGCACGAGACGATCACCCTCGCCGACTACCGCGTCCGGCACGCGCACCACAAGCTCGACCCCGACTGCCAGGCGATGCACGCGGCGCACGCGATGATCGCGATGTGGGACGACCACGAGATCGCCGACGACACCTGGTCCGGCGGCGCCGACAACCACACACCCGGCGAAGAGGGCGACTGGGAAGACCGCCGACGGGCCGCGCACCAGGCCTACTTCGAGTGGATGCCGGTACGCCCCTCGATCGAGGGCACCACCTACCGCCGGCTGCGCTTCGGCCGTCTCGCCGATCTGCATCTGCTGGATCTGCGTTCGTTCCGCGACGAGCAGGCGTCCATCGGCGACGGCGACGTGATCGACGACCCGGACCGCACCATCACCGGGCGCAAGCAGCTCGACTGGCTGAAGTCCGGGCTCTCCGCCTCGACGGCGCGCTGGCGCATGGTCGGCACCTCGGTGATGATCGCGCCGGTCGCCTTCGGCTCCGTACCGGCCCATCTGCTGGGCCCGCTCGCGGAGTTGCTCGGCATCCCCAAGGAGGGACTGGCCGTCAACGTCGACCAGTGGGACGGCTACACCGACGACCGGCACGAGCTGCTGACGCACCTGCGCGACCGGCGCATCGAGAACACCGTCTTCCTGACCGGCGACATCCACATGGCCTTCGCCAACGACGTGCCCGTCAAGGCGGCCACGTACCCCGAAGAGGAGGCCGTGGCCTCGGAGTTCGTGGTCACGTCCGTCACGTCGGACAACCTGGACGACATCCTCCACGTCGCGCCCGACACCGTCTCCTCCGTGGCGGAGGCGGCGATCAAGGCCGCCAACCGCCATGTGCGGTGGCTCGACATGGACTCGCACGGCTACGGCGTCCTCGATCTCGACGCCGAGCGGGCGCAGATGGACTACTTCGTCCTCTCCGACAAGAAGGACCGCGACGCCACCAGCGAGGTCCGCCGCTCCTACCGCACCCTCTCCGGCTCGCAACGCGTGGAGAAGGCGGACGATCCGCTTCCGGGCTGACCGGGCTGACCGGGCTGACCGGGCTGACCGAGGCAACGGCCGGACGGGCCGAAGGGGCCGGAGGGCCCAACGGCGCGCAGACCGCGTACGTTCAGGGGCCTTCACGGGCCGGGTACCGCTCCGCACCCGCATCCGCGGACGGGCCCGGCCCGGCGGCCGCCCGTCAGCCCACCCCGTCCAGGAACCCCAGCGCCGTGCGCCACATCGCCTCCGCCGACTCCGCGTCGTAGTCGTCGAGTTGCTCGTCGGTGAAGAGGTGCCCGACCCCCGGGTAGCGGAAGATCTCCACGTCCGCCCCGGCCTTCCGCATCTGCAGATACCAGGCGTTCAGCCAGTCGTGCGGCTCGAAGACGTCCGGGTCGGCGACGTGGAGCTGTACGGGAAGATCGTCCCAGGCCGCGTCCTCCGGCAGGTCGGAGGTGCCGTGCAGAAGCAGCAGCGCGCGGGCGTTCTCGTCGGCCAGCGCGAGGTTCTGCGCGATCGAGCCGCCGAGGGAGAGGCCCGCGTAGACGAGTCCGCGTGCGGAGAGCGGCGCCGTGACGGTGACCGCGCGCATCAGCAGCTCGTCGCGGCCGATCTCGTCCTTCAGCTCCATGCCCTCCTCGACGGTCTCCGCCGTACGCCCGTCGAACAGGTCCGGTGTGTGCACCTCGTGCCCCGCGGCCCGCAGCCGCTCGGCCGCCGTGTGCACAGCGGGTCGCAGCCCGAGGACGGAGTGGAACAGCACGACGGTGGCCACAATGTCACTTCCCTCACATAGCACTTGAGGACCCGCTCCCGGGCAGGTCCACCGCACATGGTGGCAGGTACGGTCGGCAGTGCCGTCAATCCCCGAGGAGTCACCCCGCCATGGAGAACGTGCTACGGCCGCTCATCGTGTTCGGCGGTGCGATCGTGCTCGCGTTCGCCGTCGCCTGGGGCGTCGACCGGCTGCTGCGCCGTATCGACGCCCGCCGTCCGGAGACCCCGATGTGGGGACTGCTGCGGCGTGGTCGGGTGCCGCTGCAGGCGGTCGTCTTCGTGGCGCTGCTCAACCTCTTCTACGACCAGGCGCAGATCGCCCGCAGTTACCACCCGACGGTCAATCTGTGGCTGCACATCATCCTCATCGCGGCGACGGCCTGGCTGGTCCTGCGGATCCTCGCCGCCGTCGTGGAGACGGCCACGGTGCGCTACACGGGCGTCGCCCACGACCCGGCGCGCGCCCGCCGCGTGAAGACCCAGCTCACGCTGATCCAGCGGCTGGTCACCACGGTCGTCGTGGTCATCGCGGCCTCCGCGATCCTGCTCCAGTTCGACGCGATGAGGACGCTGGGCACCTCGATGCTCGCCTCGGCCGGCGTGCTCGGCATCGTCGCCGGTATCGCCGCGCAGTCCACTCTCGGCAACCTCTTCGCGGGTCTGTCGATCGCCTTCGGCGACATGGTGCGCATCGGCGACGAGGTCGTCGTGGACGACGAGTTCGGCACGGTCGACGAGATCACCGTCTCCTATCTGGTGATCCGCACCTGGGACGAGCGGCGCGTGACGATGCCCGTCTCGTACTTCACCAGCAAGCCCTTCGAGAACTGGTCCCGCGGCGGCCCGCAGTTGACGGGCACCGTCTACCTCCAGCTCGACCACTCGGCCCCGATCGCGGCGCTTCGCAAGCGCACGGAGGAGCTGGTACGGGCGAACGACTACTGGGACGGCCGGAACTGGAGCCTCGTGGTCACCGACACCACGCCCAGCACCATCGAGGTACGGGCCGCCGTCTCCGCCCGTACGTCCGACGACCTGTGGACGCTGCGCTGCAATCTGCGCGAACAGCTCCTCGAATGGCTTCAGCGCGAGCACCCGTACGCCCTGCCGGGCATCCGGCTCTCCTCGGCGGGCGACCGCCCGGGGCAGTACGCCAACGGGCATGCGGAGAGCGCCGGTCACCAGCCGCTGCACCAGCAGAGCCACAGGGACCACCAGGAGAGCCCCCGGGAGAGCAAGGTCTCCTAGGAGGTCCTGTACGGGCCGTCGGCACGGACGGAGAGCGGTACGGACGGGAGCGGAGCCGTCCGCTCCCCGTTCTCCGCGCTCAGATCCGGAAGCTGCGCAGATCGAGCTGGTGCAGCACGCGGTCGCACACCTCCGGATCCACGCCCGCCTCGCTGCGCGCGGCGAGCACCTCGTGCCGGGCGGCGGAGAGCAGCTCCCCGTTGAGCCGGTGGACCTTCTTCATCCGGGAGACGCGGTTGGTGTAGGCCTCGCGCCGCTCCTCGCCCACGATGTCCGGCGAGATGCGCGCCCCCACGTCGTGCGCACGCCGCACCAGCGCCTCGGAGACCTCCTCGGGAAGGTCCTCGACCGCCTCGATCTCCCGCAGCCGCTGCCGCGCGGCCTTCGCGCAGCGCAGCGCGAGCCGCCGCTCCAGCTCCCGTTCGGCGGCGCTGTCCGCCCGTACCCGCAGCCGCCGCACCAGCCACGGCAGGGTCAGCCCCTGGAGGACGAGCGTGGCGAGGACGACCGCGAAGGCGATGAAGAGGATGGCGTCCCGCTCGGGGAAGCTCCCGCCGCCCGCGACGGTCAGCGGCACGGCCAGCGCCAGCGCGACCGAGGCCACGCCGCGCATCCCGGCCCACCACACGACCGTCGTCTCACGCCAGTTGAGCGGGATGTCCTCGTCCAGGTCCTTGCGCCGGTGCAGACGCTTGGCCAGCCACGCCGCGGGCAGCAGCCACACCAGGCGCAGCACGACGACGACGGCGATCACCGCGAGCGCCGCCGGGAGCAGTTCGTCCCAGCGTCCGCTCACCGGGCCGACGACGACGGCCAGTTCGAGCCCGATGAGGCCGAAGGCGACACCGGTGACGAGCGTGTCCACGATCGACCAGAAGCTCTGCCCGACCAGCCGCCCCTGCACGTCGTCCGCGTCGACGGCCCGCCCGGAGGAGAGGAACAGCGCCGTCATCAGCACGGCCAGGACGCCGGAGCCGTGCAGCTCCTCGGCCAGTACGTACGAGGCGAAGGGCACCAGCAGCGTGAGCCCGGTCTGGAGCGTCGCGTCCGCGAGATACCCCGCGAGCTTGTTCGCGGCCCACCCCAGCGCGAGCCCGACCAGGACCGCGACGACCGCGGAGAGCACCAGTTCGCCGACCGCGCCCCCGAACGAGAACGTCCCGGTGACCGCCGCCGCGACCGCCACGTGGTAGAGCGTGATCGCGGTGACGTCGTTGAAGAGCCCTTCGCCCTCCAGGATCGACACCAACCGCCGTGGCAGCCCGAGTTGACCGGCGACCGTGGTCGCCGCGACGGGATCGGGCGGTGCGACGAGCGCGCCCAGCGCGACCGCGCCGGCCAGTCCCAGCCCCGGCACCAGCGCGTGCGAGACGGCCGCGACCCCGGCGGTCGTCACGAACACCAGCGCCACCGCGAGCAGGAAGATGGGCCGCCGGTTCGCCGCGAACTGCCGCCAGGAGGTGCGCTGCACGGCCGCGTACAGCAGCGGCGGCAGCACCAGCGGAAGGATGAACTCCGGCGGCACCTGGACGTCCGGCACGAACGGCAGCAGCGCCAGTACCCCGCCGAGCAACGTCATCAGTACGGGCGAGGGGATCCCGATCCGGTCCCCGAGCGGGACGGTCAGGACGGCACCGAGCAACAGGGCGAAAAGCAGAGCGAGTTGGTCCACGCCTACGCGCTCTCCTCCCGTACCAGGTCCAGCGCCCGCTGGAGGTCCTCCGGATATCCGCTCTCGTACTCCACCGCCCGTCCGTCGGAGGGGTGCTCGAAGGAGAGCCGTACGGCGTGCAGCCACTGCCGCTCCAGCCGCAGCCGCCGGGCGAGCGTCGGGTCCGCACCGTAGGTGAGGTCGCCCACGCAGGGGTGCCGGTGGGCGGACATGTGCACGCGGATCTGGTGCGTACGCCCGGTCTCCAGCTTGATGTCGAGCAGGCTGGCCGCGCGGAACGCCTCGATCAGGTCGTAGTGCGTGACGGACGGCTTGCCCTCGGCGGTGACGGCCCACTTGTAGTCGTGCTGCGGATGGCGGCCGACGGGGGCGTCGATGGTGCCGCTGAGCGGATCCGGATGCCCTTGTACGAGGGCGTGGTAGCGCTTGTCCACGGTCCGCTCCCGGAACTGCTGCTTCAGCAGCGTGTACGCACGCTCGGACTTGGCGACCACCATCAGCCCGGACGTCCCCACGTCCAGCCGGTGCACGATCCCCTGCCGCTCGGCGGCGCCCGAGGTGGCGACGGTGTAGCCGGCGGCGGCCAGTCCGCCGATCACGGTCGGACCGCTCCAGCCGGGGCTGGGATGCGCGGCGACGCCGACGGGCTTGTCGACCACCACGAGATCGGCGTCGTCGTGGACGACGGTCATGCCCTCCACGGGCTCGGCCACGACCCGTACGGGCTCGGGCGGAGGCGGCAGCTCCACCTCCAGCCACGCTCCGCCGTGTACGCGGTCCGACTTGCCCGCCTCGGCGCCGTCCAGCAACACCTTGCCGCCGGCGGCCAGTTCGGCGGCCTTGGTACGGGAGAAGCCGAACATCCGGGCGATGGCGGCGTCGACGCGCTCGCCCTCCAGGCCGTCCGGTACGGGAAGGGTGCGGATTTCGGGGATCGTGCTCACCCGATCGAGTATGCCGGACGCCCGCGTGCTCTCCGTCACCGCGTACGCACAGCGGACGGCGGCGGGCTAAGCGGAAGCGGAACGGGCGGTCCGGCGCGTCGACCGCTCCGGGCGCTCAGTCCCGGTGGACCGTGCCGTCCGGGTCGAGGCCGCGGAAGGAGAGGATCACGATGAGGATGCCCCCGCAGACGATCGCCGAGTCCGCGAGGTTGAAGACCGCGAAGTGCGTGGGCGCGATGAAGTCCACGACGGCGCCCTGGAAGACGCCGGGGGAACGGAAGACGCGGTCGGTGAGATTGCCGAAGGCACCGCCGAGCAGCAGACCCAGCGCGATCGCCCACGGAACGCTGTGCAGCCGTCTCGCGATCCGCGCGATGACGACGATGACGACGGCCGCGATGGCCGTCAGCACCAGGGTCAACGCCTCGCCGATGCCGAAGGCCGCGCCCCGGTTGCGTACGACGTCGAGCTGGAGCACGGTGCCGACCACCTGGATCGGCGCGTGGTGCTCCAGCTTGGCGACCGCGAGCAACTTGGTGACGAGATCGAGGACATAGGCGAGAGCGGCCACCGAGATCAGCACACCGACCCGGCGGCTGCCGCGGGGAGCGGCCTTCTCGTCACCGCCGGGCTCACCGTCGGCGGGCTCCTGCGTGGTCTCGTCGCGAGTACCGATAGTCCGCTCCACCTCAGTCACCCGACGAGGGTACGACACATGCGGACGGTCGCTGCCCCCTCCACCCCCCTCCCGCCCCTGCGGCACCTAGCGCCGCTCCTGCTGCTGCTTGCACTCCACGCACAGCGTGGCGCGCGGGAAGGCCTGCATCCGGGCCTTGCCGATGGGGTTACCGCAGTTCTCACAGAGGCCGTACGTACCGGCGTCGAGCCGCTCCATGGCGCGCTCGGTCTGGTAGAGCATCTCGCGGGCGTTGGCGGCCAGCGCCATCTCGTGCTCGCGCGTGATGTTCTTCGTGCCGGTGTCGGCGTCGTCGTCGCCCGCGCCGTCGCCGGAGTCGCGCATGAGCCCGTCGAGTGCCTCGCCGGAGGCCACCAGCTCGTTCCGCAGCCGCTCCGCCTCGCTCTGCAGCTCGCCGCGGGCCTCCTCGACCTCTTGCGGCGTCCAGGGGTCCTCGCCTTCGCGTACGGCGAGTGCGCCCGGCTCCGCCGGGGCCCCGACCGCACGTGCCGTGGGAACCTTCTCGGCCTTCGCCACCGGAGTCTTCTTCGCAGCCACCTTCTCGGCTCCTGTCGTCTGCTTCTTCGCCGTGGTCTTGTGTGCGGCACCCTTCGGCGCCGCGGACTTCTTCGCAGCCGTCTTCTTCTGCGCGGCCTTCTTGCCGGATGCGGTCTTCTTGCCGGACGCCGTCTTCGCGGTCTTCCCGGTCTTCTTCGCGGCCTTCTTGGCCGCCGCCTTCGCCGTCTTCTTCGCGGCCGGCCTGCTCTCCCCCGCCTTCCTGCCCGTCTCCCTGCCGGTCTCCTCGTCCGACGCACTCCCCGGTGCGCTCTTCTTCGCGGGAGCCTCCCCCTCCGCGGTCTGCCGGGTCTTCTTCGCCGCGGTCCTGGCCGGTGCGGCCTTCGCGGACTTCTTCGCGGACTTCTCGGCCGCGGCCTTCTTCGTGGACTTGTCAGCAGCCGCGGCGGAACTCGCGGCAGATCCTCTCGCCACCATGGCCGTGGCCCCTTCACATATTGTGATCTTGCTCGCGAAACGTGACCGGAACGATAAATCGACTCCGAACGCTCGACAACGGGGGCACGCCGGTCTCCAATCCGTTGTGCCCCGCGCGGCCCCGCGAAAACCGCCTCTGCGCAGCCCGCCACGGCCCGTACACTGGGCTGCGCGACAGGCGATGAAGGGGACGAGTAGCGTCCGTACGCAGCCGCGAGCGACCCGGGGACGGTGTGAGCCCGGGGGCCTGCACGACGCGAAGATCACCCCGGAGCCGCCGGAAGAAAGCACCGCCCGGAGCGGTGTCAGTAGACCCGGCAGCGCACCCCAATGAGGGGGCAGCGGGCACGCCCGCTGCCAAGGAGGGTGGTACCGCGGGGCCGCCGCCGTTTCGGCAGGCGCTCTCGTCCCTCCGACGGAAGCTGAGATGTCCGCCGGAGGAAGTCCCGATGCCGCAGTACAACCAGGTGCCCGCCCAGGTCGACCTGCCCGCCCTCGAGCATGCCGTGCTCGACTTCTGGCGGGACAACAAGGTCTTCGCCCGCACGCTCGAGCAGTCCGAGGGGCGGCCCGAATGGGTCTTCTACGAGGGCCCTCCCACCGCCAACGGCATGCCCGGCGCACACCACATCGAGGCCCGCGTCTTCAAGGACGTCTTCCCCCGCTTCCGTACGATGCGCGGCTACCACGTGGCGCGGAAGGCCGGCTGGGACTGCCACGGGCTCCCGGTGGAGCTCGCCGTCGAACGCGAGCTGGGCTTCAACGGCAAGCAGGACATCGAGAACTACGGCATCGCGGAGTTCAACGCCCGCTGCCGCGAGTCCGTCACCCGGCACACCGACGCCTTCGCCGAGCTGACGACGCGCATGGGCTACTGGGTCGACATGGACGACGCCTACCGCACCATGGACCCGGAGTACGTCCAGTCGGTCTGGTGGTCGCTGAAGCAGATCTACGAGAAGGGCCTGCTCGTCCAGGACCACCGCGTCGCCCCCTGGTGCCCGCGCTGCGGCACCGGCCTCTCCGACCACGAACTGGCCCAGGGCTACGAGACGGTGGTCGACCCGTCCGTATACGTGCGCTTCCCGCTGACCTCCGGTCCCCTCGCGGGTGAGGCGTCGCTCCTGGTGTGGACGACCACCCCCTGGACGCTGGTCTCCAACACCGCGGTCGCCGCCCACCCGGACGTCACCTACGTCGTCGCGACCGACGGTCTGGAGAAGGTCGTCGTCGCGGAACCGCTGCTGGAGAAGGCGCTCGGCGTGGGGGCACCTCCCGGGCCGGCAGGCTCCGGGGGAGGTTGGGAGGCGACCGGGGAGCGCTTCACCGGCGCCGAGATGGAGCGCTGGCACTACGAACGCCCCTTCAACATCGTGGAGATGGAGGGCGCCCACTTCGTCGTCAACGCCGACTACGTCACGACCGAGGACGGCACCGGCCTGGTTCACCAGGCCCCGGCCTTCGGCGAGGACGACATGCGCACCTGCCGCGCCTACGGTCTGCCGGTCGTCAACCCGGTCCGTCCGGACGGCACGTTCGAGGCCGGACTGCACCTGGTGGAGGGCCAGTTCTTCAAGAAGGCCGACGAGGCGCTCGTCGCCGACCTCGACGCACGGAACCTGCTGCTGCGTCATGTCCCGTACGAGCACAGCTATCCGCACTGCTGGCGCTGCCACACGGCACTGCTCTACTACGCGCAGCCGTCCTGGTACATCCGTACGACCCGGATCAAGGACGAGCTGCTGGAGCAGAACGAACTCACCAACTGGTATCCGGAGTCGGTCAAGCACGGCCGCTACGGCGACTGGCTCGACAACAACATCGACTGGGCGCTCAGCCGCAACCGCTACTGGGGCACGCCGCTGCCGATCTGGCGCTGCGCGGAGGGCCACACGACCTGTGTGGGCTCCCTCGCGGAGCTGACGGAACTGACGGGCACCGATCAGTCGGGGCTCGACCCGCACCGCCCCTACATCGACGAGGTCGCCTTCGCCTGCCCGGCGGAGGGCTGCGTGCTGGAGGCCGTACGCGTCCCCGAAGTCATCGACGCCTGGTACGACTCGGGCTCGATGCCCTTCGCACAGTGGGGATACCCGTACAAGAACAAGGAGTTGTTCGAGAAGCGCTATCCCGCGCAGTTCATCTCCGAGGCCATCGACCAGACGCGCGGCTGGTTCTACACGCTGATGGCCGTCGGCACGCTCGTCTTCGAGAAGTCCTCGTACGAGAACGTCGTCTGCCTCGGCCACATCCTCGCCGAGGACGGCCGCAAGATGTCCAAGCACCTGGGCAACATCCTCGAGCCGATTCCGCTGATGGACCAGCACGGGGCGGACGCGGTGCGCTGGTTCATGGCCGCGGGCGGCTCACCATGGGCCGCCCGCCGGGTGGGCCACGGCACGATCCAGGAGGTCGTCCGCAAGACGCTGCTGACGTTCTGGAACACCGTGGCGTTCCAGGCGCTGTACGCCCGTACGTCCGCCTGGGCGCCCTCCGAGACGGACCCGGCGCCCGACAGCAGGCCGCTGCTGGACCGCTGGCTGCTGAGCGAACTGCACGCGCTGGTCGACCAGGTGACCCTGGCCATGGAGAACTACGACACCCAGCGCGCCGGCAAGCTGCTGTCGACGTTCGTGGACGACCTCTCCAACTGGTATGTACGGCGCTCCCGTCGGCGCTTCTGGCAGGGCGACCCGGCGGCGCTGCGTACGCTGCACGACACCCTGGAGACGGTGACGCGGCTGATGGCGCCCATCGTGCCCTTCGTCACCGAACGGGTGTGGCAGGACCTGATCGTCCCGGTCACACCCGGAGCCCCCGACTCGGTGCACCTGACCGACTGGCCCGAGGCGGACCTCGGCAAGGTCGACCCGGAGCTGTCGCAGGACATGCTTCTGGTGCGCCGCCTCGTGGAGTTGGGGCGTGCGACGCGCGCCGAGTCGGGCGTCAAGACGCGTCAGCCGCTCTCCCGCGCGCTCGTCGCGGCGCACGGCTTCGAGACCCTCTCCCCCGACCTGCGCAACCAGATCACGGAGGAGCTCAACGTCAGCGCGCTCGCCTCCCTTTCGGAGGTCGGCGGCTCGCTGGTGGACACCTCGGCCAAGGCCAACTTCCGTGCCCTGGGCCGCCGTTTCGGCAAGGGCACCCAGGCGGTCGCCAAGGCGATCGCCGATGCGGACGCGGCGGCCCTCTCGACGGCGCTGCGCGAGGGCACGGCGACGGTCGAGGTGGACGGCGAGGACGTGCCGCTCTCCCTGGAGGAAGTGATCATCACGGAGACGCCCCGCGAGGGCTGGTCCGTCGCGTCCGACTCGGGCGCCACGGTCGCCCTCGACCTGGAGATCACGCCCGAGCTGCGCCGTGCGGGCCTCGCCCGTGACGCGATCCGCCTCATCCAGGAGGCCCGCAAGAACTCGGGCCTCGACGTCGCCGACCGCATCGCGCTGCGCTGGTCGACGACGGACAAGGAGGTCGAGCAGGCCCTGCTCGACCACAGCGGCCTGATCTCCGACGAGGTCCTCGCGGACGACTTCGAACCGGCGTCCCCCCAGGACGGCGAGGAGCCCGCGTTCGGCACCCCCTTCGAGGACGAGTCGCTCTCCCTCACCTTCCGGCTCCGCAAGCTCTGACGAGCCGCCCGAGGGGCGTTCAACGGCACGCGGCGGCGCCTGTCCGCAGAGACGGACGGGCGTCGCCGCTGTCGCTTGGCATCCGGGAGGTCGCCGGACGTCCGGCTGGCGGGGTGAGAAGAGGCTCCGACGCTTCGCGGTGCCGCACAGGGGCGCTGTGCAGCCGCCCGCGCCGCGCTCACCGGTCATGCCAAGGGCCGGGCCCGGAAGCCTTTCGCT
>NZ_LJGW01000361.1:0-14275 GCF_001751255.1 Streptomyces nanshensis | reverse complement strand
CCGGAAGCCTTTCGCTTCCGGGCCCGGCCCTTGCCTTCTATGCCGGCGGGTTCCGCCGTCAGACGATCAGTTGTCGTCCTCGTCGATCAGGAAGCCCCGCATCGGGGAAGGCGCCTGCTGCGGCGCGGGCCCGCCCTGCGGACGTACGGGCGCCATCGGCTGCGTCATCGCCGGGGACATCTGCTGCTGACCGCCGCCGAAGCTCTGGCCGCCGCCCTGGGTGTGACCACCGGGACCGCCATGGCCGCCGTGACCGCCCATGCTGTGACCGCCGTTGCCGCCCATCGACTGGTGACCGCCCATGGAGCCGACCCCGGCACCGGCGGGCGCACCCGCGGACGCCATCGACGGGGACGGCGGGAGCGAGGCGGTGGCAGGCGTACGCGGAGGCGCCAGCGAGTCGTCCGCCTGGTTCTCCAACTGACGGAGCTGGCTCTCCAGGTACGACTTCAGACGCGTGCGGTACTCCCGCTCGAAGCCGCGCAGGTCCTCGACCTTGCGCTCCAGCGTCGCCCTTGCGGACTCCAGGGAGCCCATCGCGACGCGGTGCTTCTCCTGGGCGTCCCGCTCCAGGGCGTCGGCCTTGGCGCGGGCGTCACGCTCAAGACCCTCGGCGCGGCTGCGGGCCTCACCGACGATCTTGTTCGCCTCGGAACGGGCTTCGGCAATGGCCTGGTCGGCGGTCTGCTGGGCAAGAGACAGCACGCGCGCGGCGCTGTCGTTGTTCTGCCCGCCGCCACCTGGCATCTGCGGGCCGCCGGGCCCGCCTTGGGGTCCACCGGGAACCATGGGACCGGGACCGCCCTGCGGTCCGCCCGGACCCATCGGACCGCCGGGCCCGCCCTGGGGCCCGCCGGGACCGGCGGGAAGCTGCGGCTGCCCGCCGGGAAGCTGGGGAGGCCCACCCATGCCCTGCTGCCCCATGCCCTGCTGCGGGCCGGGGCCGTGCTGGCCCGGGTGCTGACCCGGACCGCCGTGCTGACCCGGGGGCACAGGCTGCGGACCTGATATGGCAGCGGGTACGGGACCCCCGCCCTGCCGCTCCTGCGGCTCGGGCTTGCGCATCCCGCCCTGCTGCTGGTTCTGCGCGGCGGCACGGGTCGCTGCGGCGAGCTTCGCGCGCAGGTCCTCGTTCTCACGCAGCAGACGCGTCAGCTCAGCTTCGACCTCGTCCAAGAAGGCATCGACTTCGTCTTCGTCATAGCCTTCTCGAAGACGGACGGTCGTGAACTGCTTGTTCCGCACGTCCTCAGGGGTCAGTGGCATCTCTTCACCTCAACGTAACTCGTCGGCATGTCGGCAAGACCATTTCGATCGTTCACAGCCCGGCCACGACGTTGATCAGGATGTAGACGATGATCATCAATACGAAGAAGGACAGGTCGAGCGCCACGCCCCCGAAGCGCAACGGCGGGATGAACCGCCGCAGAAGCTTGAGTGGCGGATCAGTGACAGTGTAGGTCGCTTCGAGGACGACCACCATCGCCTTGCCGGGCTGCCATGAGCGGGCGAACTGGAAGACATAGTCCATCACCAGTCGGAAGATCAACACGAGCAGGAAGCAGTACAGCGCGACTTGGACCACCTCGAGTGCGGTACTCACTGCGCTTCCCTCTCCCCTCGCCGCTGCCGGCGCTCCCGTGCGACCTTACGGCCTGTTCTGTCGATCCTTGCGTCTTCAGCTCTGGTTGAAGAACCCGCCCTCTGCGATACGGGCCTTGTCCTCCGCCGTGACATCGACGTTAGCAGGAGACAGCAGGAACACCTTCTGCGTCACTCTTTCAATACTCCCGTGCAGACCGAAGACGAGACCGGCCGCGAAGTCGACAAGTCGCTTGGCGTCCGTATCGTCCATCTCCGTCAAGTTCATGATCACGGGGGTCCCCTCGCGGAAGTGTTCCCCGATGGTACGGGCCTCGTTGTACGTCCGGGGGTGCAACGTGGTGATCCGGTACGGCTCCCGTTCGGACACGACTTTGGGCATGATCACCGGGGCGCTCTTCTCCAGACTCTGGCGTTCAGGTGTGATGGATGACACGGGGGCAATTCTCCCGGATCGTCCATTTTCGATGATCGCGGGGGGAGAAGGCTGCTCTCGTTCGCGCTGCGCCGGAGGGTGCATCACGCGTACCGGCTCTGCCGGTTCGTCCTTCCGCAGGGACAGGGAGTCGTCGTGCGACTGGAGCGGCTCGTGCCGCCGGCGGTCCCTCTCGGGCTCCGGCTCGGGTTCGAACTCGTCGTCGGGGTCGAACCCCGGGCCGTCGTACCCATCGTCCTCCACGAGGCCGAGGTAGACCGCCATCTTGCGCATAGCGCCGGCCATTCTCTGCGTCCTCCGCTCTGTGGTGGGTCCCCGGCCTTCGGCGGGGAGGCCCAGTGGCTCCGTCACCGGAAGTCGGCCCCCGCGGTCCTGTCCGCCTGTCGGTATCCGACGGAAATGACCATATTTTGTGCCGTGGTCCGACTTGCTTCGCGACGTTACCCGAGCCTGGGTCGCTCTCCGAGTACCGCACTGCCGACGCGCACATGTGTCGCGCCCGCGGCCACGGCCTCTTCGAGATCCGAACTCATCCCTGCTGACACCATGGTTGCAGCAGGATGCCTTGTACACAGGCCGGTTGAGATTTCCCGCAGCCGGTCGAAAGCGGAAGCGGGTCGTCCTGCGTACGGGCCGGTCAGCGGTGCGACCGTCATCACCCCTGCCAGACGCAGACCTTGGGCCGCATCGATCGCGTCGGCGACCGTCGCCACCGACTCCGGGGCCGCACCGCCCCGCCCTCCGGCGGCTTCTGACTCCGCGTCGAGCGCGACCTGTACGAGGCAGTCGAGTTCGCGGCCGTGGGAACGGGCCGCGCCGCTCAGGGCGTTGACGAGTCGCGGACGGTCCACGGAGTGCACCACGTCGGCGTAACTCGCCACGCTGCGCGCCTTGTTGGTCTGGAGCTGTCCCACGAAGTGCCACGTCAGGGGGATGTCGGCGCACTCGGCGGCCTTCGCGGCCGCCTCCTGGTCGCGGTTCTCCGCGACATGTCGCACGCCGAGCTCCGCCAACAGCCGTACGTCGGCGGCGGGATAGGTCTTCGTGACGACGATCAGCGTGACCTCGTCCCGGCCCCGTCCCGCCGCGGCGCACGCGTCGGCGATGCGCTCCTCGACGCGCGCCAGGTTCTCCGCGAGTTCGGCCCGGCGAGCGATGACATCCGTCACGACCTGTTCGCCTCCAGCCAGACATAGCTCGCGAGGCGGCCGGTCACGTTCTCCCGGCGGTAGGAGAAGTGGTCCTCCGACTCCATGGTGCACACCTCCGACTGTTCCAGAGTTGTGACACCGCAGGCTTCGAGCTGCGCCCGTACGCCTGCCGCGACGTCGACCGAGGGCGTGCCCCAACTCGTCGTCGCATGCGCCTCCGGGACCACCGCCGCCACCGACTCCCGCATCTCCGCGGGCACTTCGTAGCACTCCCCGCAGACGGCAGGCCCCGTACGGGCCACCATCCGCTCGGGCAGCGCGCCCCGTTCGCGCATCCTCTCGACCAGAGCGGGCACCACGCCAGCCACCAGTCCGGGCCGCCCGGCGTGCGCCGCGCCCGCGACGCCCGCCTCGGGATCGGCGAGCAACACCGGAGTGCAGTCGGCGGTGAGCACCGCGAGGGCGAGACCGGGCCGCTGCGTGACGACGGCGTCCAGCGGAGGTGCGTCGTCGCCGAACGGCCGCCCGACGAGGGCGACATCGCATCCGTGCACCTGGTGCATCCACACGACGCGGTCGGGGGTGAGCCCGAGCGCGGCGGCGGCCCGGGAGCGGTTCTCCCGTACATGGGCGGCGTCGTCCCCGACCCTGCCGCCCAGGTTGAGCGACTCATACGGAGCGGCGCTCACCCCGCCCCACCTGTCGGTGAAGGCGAAGTGCGCGCCGCTCAAGGAGTCGTGCGTGCCTATCACTTCAGGAAATCCGGCACATCCAGTTCCTCGGCCTGGCTGTCCTGGTACGGACGGGCCGGCGGGACCGTCGGCGGCATCGAGTCGCGTCCGCTGCCCGTCGATTCGCCGACCGGCTCCGGGTCGCTCTCGCGCGGCGTGACGCTGCCGAGGCCGCCGAAGGACGGGCGGTCGGTGTCGGAGTCGCCGCCGAAGGAGCCGGTGGACGAGGAGGACTCGTCCTTGGACGTGTGCGAACCGAGCGCCTTGTCACGGTTCTTGGACGGGGGCTGGCCGCCGTCGAAGCCGGCCGCGATGACCGTGACCCGTACCTCGTCGCCGAGGGCGTCGTCGATCACCGCGCCGAAGATGATGTTCGCCTCGGGGTGCGCCGCCTCGCTGACGAGCTGTGCGGCCTCGTTGATCTCGAACAGGCCGAGGTCGGAACCGCCCGAGATGGACAGCAGCACACCTCTGGCACCGTCGATCGACGCCTCCAGCAGTGGCGAGGAGATCGCCATCTCCGCGGCGGCCACCGCGCGGTCGTCCCCGCGGGCGGAGCCGATGCCCATCAGGGCCGAACCCGCCTCGGACATCACGGACTTGACGTCCGCGAAGTCGAGGTTGATCAGGCCCGGGGTGGTGATCAGGTCGGTGATGCCCTGGACACCCGACAGCAGCACCTGGTCCGCGGACTTGAACGCGTCGAGCACGCTCACCTGGCGGTCCGAGATGGACAGCAGACGGTCGTTGGGGATCACGATGAGGGTGTCGACCTCGTCGCGCAGGCCGGCGATGCCGTCCTCGGCCTGGTTGGCGCGGCGGCGGCCCTCGAAGGTGAAGGGCCGTGTGACGACGCCGATCGTCAGAGCGCCCAGCGAGCGGGCGATGTTGGCGACGACGGGAGCGCCGCCGGTGCCGGTGCCGCCTCCCTCGCCGGCCGTGACGAAGACCATGTCGGCCCCCTTGAGGACCTCTTCGATCTCCTCGCGGTGGTCCTCGGCCGCCTTGCGCCCCACATCGGGGTTGGCGCCGGCGCCCAGACCGCGGGTCAGTTCACGGCCCACATCGAGCTTGACATCGGCATCGCTCATCAACAGGGCCTGCGCGTCGGTGTTGATCGCGATGAACTCGACGCCCTTGAGACCGACCTCGATCATCCGGTTGATGGCGTTCACGCCACCGCCGCCAATCCCGACGACCTTGATGACTGCGAGGTAGTTCTGCGGTGCTGCCACGTCGAAGGCCTCTCGCCTCGAGTTACGTATCCCTGTCGGGCGGTCCACGTCGACCCGAACCCTAAGTGTGAAGTTTAGGGTTACCGGTGTCTGTCTTCCCTGGAGTCTTGGGAACGGACACTAAGTCGACAACTGGCGGGTGTTCAACGAACACGCCGAACCTCCCGTTTTTCTTTTCACCCTATGTGATCAGGCCCGGGGCTGGTCATCCAGGGTGCTGGCCTGCGGTGACGCCGTCAACTCCCCGACGAGGCAGGGGCGCTGGGAACACTCACGTCGAAGTGCCGTGCGTCCTTGGAGGCTTTCATCAGCGCGGCCAGTGACTCGGCCTTGGCTCTTCCCTGTTCACCGCTCCCCCACAGCACCGTACGACCCCCCGTCAACTCCAGTGTGATGGAGTCGTAGGAACGGACCCGGACCGTCCGCGTCGCGCGCGCCACGGATTCGGGAAGCGCGGTGGCGGCGCGCACCGCTTCGCGGCGCAGCCGTTCCTTGCCGAAGTGTCTCAGGCTCGCGGAGCTCTCCACTTCCATGACGAGAAGCGGAACGCCCTTCGGCTGCCGCGGAACTACGTCGAAACGCACGCCTTCGACGTCCACTTCGACGAATTTCCCCCCGTCGTGCCGCATCGCCAGTTCCGGCTTCCGTTCCGTCAACTCGATCCCGATTCCGTGGGGCCACGCCCGTACGACGCGCACCTCGTCCAGCCGCGGGAGCGCGGCACGGAGACGGCGCTGGGCCGCCGCCGTGTCGACCGCCGCCAGCGGGGTGCCAACCGGAATCCGGGCCGCGGCACGGACCTGTTTCTTCGTCAGCACCTTCTCGCCGCTGACCGAGACCCGTTCCACGAGCGCCCAGTTCGACCCGTAGAGCGCCCACGTACCGAAGCCCGTGAGCGCGAGCAGCAGCACGAAGAGGACGAGCAGGGCGCGCAGCCTACGCATCCGCGCTCCCGCCCGCGGGCGGCGTCCGCCGCCTGAACTGGACGGTGTCCGGGCCGAGTCGGCGTCCGCGACGGCCTTCCGCGGCCGGGCCGCCGAGCCTCTGCCGCGCCCCTCGGCGCTCTTCGTCGGCCCCGTCGGTCCGGCCACGCTGCCCTGCCTTCTCTCACGCCCCTCGGCGTGCCGCGATCGCGTCGTACACCATGCCGACCAGCAACTCGTCGGCGTCCGGCCGTCCGAACTCCGCCGCGGCGCGCGCCATGGCGTGCAGCCGGTGCGGGTCGGAGAGGACCGGGAGCACGTTGCCCAGGATCCACTCCGGCGTCAGTTCGGCGTCGTCGACGAGCAGTCCGCCGCCCGCCTTGACGACCGGCTGGGCGTTCAGGCGCTGTTCGCCGTTGCCGATCGGCAACGGGACGTAGGCGGCGGGCAGCCCGACGGCCGACAGCTCCGCGACGGTCATCGCGCCCGCGCGGCAGAGCATCATGTCGGCCGCGGCGTACGCGAGATCCATCCGGTCCACATACGGTACCGGGACGTACGGCGGCATTCCGGGCATGTTGTCCGGCTGCGGCAGTTCGTTCTTCGGGCCCACCGCGTGCAGGACCTGGATGCCGGCGCGCTGCAGATGCGGAACGGCGTGCTGCACCACCTCGTTGAGGCGGCGCGCACCCTGCGAGCCGCCCGTGACGAGCAGCGTCGGCAGCCCGGCGTCCAGACCGAACGAGGCGCGCGCCTGGGGGCGTGCGCCGGCGCGGTCGAGCGTCGCGATGGCGCGGCGCAGCGGGATGCCGATGTAACGGGCGTTGCGCAGCTTGCTGTCGGGAGTGGAGACCGCGACATGGCTGGTGTAGCGCGAGCCGATCTTGTTGGCGAGACCGGGCCGTGCGTTGGCCTCGTGGATGACGATCGGAACGCCGAGACGCTTGGCCGCCAGATAGGCGGGCAGCGCCACATAGCCGCCGAACCCGGCGACGCAGTCCGCCTTGGTGCTCTCCAGCACCTGCTCCGCCGCCTTGATGGTGCCGCGCAGGCGGCCCGGCACGGTGATCAGTTCGGGCGTGGGTTTACGCGGCAGGGGTACGGCCGGGATGAGTTCGAGCTGATAGCCGCGTTCGGGCACCAGACGGGTCTCGAGGCCGCGTTCGGTGCCGAGCGCGGTGATGCCCACGGTCGGGTCATGCCTGCGCAGAGCATCCGCGAGGGCGAGCGCGGGCTCGATATGGCCGGCGGTGCCCCCACCGGCGAGTACGACGTGCACTCTGATTCACCGCTCTCCGGACGGCCGCCGATCCGCGCGCCGTCTCATCGTGTTCGTTCTCACCCCTGCCAGCCTTCTCTGCAGGCGCTGCCGCAGAGCAGGCTGCCGCATGGCCAGAGCCGCTCCGGCCGCGGGGTCGCTTCGCGCGAACGCGATGAGCAACCCGATGGCGAACATCGTCGGCAGCAAGGCGGAACCACCGTAGGAGAACAGCGGAAGCGGGACTCCGGCGATCGGCAGCAGACCGAGCACCGCACCGATGTTGACCACGGCCTGGGCCGTGATCCACGTCGTCACGCCTCCCGCGGCATACCTCACGAAGGGCTCCTCCGTGCGTCCGGCCACGCGGATACCCGCATAGCCTAGAGCCGCGAAGAGGGCGAGCACCGACAGCGTCCCCGCGAGACCGAGTTCCTCCCCGGTCACGGCGAAGATGAAGTCGGTGTGCGGTTCAGGGAGTTGACCCCATTTTTCCACACTGGCACCGAGCCCGGAACCGAACCATCCGCCCGATGCCAGCGCGTAGATGCCGTGCACGGCCTGCCAGCACTGGTCGTTGGTCCCCGGATCGGTGGCGCCGATGCACGACAGCCGCGCCATCCGGTTCGGGCTGGTGGTGATGAGGAGGGCGCCGATGGCGGCGGCCACGGACAGCACCCCGGCGAACAGCCGCGTCGGCGCTCCCGCGAGCCAGAGCAGCCCGAAGAGGATGGCTGTGAGAATGATCGCCGTCCCCATGTCCCCGCCGAGCATGATGAGTCCGAGCAGCAGCAGCCCGACGGGGACGAGCGGGACGAGCATGTGCTTCCACTGGTTCAGCAGGCGCCGGGACCGCTTGCGCGCGAGCAGGTCGGCGCCCCACAGCACCAGGGCGAGCTTGGCGAACTCGCTGGGCTGGAGCTGGAACGCGCCCCCGAAATAGATCCAGTTGCGGTTGCCGTTGACCTCGTGGCCCATCCCCGGCACCTGTACGAGGCACATCAGCACCACCGAGGCGGCCAGCAGCGGGTACGCCAGGCTCCGGTGCAGCCGGATCGGCATCCGGGAGGCGGCCAGCAGCAGCACGCCGCCCACGATCGCCGCGACGAGCTGCTTGCGGAAGAAGTACGTGGAGGACAGGCCGGATTGGAGCGCCTCGATCTGCGAGGCGGAGAAGACCATCACGAGCCCGAGCACGGTCAGCAGCAGACTGCCGCCGAGAATCAGGTAGTACGCGGTGAGCGGCCGGTCCCACGCGCGCCTGGCCTTCGCGAAGAGCGCCGGGGTGCCGCGTGAGCCGCCGGGCCGCGCGGGACGCCGTACCGGACGCCGGGGGCGCTGCGGACGGTTCGCCCGGCCCGGCGCGGAAGCGGAGGCGCTCTTCGCCGAACTGCCCCTCGCCGTACGGGACGTGGCGGCAGCGCCGCTGTCGGGCGTCATCTGTCGTGTCCCCTCCGTCTGTTCCCGCGGCTCGGTCCGCGGGACCGGCGGGTTACTCCACCTCGTGCGCGCCGGCCGCAGCGAGCGCGCGCACCGCGTCGGTGAAGGCGTCACCGCGCGCGTTGTAGTTGACGAACATGTCCATCGAGGCGCAGGCCGGTGCCATCAGCACCGTATCGCCGGGGCGGGCGAGTTGTGCCGCTTCGTGGACTGCCGCGGCCATCGCCCCAGTGTCGGTCCGTGCCACGTCCACCACCGGGACATCCGGGGCGTGTCGCGTGAGGGCTTCGTGGATGAGGTGCCGGTCGGCGCCGATGAGGACGGCACCGCGCAGCCGCTCCGCGGACTCCCGTACGAGGTCGTCGAACGTGGCGCCCTTCGCGAGGCCGCCGGCGATCCACACGATCGGGTCGTACGCGGCCAGAGACGCCTGCGTGGCATGGGTGTTGGTGGCCTTGGAGTCGTCCACGTACGCGACTCCGCCGACGTCCGCGACGTGTGCGATGCGGTGCGCGTCGGGACGGAAGGCGCGCAGCCCGTCCCGTACGGCGGCGGCCGGGACGCCGTAGGCGCGCGCGAGGGCCGCGGCGGCCAGGGCGTTGGCGATGTTGTGCGGGGCGGCCGGTGTGATGTCGGAGACCTCGGCCAGCTCCTGCGCCTGCTCGCGCCGGTTCTCCACGAAGGCGCGGTCGACCAGGACGCCGTCCACGACGCCGAGTTCGGACGGGCCCGGGGTGCCGAGCGTGAAGCCGATGGCGCGGCAGCCCTCGACGACGTCGGCGGCGCGCACGAGCGCCTCGGTCGCCGGGTCGGCCCGGTTGTAGACGCAGGCGACCCGATTGCCCTCGTAGATGCGGCCCTTGTCGGCGGCGTACGCGTCCATCGAGCCGTGCCAGTCGAGGTGGTCCGGGGCGAGGTTGAGGACGGCGGCGGAGTGCGCGCGCAGACTCGGCGCCCAGTGGAGCTGATAGCTGGACAGCTCCACCGCGAGGACGTCCGGGGGGTCTTCGGCGAGGACGACGTCGATGAGCGGGGTGCCGATGTTGCCCACGGCGGGGGCGCGCAGACCCGCGGCGCCGAGGATGGAGGCGAGCATCTGCACCGTGGTGGTCTTGCCGTTGGTGCCGGTGACGGCGAGCCAGGGCGCGGGGCCCGGCCGTGCGCCGGAGCCGCCGGAGTCCGCCCGTGCGGGGGCCGCACCGCGCAGCCGCCACGCCAACTCCACGTCGCCCCACACCGGTACGCCCGCGGCGCCGGCCGCCGTGAACAGCGGGCTCTGCGGCTTCCAGCCGGGAGAGGTGACGATCAGTTCGGTGCCCTGCGGAAGCGTCTCCGCGTCCGCGAGGCGCACCGTCACGTCCTCGGCGGCGAGTTCGGCGGCGCGGGCGCGGTGTGTGTCGCTGTCGCCGCCGTCGACGACGGTGACGTGCGCGCCCATGCGCCGCAGCGCGCGGGCCGCGCTGATGCCGCTGACGCCGAGCCCGGCCACGGTCACGTGCTTCCCGCGCAGGTCCGGGGTGTCCGCGAGGTCCACGGGATCCCTGCCCTCCAACGGCTCGTGCCGGTCGTTCACTTGCTGGCCGCCCACCCCGCGTAGAAGATGCCGACGCCGAGGATGGCGCACATGCCCTGGATGATCCAGAACCGGACGACGACCAGGACCTCGGACCAGCCCTTCAGTTCGAAGTGGTGCTGGAGCGGCGCCATCTTGAACACGCGCTTGCCGGTGAGCCGGAACGAGCCGACCTGGATGACCACGGACATCGTGATGAGGACGAACAGCCCGCCCAGGATGGCCAGCAGCAGCTCCGTACGGGAGCAGATGGCGAGCCCGGCGAGCGCGCCGCCCAGTGCGAGCGAACCGGTGTCGCCCATGAAGATCTTGGCGGGCGAGGTGTTCCACCACAGGAAGCCGAAGCAGGCGCCCATCAACGCCGCGGCCACGACGGCCAGATCGAGCGGATCGCGCACTTCGTAGCAACCCGGGCCCGCCGTGAAGGGGTTGGCGCAGGACTCCTGGTACTCCCAGACGCAAATGAAGACGTACGCGCCGAAGACCATCACCGAGGCGCCGGTGGCCAGACCGTCCAGACCGTCCGTCAGATTCACGCCGTTGGACATGGCGAGGATCATGAACAGCGCCCAGAGCACGAAGATGACCGGTCCCATCGACCAGCCGAAGTCCTGGGTGAAGGAGAGTTTGGTGGAGGCCGGAGTGAGCAGGCGCAGATTGGCGAAGTTCAGCGAGAGGACGGCGAACGCCGTGCCGACGATGAGCTGTCCGGCCATCTTGGCCTTGGCCCGCAGCCCGAGGCTGCGCTGTTTGACGATCTTGATGTAGTCGTCGAGGAAGCCGACGAGGCCCATGCCGGCGAAAAGGAAGAGCACGAGGACGCCGGAGAAGCTCGGCTGACTGCCGGTCAGCAGCTTCGTCAGCGCGTACGCGGCGACCGTCGCGAGGATGAAGGCGATGCCGCCCATCGTCGGGGTGCCGCGCTTGCTGTGGTGGTTCTGCGGGCCGTCGTCCCGGATGAACTGGCCGTAGCCTCTGCTCGCGAGGAGCTTGATCAGCAGAGGCGTCCCGATCAGGGACAGGAAGAGTCCGATGACTCCCGAGAAGAGGATCTGGCTCATACCCATCGGGCAGCGACCTCGCCCTCGTTGGTCCCGCCCTCGACGAGTGCGTCCGCGACGCGCTCCAGGCCCACCGACCGGGAGGCCTTCACCAGTACGACATCCCCCGGGCGCAGTTCGCTCCGCAAGAGCTCGACCGCCGCCTCAGCGTCGGACACGTGCACCGACTCCTCACCCCACGAACCCTCGTTCTTCGCGCCCATGTCCAGCCAGACGGCCTCCTGGCCACCCACCGCCACGAGCTTGCTGACGTTGAGCCGGACGGCGAGCCGTCCGACCGCGTCGTGCTCGGCAAGCGACTCGTCGCCGAGCTCGGCCATCTCACCGAGCACCGCCCAGGTCCGCCGGCCCCTCCCCATCGCGGCCAGCGCGCGGAGCGCGGCCCGCGTCGACTCGGGGTTGGCGTTGTAGGCGTCATTGACGACCGTGACTCCATCGGCGCGCTCGGTGACCTCCATCCGCCAACGCGAGAGCGACCCGGCGGCGGAGAGCGCGGTGGCGATGTCCCCGGCGGGCATGCCCAGTTCGTGGGCGACGGCCGCCGCGGCGAGCGCGTTCGACACGTGGTGCTCACCGTACAGGCGCATGGTCACGTCACCGCACCCGGTCGGTGTTTGTAGCGTGAAGGTGGGCCGGCCTTGCTCGTTGAGCCGGACGTTCTCGGCGCGTACGTGGGCCTCCGCGGCCTCCCCGAAGAGCAGGACGCGGGCACGGGTGCGCTCGCTCATGGCCCGTACGAGAGGGTCGTCGGCGTTGAGCACGGCGACGCCGCCGCTCTCGTCGCCGTCCTCGCCCGCGGGCGGCAGCGCCTCGACCAACTCGCCCTTGGCGACGGCGATCTGCTCCCGGCCGCCGAACTCGCCGATGTGCGCCGTGCCGACGTTGAGCACGACGCCGATGCGCGGCGGTGTCAGCTCTGCCAGGTAGCGGATGTGGCCGATGCCGCGGGCGCCCATCTCCAGTACGAGATGACGGGTGCCGGCCTCGGCGCGCAGGGCGGTGAGCGGCAGCCCGATCTCGTTGTTGAGGGAGCCGGGCGTCCACACCGTCGGGCCGAGGCGCTCCAGAAGCTGTGCGATGAGGTCCTTGGTGCTGGTCTTGCCCGCGGAGCCGGTGAGCGCGACGACCTGGGTGCCCAGGCGTTCGACCGCGTAGCGCGCGAGCGCGCCCAGGGCGCGGGTCACGTCGTCGACGACGACGGCCGGCACCCCCACGGGACGGGTGGCGAGGACGGCCACGGCCCCCGCCTCGACGGCCGCCCGCGCGAAGTCGTGGCCGTCGGCACGCTCCCCCGCGAAGGCCGCGAAGAGGCTGCCGTCGGCCACTTCTCTGGAATCGATGACGACGGGCCCGGTGACCTGGGCGTCCGGATCCGGTATGTCGCTCTGCTGCCCGTCGACGACAGCGGCGATATCGGCGAGAGATAGGGGGATCATCGGTCTTCGGCGTCTGTCCCTTGGGTCGTGTCGCCGCCGGCGACCGGCGCCGTCACCGCGGCGACCGTGGCGGCGGCGTGGGCTGTGGCGGCCGCGGCAGCGGCTTCCTGTTTCTCCCTGATGGCTTCGCGCAGCACGAGGGCGTCGTCGAAGGGCCGCACGACCCCCGCGATGTCCTGCCCCTGCTCGTGTCCCTTGCCGAGGACGATCACGGTGTCGCCGGGCTCGGCGCGCTCGACAGCGAGGTGGATCGCGGCGGCCCTGTCCTCCTCCAGCAGCACGGTGCCGCGGTCGTACGCGGGCACGCCGGCGGCGCCCGCGAGCATGGTGGCGAGGATCGCGAGCGGATCCTCGGTACGGGGGTTGTCGGAGGTCAGTACGGCGGTGTCGGACAGCCGCGCGAGCGCGGAGCCCATGGCGTTGCGCTTGTGCGGGTCGCGGTCGCCGCCGCAGCCGAGCACCGCGTGCACCCGGCCCTCGGTGACCTTGCGTACGGCGAAGAGGACGGACTCGACGGCGTCGGGCTTGTGCGCGTAGTCGACGATCGCGAGGTAGTCCTGTCCGGCGTCGACGCGCTCCAGCCGTCCCGGCACCCCCGGTACGGACGCGATGCCGTCGGCGGCCGTCTGCGGGTCGATGCCCGCGGTGACGAGGGCGGTCAGGGCGGCGAGCGCGTTGGCGACGTTGAAGGCGCCGGCGATCGGCGCGGCGGCGCGTACGGTCTCGTCCTTGGGGCCCACGGCGGTGAACGTCGAGCCGAGCGGCCCCACTTCGACGTCCTCGGCCCGCCAGTCCGCGTCGGGGTGGCCCTCGGCGGAGAAGGTGGTGACGGGCACCTCGGACTCGGTCAGCAGCCGCTGCCCGTACTCGTCGTCGAAGTTGACGACCGCCGCACGGGAGCGGGCACGGGTGAAGAGCTGCCGCTTGGCGCGGAAGTAGTCCTCCATGTCCGGGTGGAAATCGAGGTGTTCGGGGCTGAGGTTGTTGAAGACGGCGACGTCGAAGACGCAGCCGTCCACCCGCCCGAGCACCAGCGCGTGGCTGGAGACCTCCATCGCGACGGCCGTCACACCGCGCTCGCGCATGACGGCGAACAGCGCCTGGAGGTCCGTGGCCTCCGGGGTGGTGCGCTCGGACTTGAGGCGCTCGTCCCCGATGCGGGACTCCACGGTGCCGATGAGGCCCGTCAGATCGCCGGCCTTCTCGGCGGCCTTGCGCAGCCCGCCGTCCACGAGGTACGCGGTCGTCGTCTTGCCGGAGGTGCCGGTGATGCCGATCTGCAGCAGGTCGCCGCCCGGTTCGCCGTAGATCGCCGCGGCCAGCGCGCCCATGCGCCCGCGCGGGTCGGGGACGGTGAGGACGGGCAGCCCGGTGCCGGCGGCGCGCTCGGCGCCCGCCGGGTCGGTGAGCACGGCGACGGCCCCCAGGG
>NZ_LJGW01000328.1 GCF_001751255.1 Streptomyces nanshensis | reverse complement strand
ACCGGGCCGGCCGGTCCGACGGCCCAGCCCGGCCCAGCCCTGCCCACCCCAGCCCGGCCGGGCCGCCCGCCACGCACCGGCGTCAGCCCGCCCCCTCCGGCCCCCGGTCTGCCACCGCGCCCGAACTCCGCTTGCGGGCCCGGTAGTTGGCGGCCTTGATGCGGTTGCCGCAGGCCTCCATGCCGCACCAGGTGCGCCGGGCGCCGCGGGAGCGGTCGAGGTAGATGCGCGTACAGCCGGTGCGGCCGCACTCCTTGAGGCAGGCGTCCGGATCGGCGAGCACCGCGATGCCGCTCCGCGCGATGTGGGAGAGCACGGCGCGGAGGTCCCCCGTGATGTGCAGCCCCGTGTCGCCGAGTTCGAGGCCGGGGACCGGCCCGGCGGCCGTACGGTTGGCGATCTCGAGGCTGTCCCGGTCGAAGCGCCGGTCGAGTACGCGGTCGAGGGCGAGGCGGTAGAGCGCCTCCCGCAGTGAGAGCGCGGACTCGAACCCCGCGCGGCCGACGCGGACACGGTCCGGCAACTCGTCGCACTCGGCGATCCACCGCTCGAGATCCGCCGGGCCGGACAGGGCGTCGACGGCCTCGTCCCGCCGGGAGCCCACGGTTCCGGCCAGGTCGAGCGCGGGGTTGCCGCTCACGAACGCGAATTCCACGTCACCATCTTGACCGGTGATGCAGGACGGTGCCAAGGTCGTCACCGGTTGAACTGGTGACGACCTCGCGAACGGGAGCGCGCATGGCCGGTATTCACGACATCGAGGTCGTCGTCTTCGACGTCCTCGGAACGCTGATCGACGAGGAGAGCGGGTTCCGGGCGGAGGTCCAAGCGATGGCGGACGCCTCCGCGGCGGCGGACGCCGAGGATCTGCTCGCCCTGTGGCTGCGCCGCCGCGAGTCCGAGGAGCGGCGCGTGCGGCGGGGAGACCGCGCGTACGCCGGTACGGAGGTGATCGACGCCGAGGCCGCGCGACAGGTCGCCGAACGCGCCGGAGTGGACGACCCGGCGGCCGTGGAACGGCTCGCGACCGCGGGCCGGAGGCTGCCGCCGTACGGCGACTCCGCCGCCGGGCTGGAGCGCATCGCACGCCGGTACCCCGTGCTCGCGCTCTCCAACGCCTCCTCCACCGCCTTGACCTGGCTCAACGCGCACGCCGGGCTGCGGTGGCACCAGACGCTCTCCGGCGAGACCGTCTCGGCCTACAAGCCCGCACCGGAGGTCTATCGGCTCGCCGCCGACGCCGCCGGACGTCCGCCGGAACGGATGCTCATGGTGGCCGCTCACGCCTGGGACCTGCGCGGCGCCCGCGCGAGCGGCATGCGGACCGCGTACGTACGGCGGCCGTCCGGCGATCCGCCCGCGGAATCGGACGTCTTCGACGGGCAGTTCGGCAGCCTGGACGAGTTGGCGGACGCGCTGACGGCGGCGTAGGGGAGCGCTTCTCGCCGCGCTTCCCGTCCGTACGCGTCAGGTCGGCAGGCGTCAGGTCCGTACGCTCAGGGTCCGCACGCACAGGGTCCGTACGTGCCAGGTCCGTACGCACAAGCCGAGGGCCCTGCCCCGTCGAACCGGGCAGGGCCCTCGGCGGTTCCGGGCCGCGCGCGCCGCGCAACTCCGCGCGCGCCGCGCAACTCCGCGTGCGGCGCGTTCAGTCCGCGGCCGGCGCGTTCAGCCGCAGCTTCCGCTGCACTGACACGGACCGCCCGACTGACATCCGCACCCGCATCCCGGACCGCACCCGCACGCCCCCAGTACGTGCAGGGACGGCCCGCCCTCGGGCCGTGCGGGAGACAGAACCGGGTCCGTACCGCTGTGATCGGCCATGACTGCCCTCCTTTTCCCTCCCCGTCGTCCACCCCGTCGTGGACTCAGCCTCGGAGCGGCCCGGCGGGCGCATCAAGGGCGCGTCGTTGCACATGCCGCGAGCGGCCCGATTCCTCTCTTACAGCACGTACATGTACGGACGGCACGGATGTGCACGGACGGGTACGGGCGTGTACGGACGGAACGGACCGTTCGCGAGCGGGAGTCCGCGCTCGGCGCGGCGGAAGCCGGCACCGCGCTCGGCGCGCGGCGGGCGCTCAGGTGCTCTCGACGGGAGCCGTCCCGTCGCCCGCGGCCGCCGACGCCGGGTCGATCTCGTCCGCGTAGTCACCGGTGACGAGGTAGACGACGCGGCGTGCCACCGAGACCGCGTGGTCCGCGAAGCGCTCGTAGTAGCGCCCGAGCAGCGTCACGTCGACGGCGGTCTCGATGCCGTGGTGCCAGCGGTCGTCCATGAGGTGCTGGAAGAGGGTGCGGTGCAGGTCGTCCATCGTGTCGTCGTCCTGCTCGAGCTGCATCGCCAGATCGATGTCCTTGGTGATGATGACCTCGGCGGCCTTCGCCATCAGCCGCTGTGCGAGCTGCCCCATCTCCAGCAGCGTGGCCTGGAGATCGCTCGGCACGGGGGAGTCGGGGAAGCGCAGCCGCGCCACCTTCGCCACGTGCTGCGCCAGGTCCCCGGAGCGTTCCAGGTCGGCGCTCATCCGCAGCGACGTCACGACGATCCGCAGGTCGGTCGCGACGGGCTGCTGCCGTGCCAGGAGCTGGATGGCGCGGGTCTCCAGGTCGCGCTGGATGTCGTCGACCTTCTCGTCCGCCGCGATGACGCTCTCGGCCAGCTTCAGGTCCGCGTCCAGCATCGCCGTCGTGGCGCGGCCGATCGCAGAGCCGACGAACCGGGCCATGTCGACCAGGCTGTCGCTGATCGAGTCCAGTTCCTCGTGATAGGCGTCGCGCATGGCTGTCCTTCCCTCGCACGGTGTCTCGGAAAAGGGGCCCACAGGGCCGGGCCTCGGCCCCTCCACGCTCCCACGCTCCGTCCGTAATGCGTCCGTCGCCGACCTCCCCGGTGAATCGCCCCCGACCTCGAGGTGAACTCTGGGAGACGAGTGTCCGAGGTCTCCCGCTTCCCCTGGGGCGGTGTCGGCGGGCGCGCATAGCCTGGAGACATGAACGTGAACGCGGCGGTCGCCGCAGCGGCAGCGATCGCCGGAGTCCTGACCGGTGTGATCGCGATGCTCTCGTTCCGCTGGAGCGAACGCGACCAGGCCCGTCCCACCCGCTCCTCCCTGCACACCGAGGCGGTGCTGCCCCCGGGCGTCGACACCGTGCTCTCCGTGCTGCGCTCCTCCGCCGTCGTCCTGGACGAGGCGGACGAAGTGGTCAAGGCCAGCTCCGCCGCGTACGCCCTCGGGCTCGTACGGGGCGGCCGGCTCGCCGTGCAGCCGATGCTCAAGATGGCCCGCGAGACCCGGCGCGACGGCGAGATACGGCAGGTTGACCTCGACCTGCCGCGCCGCGGCACGGGTCGTGGCGACGCCCTGGCCGTCTCCGCCCGCGTCGCCCCGCTCGGCTCCCGGCTGGTGATGCTCCTGGTCGAGGACATGACGGAGGCCCGCCGCATCGAGGCCGTACGGCGCGACTTCGTCGCCAACGTCAGCCATGAGCTGAAGACTCCGGTCGGCGCGCTCTCGCTGCTCTCCGAGGCGGTGCTGGACGCGGCGGACGACCCGGAAGCGGTCGAGCGCTTCGCCGGGCGCATGCAGTACGAGTCGACGCGGCTGACCAGCCTCGTACAGGAGCTGATCGACCTCTCCCGCGTGCAGAACGACGACCCGATGGGCGATTCCGAACGGGTCGGCGTGGACGAGCTGATGGCCGAGGCCATCGACCGCTGCCGCCAGTCCGCGGGCAGCAAGCAGATCACGCTCGCCGCGGGACGCACGGGCACATCGGCAGCGAGTACGAGTACGAGCACGAGCACGGGGACGGGGACGGGGACGGGGACGAGCGCGGCCCCGGGCACGAGCACCGGTACGGGCACGCGCGGCGGCGACGCCGGCGACGGCCTCTTCGTCTGGGGCAACCGCAGCCAACTCGCGGCGGCCCTCGGCAACCTCGTCGAGAACGCCGTGAACTACTCGCCCGCCCGCACCCGCGTGGGCATAGCGGGCCGCCGGGTCCCCGCCCCCGGCGGGGATCTGATCGAGATCTCCGTCAGCGACCAGGGCATCGGCATATCCGAGCGCGACAGGGAGCGCGTCTTCGAGCGCTTCTACCGCGTCGACCCGGCCCGCTCGCGTGCCACCGGCGGCACGGGCCTGGGACTGGCCATCGTCAAGCATGTGGCCGCGTCGCACGGCGGCGAGGTCACCGTGTGGAGCGCCGAAGGACAGGGCTCCACCTTCACGCTCCGGCTGCCGGAGGCCGGCAGCGCACAGAGCCGCTCCGGATCCGGCTCCGCGTCACGCTCCGACTCCGGGGCGGGCGGCGCGGACGGTCCGGACGGTCCGGCGGGCGCCCTCGAGGAACCGGCCGAGGTCCACGAGCCCGGCGGCAGCGAGGAGTTCGACGAGGAGTACGACGTACCGGAGGAGGCACGGGAGGCCAGGACGGCCGGGGAGTCCCGGCGGTCCGGGAAGGCCGGGGAGGGGCCGGCCGCATACCGCGCCCGCAGCGCCGGACCCTCCGCCCCGAAGGAGCCGCCCCGGCGCCTCCGCACCGCCCGCCCTCCCCTCAGCGCCGCCGCCTCCTCCGACGCCCCTCCCTCTCCTTCCCCTTCCCCTCACTCCTCGTCCGTCCGCTCCGCTCCCCGTACGTCCACCTCCCCCTTCTCACCACAGCGCGGACTGCTGCGCGCCCCTGAAACCGCCCCGGAGGTCCTCCCGTGACCCGAGTGCTCGTCGTCGAGGACGAAGAATCGTTCAGCGACGCACTGTCGTACATGCTTCGCAAGGAAGGCTTCGAGGTAGCCGTCGCGTCCACCGGCCCGGACGGGCTGGACGAGTTCGAACGCAACGGCGCCGATCTCGTCCTGCTCGACCTGATGCTGCCGGGCCTGCCCGGCACCGAGGTCTGCCGCCAGTTGCGCGGCCGCTCCAACGTCCCGGTCATCATGGTCACCGCCAAGGACAGCGAGATCGACAAGGTCGTCGGCCTGGAGATAGGCGCCGACGACTATGTGACCAAGCCCTTCTCCTCGCGCGAACTCGTCGCGCGCGTACGGGCGGTGCTGCGCCGCCAGGGCGAGCCGGAGGAGGTCACCCCGGCGGCCCTGGAGGCCGGCCCGGTCCGTATGGACGTCGACCGGCACGTCGTCACCGTCGACGGCAGCAAGATCGATCTGCCGCTCAAGGAGTTCGACCTCCTGGAGATGCTGCTGCGCAACGCGGGCCGGGTGCTGACCCGCATGCAGCTCATCGACCGCGTCTGGGGCGCCGACTACGTGGGCGACACCAAGACCCTCGACGTCCACGTCAAGCGACTGCGCGCCAAGATCGAACCCGACCCGGGAGCGCCCCGCTACCTGGTGACGGTGCGCGGCCTGGGCTACAAGTTCGAGCCGTAGACCGCCCGTTGCGCGCACGCCGCGCCACACACGTGAGGCCCCGCTCGTACGACCTGTACGGGCGGGGCCTCACGCATGTCCGTGGTGTGACCGGTGCGGGCTCAGTGCCCCGAGTCGTGGCCTCCGGCCCCGGTACCGGCCGCGTGCTCCGCTCCTGCGGTCTTCTCGGCGCCCTCGTCGTCGGCCGGCCCGGCGGGCGACGCGGTGGACGTCGCCTCGTCCGAGGCGCTCCCGGACGGGGACCCGGAGGGCGTGCCCGACGACGTGCTCGGCGAAGGCTCGGGCGTAGGCCCGAACTTCTTGTAGTCGCCGTGCGCGGGGACGACCGCCGCCCGCAGCGACACATGGCCCGTACGGCTGAGGTCGAAGGTGACGCCCTGGGCGTTGCCGTTCCGTACGGCGCCGGCACCGGCCTCGGGCAACTGGGCCGAGGCGTTGCCCTCGCCGCCCAGCGCGAGCGAGCCGCCCGCCGGCACGGTCAGCTTCTTCTCGCCCTCGGCCGGGCGCAGTTGTACGCGTCCGCTGACGCCCTTGACCTTGATCGCCGTCAGGGTCTCGTCCTTCTGCCCCTGGTTGAAGATCCGGCCCGTCACGACGGCGGAGCCCTCACCGGTCCCGGGCGTGACGATGGTGACGTTCTGCACCTTGACGGAGCCCAGGCTGGTCGCGGCGCTGTCCGGCTTGATCTCCAGCGTCTGCGCGTCCTTGCCGGCGGCGCATGCGGACAGTGTGACGACGGCGAGCGCGAGGGCGGTGGCGGCGAGGGTGCCGCGTCGAATGCTGCTGCTCACGGCGGCGGCAACTCCTGGGCGAGCTCTGGCGGCCGAACTACGAGCCGGTCGCGGGCGGATACGGTGTTCTTGGCGTGGTTCTTCTCTGCGTTACCGGTGTTCTTGGTGCGGCTCAGGTTACCGAGCGCCCCGCGGCGCCCCGCACCCGGCCCTCCCGCCGCGCGCCGGACGGGCCCCGGGAGTACGTACGTCAGGCCGCGAACGGCGCCCGGTGCAGAGTCGTTTCGGCGTAAAGAATGCGAACGGGCAGTGAATTGATCAGCGAAACTGCTGATCAATTCTTGGGAAAGTCCGGGAAGAGCTGAAGAGGGCCGAACGGGCGACGACTTACAGTCGGACAAAACGGACGGCTGATGCTTTCTGAAGCACCTTCTTCAGACGTGTCCGCCGTGTTTCGATGCGCCTACGGAAGTGCCCCGACCTGCGAATACCCTCCCGGTGCCGCCCTCCGCAGCACGTAACAGGGCCGCTTGTCAAGCCCCGAGATGCGGCCTGACCTGCGAAAACGCCATTCAGAAGAGCCCGATTCCGTGTTACTCTGGATAGTCACGGAAGGGGTACCTGACACATGACGTTCAAGGTTGGCGACACCGTGGTCTATCCCCATCACGGGGCCGCGCTGATCGAGGCTATCGAAACTCGCCAGATCAAAGGCGTGGACAAGACCTACTTGGTTCTGAAGGTTGCGCAGGGCGACTTGACGGTTCGTGTGCCGGCGGACAATGCGGAGTTCGTGGGCGTACGGGATGTGGTCGGTTCGGACGGGCTGGACAGGGTCTTCGAGGTGCTCCGCGCACCGTATGCCGAGGAGCCGACCAACTGGTCCCGGCGCTACAAGGCGAATCTCGAGAAGCTGGCGTCCGGTGACGTGATCAAGGTGGCCGAGGTCGTCCGCGACCTGTGGCGCCGTGAGCGCGAACGCGGGCTCTCCGCCGGCGAGAAGAGGATGCTTGCCAAGGCCCGCCAGATCCTGGTGAGTGAGCTCGCTCTCGCGGAGAACACGAACGAGGACAAGGCCGAGGCGCTGCTTGACGAGGTCCTCGCGTCCTGACCCGCTCCGCCTGACCGCCTGCCCCCGAACCCTCTTCGGAGCAGCAGGCACGGACGAGCGCGCGAAGGATCGACCGGCGCACAGGGCAACCGGTTCGGGCAGCACCGCAGGAGAGCAGAGCAAGAAAGTCTGAGCAGTAACAGAGCAAGGCTGTGCCGCAGTGCCCGAGTGACTCCCCGTCGCCGGGCGCTGCGGCATGTCCGGGGACGGTCGGATCCAGGGGAGGCCGCGTGACGGCGAAGCTCTGCGAGCGAACCGCGACAGCGTTCAGTAACCTCGCCTGTGCCCGCCGTACTCGGGCTTCGTCGCCGTCGCTCACGGCTGTACGAGTGCGTGCCGGGCCCGGGCTGCTGCCTCGACCGGAGTTCACGGAAGGGCCGGTCAAGGCGTCGCGCCCGGCACGCCCCCAACCTGTGGCCGGGGGTACTTCCAGGCCATACCCACACCGGCTGAGGACACAAACCTGAACGTGCAAGCGATGTCAATCCGATCCGCGGGCGAGTCGCCCGCCGTCCACCCGGAAGGAGCAGGACGGGAGGGCGCAGGCGATTCCGCGTCCGCTTCCGCTGCTCCCGTCCCGGCGCCCGTGGCCGCGCCGCTCTCCGCGCCCGCGCCCTTGTCCACCCCGGAGGCCGCTCCCGTCGTGGCGCGCTCGTCCCGATCCGTGCACCGCACCGCCGCCGTCATCCCGGCCGCGGGCCGCGGCCTGCGTCTCGGCCCCGGCGCTCCCAAGGCGCTGCGTGCGCTGAGCGGTACGCCGATGCTGGTGCACGCCGTGCGGGCCATGGCCCGTTCCCGTGCCGTGTCCCTCGTCGTCGTGGTCGCCCCGCCGGACGGCGCGGACGAGGTGCGGCTGCTGCTGGAGGAGCACGCCGCTCCGGCCGGGGCCGCCGCCGACATCGTGGTCGTACCCGGCGGTGAGACCCGTCAGGACTCCGTACGTCTCGGGCTCGCGGCGCTGCCCGACGGCTTCGACTCCGTCCTCGTGCACGACGCGGCCCGTCCGCTCGTACCGGTCGAGACTGTGGACGCGGTCGCGGCGGCCGTACGGGCGGGGGCGCCCGCCGTGGTGCCGGCACTGCCCGTGGCCGACACCGTCAAGGAGGTCGAGATCCGCGGGGCCGGCGAGCCCGAGCCGGTGACCGGCACCCCCGAGCGGTCGCGGCTGCGTGCCGTGCAGACCCCGCAGGGCTTCGAGGTGAAGGTCCTCGCCGCCGCGCACGCGCAGGTCCTGCGGGAGGGCGACGGCGCCACGGACGACGCGGGGATGGTGGAGCGGCTCGGCATCGAGGTCGTGGTGGTGCCCGGGCACGACGAGGCGTTCAAGGTGACCCGGCCGCTGGATCTGGTGCTGGCCGAGGCCGTGCTGGCGAGGAGGCGTACGACGGATGGCTTCTGAGCCACAGGCCGCGGGCGGCCACGGCCCGGACGCGGAAGCCCGGGCGCTGCCCGTCCTTCCCCTGGTCGGCGTCGGCACGGACGTGCACGCCTTCGAGGAGGGGCGCGAGCTGTGGTGCGCGGGTCTGCTCTGGGAGGGCGAGCGCTACGGCCTCGCCGGGCACTCCGACGGCGACGTCGCCGCCCACGCCGCCTGCGACGCCCTCTTCTCCGCGGCGGGCCTCGGCGACCTCGGCGCGCACTTCGGCACCGGCCGCCCCGAGTGGTCCGGTGCCTCCGGGGTGCGGCTGCTCGCGGAGGCGGCGCGGATCGTACGGGCGGAGGGCTTCGCCGTCGGCAACGTGGCGATCCAGGTCGTCGGCGTACGGCCCAAGGTCGGCAGGCGCCGGGCCGAGGCGCAGCAGTCGCTGTCCGCCGCGGTGGGCGCGCCCGTCTCCGTCTCCGGTACGACGACGGACGGGCTCGGTCTGACGGGCCGCGGCGAGGGACTGGCCGCGATCGCGACGGCGCTCGTAGTGCCGCAGGGGGCGTGAGCCCGGAGCGCGCAAGGGCCCGGCGGGCTCGGGTCCGCTCGTCCCTCCGCGCGGAACACCGTGCGCCGCACGGGTGTTGGACGGTTGAAGACGGCGCTGGCGTGGCACACGCCGCAGTCGGTCACCGACGACGTTCACGATTCCGCGAAAGGCGACAGCCGTGACAGCAACCCAGCTCTCCGACGAGCTCAAGCAGGTTCTCGACACCCCCGTCTTCGTCAACATCGCCACGATCCAGCCCGACGGCAGCCCGCAGGTGTCCCCGGTATGGGTGAAGCGGGACGGCGACGACCTGCTGATCTCCACCACGACCGACCGCCGCAAGACCCGCAACCTGGAGCGGGACCCCCGCGTCAGCGTCGTGGTGCAGCCCGCCGACGCCCCGTACTCGTACGCCGAGATCCGCGGCACGGTCACCATGACCACCGAGGGCGGCAAGGAGCTGATCGACGAGCTGGCGCAGAAGTACGTCGGCAAGAACTACGCCGAGTTCAACCCGGGTTGGGAGCAGGACGCCGAGCGGGTCGTGGTCCGTGTGACGCCGCGCAGGATCGCCGGACGCCTCTGACGCATTCCTCCGCCGTACCGCCCCGGGCTCGTGCCGCCGGTTTCTCTGACGTCTGTCACCGATCCGGTGCACGAGCCTCGGTGCGCGGGCCACGGGGCCCTCCGGGCCCACTACCCTGGTCGCGTGAGTATTCGCCTGTACGACACCAGCAGCCGGCAGATCCGCGACTTCGTCCCGCAGCGGCCGGGGCACGTCTCGATCTATCTGTGTGGCGCCACCGTGCAGGCAGCCCCGCACATCGGGCACATCCGGTCGGGCCTCAACTTCGACATCATGCGCCGCTGGTTCGCCCACCGCGGCCACGAGGTCACGTTCGTGCGGAACGTGACGGACATCGACGACAAGATCATCGTCAAGGCCGAGGAGCAGGGCCGCCCTTGGTGGGCGATCGGCTATGCCAACGAGCGCGCGTTCACCGCCGCGTACGACGCCCTCGGCTGCCTGCCGCCCACGTACGAGCCCCGTGCGACGGGCCATGTGCCCGAGATGATCGAGATGATGCAGGCGCTCATCGACGGGGGCCACGCCTACGCCGCCGACGGCAACGTCTACTTCGACGTCCACTCCTACGACGGCTATCTCCAGCTCTCCAACCAGGAGTTGGACAATCTGCTCCAGCCCGAGGGCGAGGGCGAGACCGGCAAGCGCGACCCGCGGGACTTCGCCATGTGGAAGTCCGCCAAGCCCGGCGAGCCGAGCTGGGAGACGCCGTGGGGCCGGGGGCGTCCGGGCTGGCATCTGGAGTGCTCGGCCATGGCGCACAAGTACCTCGGGTCGTCCTTCGATCTGCACGGCGGCGGCGTCGACCTGGTCTTCCCGCACCACGAGAACGAGATCGCGCAGTCGAAGGCTTACGGCGACGAGTTCGCGCGCTACTGGGCGCACAACGCCTGGGTCACCATGAGCGGCGAGAAGATGAGCAAGTCGCTCGGCAACTCGGTGCTCGTGAGCGAGATGGTCAAGCACTGGCGTCCCATCGTGCTGCGCTACTACCTGGGTTCGCCGCACTACCGCTCCACGATCGAGTACAGCGAGGAGTCGCTGCGCGAGGCGGAGGTCGCCTTCGGCCGCATCGAGGGCTTCGTCCAGCGCGCGGCCGAACTGGTCGGCGAGGTCGCACCGGCCGCGGAGATCCCGGCCGCCTTCGCCGAGGCCATGGACGACGACTTCGCCGTACCGCAGGCGCTGGCCGTGGTGCACACCACCGTCCGGCAGGGCAACGCCGCCATGGGCGAGGACGACAAGGAGGCCACGGCGCGGGCCTTCGCGGACGTACGGGCGATGCTCGGCATCCTCGGCCTCGACCCGCTCGACGCGCGCTGGCAGTCGACGGCGGAGGCCGCCGGGCGGGGCGGTGAGCTGCGGGAGGCCGTGGACTCGCTGGTCCGGCTCGTGCTCGACCAGCGCCAGGCGGCGCGCGAGCGCAAGGACTACGCGACGGCGGACGCGATCCGGGACGAGCTGAAGCAGGCGGGGCTCGTGATCGAGGACACCCCGTCGGGGCCGCGCTGGGAGCTGGGCGGCGGCGGGCAGTAGCGGCCGCCGAGGGCCGGGCGCACCCGCGGTGTGCGCCGCCGATCGGCCGTCGCCTCCTGCCCGTTGATGATCCACTTCTTCGCTGGGGCGTGCTCTCCGGAATAATGGCGACGGCCGGTGCCCCGCGCCCACGGCCGTACGGACATGAGGCGCACGGACCGTACGGATCGCGCGGGTCCGGCGAACCCCGCGACGCCGGCCCGGCCGAGCGCACGCGGCGAATCAGCGAAAGAACACAGCGAACCCAGCGAACACAGCGAACCCAGCAGAGAAACAGGTGCCCCGATGGCCGGGAACAGCCAGCGCCCCAACCGGCGTACGTCCAACAAGAAGGGCGCCCAGGTCGGCAGCGGCGGCCAGCGGCGCCGCGGCCTGGAGGGCAAGGGCCCGACGCCGCCCGCGGAGATGCGCAAGGGCCACGCGAAGCAGCGTGCCGCCCAGGCCAAGGCCCGGCGCGCCCAGGGCCGTCCGCAGCGCAAGGGCGGCGGCAGGAGCGCCGCGGAGCTGGTCGTCGGGCGGAACTCGGTGGTCGAGGCGCTGCGCGCGCACGTACCGGCGTCGACGCTGTACGTGCAGCAGTTCGTCGACAACGACGAGCGGGTGCGGGAGGCCGTGCGCCTGGCGAGCGAGGGGGGCGAGGTCCACCTCATGGAGGCGCCCAAGCCCGAACTGGACCGTATGACCAAGGGGTTGCACCACCAGGGCCTGGTGCTTCAGGTCCCGGAGTACGAGTACGCGCATCCCGACGACCTCACGGCGGCGGCCTACGACGAGGGCGAGGTCCCGCTGATCGTCGCGCTCGACGGCATCACTGATCCGCGCAACCTCGGCGCGGTCGTACGCTCCGTCTCGGCCTTCGGCGGCCATGGCGTCGTCGTGCCGGAGCGCCGGGCGGCCGGGATGACGGCGGGCGCGTGGAAGACCTCGGCGGGCACGGCGGCGCGTACGCCCGTCGCGCGGGCCGCCAACCTCACGCGGGCGCTGGAGAGTTACCAGAAGGACGGGCTGATGGTGGTCGGCCTCGCGGCGGACGGCGACGTCGAACTCACCGAACTGGACGTCCTGGACGGCCCGGTGGCCGTGGTCGTCGGCAGCGAGGGCAAGGGCCTCTCGCGGCTGGTGGGCGAGACCTGCGACGTACGCGTACGGATCCCGATGCCCGGCGGCGCCGAGTCGCTGAACGCCGGTGTGGCGGCGGGCGTCGTGCTCTACGAGGCGGCGCGGCGCAGGAGTTGAGCGGAGGGGCGGGCGACTGCCTCGACGTTCCCTCCATGGAGCCGCCTCAACATCGGCTCCGCCAGGGCGACTTGGAGCGGCCTCGCACCCTTGACGGGCCTCGGACAGATCGGGGCGGTCAAGGCAGTGTCCTAAGCGTCCGTCACTCGGTTAGAGGAGTGTGGACACCAAGACACCCCGCACGCCCGACCCCTCGGGCCGTCGTCCCGGTGGCTCCGGGGACTCCCAACAGGGCGGCTCCGGCGGTCTCTTCGGCGACGATCCCGGGCTGAGCACGGTCAAGGTCCCCTCCGATCCGGCAGAAGTCGTCGTCACGCACGCGAGCTTCCGGGTGCAGCTCGCACCGTCCGCGGACGGCTCCTCCTCCGCATCGGGCACGGCGGCGGGCGGGTTCCCGTGGACCTCCGGCGTCGCGGCACCGGGCGTCACCGGCGCCGGTACCGGCACCGGGTCCGAGTCCCCGGCGACGGGGCCGTCCGTGCTGTGGGGCGTGGGGGAGAGCGAGGAGACGGGGGCGACCAGGCTGTCGCCCGTCGCCCGTCCCGACGGCCGGCAGACCGCGGAGTCCGCCGCGTCCACCACCCAGGTGCTGCCGCGCATCGGCGAGGAGACGGTGGCCGCGCCGTCGACGCTCATCGGCCAGCGCGGGCACGGCAGTTCACATGAGACGGCACGGCCGCAGCCGAGTTCGCTGCTGCACGGCGCCCGCCCGGTACACGGCGCCTTCGACGGACCGGAGCCCGGCACCCGCGACCCGTACGATTCCTATGATCCGTACGACCCGTACGGCCAACGCGGGGGCTACGGCGGCGAGTTCGGCTCCGAGCACGAGCCCGCGTACGGACAGGACCACCGGCGCGAGTACGGGACGGGCCAGATCCCCGGCTACGGGGACGAGGACGCAGACCTCGACGCGTACGGCCAACGGCCCCTCGCCGACGGCGAGTTCGACGACACCCCCGCCCATGGCAGCGCCGTGGGCACGGCCCCCGCCGCCGGGCGGCGCCAGGCGTACTATCCGGGCCGCCGCCTCAACCTCGGTGTCGTCCTGCTGCCGATGCGGATCTTCCTCGGCTTCATCTCGGTCTACGCCGGGATGGGCAAGCTGTGCGACCCGGTCTACTTCGACGGCGACGCACGCGGTTCGATGGTCACCTGGCTGCGCTCGCTCGAACCGTGGGCGCTGGCCTCGCCGTTGCGCGATTTCGCGCTGGCGCACCCGGTCGGCTCGGGGCTGACGGTCGCCTTCCTGCAGATCATCATCGGCGTCCTGACGGTGTGCGGTCTGTGGCAGCGGCTCGCGGCCTCCGTCGGGGCGCTGCTGTCGGCGGCGCTGCTGATGACGGTGAGCTGGAGTTCGGGGCCCGCGTACGAGACGCCCGACATCATCTACCTCGCCGCGTGGAGCCCGCTGGTGATCGCGGGCGCTCCCGTCTACTCCGTCGACGGGAAGCTCGCCGCCGACGCATGGCGCAAGCTCGGCCCGCGCGCCGAACTCCTCGATCTGCGGCGGCAGGTGCTGCGCCGGGGCGCCGTCATCGCGTCGGTGGTCACCGGTGTCGCGATGCTCCTCGGCGCGATGCTGGGCGGTGCCGTACGGGCTTCGCACACGGCCACGGTCCCCGACCCGGACGAGCCTCCGACCAACCGGCTGCCCGGCTCGCCCCTCCCGACGGACCCGGACGCCGGTACGAGCAGCGACACCCCCGCCGGCGGCCACGCCCAGGGCGCGGACGGCGGCCCCGGCAGCCGGCGCTCGGGCGGCCCCTCGTCACCGGCGTCGCAGGACGGCGGTCAGCGGAGCGACCCGTCCGGGCCGACCCAGCACGAGACCGTGCAGGCCCCGGAGGAGACGGGCCCCGGCGCCGGGCCGCCGCAACAGTCCGATCCCGGTACCCAGGCCACGCAGGGCGGCGGCGGCAGCAGCGGTACGAGCGGCGGATCCCCGGCGGGCGGCGGTACGGGCGGCAGCTCCAACTCCGGTGGGGGCGGCGGCAGTTCGTCCTCGGGCGGGAGCGGTGGCGGCGGGGGTTCGTCGTACAGCGGCGGCGGGGGACTGGGCGGACTCCTGGGCTGACGCGGCCCGTTGGGGCCGCGGCCCCGCGCCGTCGGCCGCGTACGGGTCTCACCCGCCCCCGTGCCGTCGTCCTCACCCGCCCTGTGTCTCCCTCAACTCCCGTGCCGCCTCCTCCAGATCCTTCGCGGTGTCGATGGCGCGCCAGTACGCACCCTGCGGAAGCTGAAAGCCCGCGAGGCGCCGCTCTCGGGCCAGCCGCGGGAAGGTCGTCCGCTCGTGGTCGCCGCGGTCCGGAAGCAGCACGGCGAAGGACGAAGAGAACACGTACACACCGGCGTTGACGAGATAGGGCGACGGCGGAGCCTCGATGAAGTCGAGGACGTGCCCGAACGGATCGGTCTCCACCGCCCCCCACGGAATGCGCGGCCGCGCGAGCGCGAGCGTGGCCACGGCGTCCCGTTCGCTGTGGAAGGCGGCCATCTCGCGCAGTGCGAAGCGCGTCCAGATGTCGCCGTTGGTCGCGTACCAGGGCTCGTCGGGACGGGGCAGCGAGGCCGCCGCGTACTTGAGCCCGCCGCCGCGGCCCAGCGGCTCGCTCTCGACAACGACCTCCGTACGCAAGGGAGTCGGCCCGGCATCGCCGCCGTCCGTGCCCTTCGTACGCGTACGGGGAAGCTCGGCCGTCGTCAGCCACTCGCCGAGCACATCGGCCAAGTGGCCGCAGGAGACGACGACATCGGTGACGCCCTCGGCGGCCAGCCAGGCCAACTGGTGCCCGATGATGGGGAGTCCGGTGCCGGGGATCTCGACCATCGGCTTGGGACGGTCGTCGGTGTACGGCCGCAGCCGCGTCCCCTGGCCGCCGGCCAGGATCACCGCTTGTGTGGGGAGCTGCATCATGCGGCGCACCTTATGCGGCGTACGTCCGTCACGGGCCCCCGGGCCGGTGTGTCAGGGCATACGGGAGGAGCCGGCGGCCCCGTCTGTCGCCGTGCCGCCGACGCCGGCGGCACCCGCCGCGAAGGATGTGTCGCACACCGGACGCGACCAGCGTGCCGCCCGCTGCGCACTGCCGTACTTGTGCACGGCGGCCCGTCCGAGCGCACGCGCGAGCGAGGTGCAGTGCCGGGCGAGCGAGGGGCGCGCGGCCATCTCCCGCTGGAGGCTGGTCAGCGCAACTCCCGGGTTCTTCTCCTGGAGTTCGGCGACCAGACGCTTGCGGAGCATGTGCTGAGGCGTACGGGGCGCCGACTTGGTGGACGCTCTCTGCTCGGACGCCGTCAGCATCTGTGTGTCCTGCGTATCGGAGGACGCGCTCCACGGGACGCTCGCCACAGCGAGCGTCCCGGACAGGACGAGGACGACGGGCAGTACGAGTGCGAGAGATCGGCCGATTCGGCGTGCTGCGTGGTTCACGCCGGTGATGGTAGCGAAGAGTGGTGATTTGGCGACATTCGGTCACTCCGCCGAGCGACGGCGCACAGGCGCGTTCGGGCCGGGACGTTGACGTACGGGGGTACGAGGCGGATCCGGCATCGGTCCGGGACCGGGTGCCGACACGAACGAGGGCCGTACGCCCGGCAGTTGTGCGGGACGTACGGCCCTGTGCGTGTTCGGACGGTGCCGGGCGGCGCGGTGTGCGCCGCCGTCGCCCGCCGGACGTGGTCCGGTCGGTCAGTCGCTGAGGCGCTCACCGCTGGAGGTCGAGAAGACGTGCGTCTCGCCACCGCGCGGAACGACGTTCACGACGGCGCCCTTCTCGGGCACCTGACGGCCGGAGACGCGGACGACGAGGTCGCAGTCCTCGCCGCCGACGTTCGCGGTGCCGTAGACGTAGCCGTCGGCGCCGAGCTCCTCGACGACGTTGACCGTCACGGCCACGCCCGCGGGCTCGTCCTTGGAGAGGGCGGTGTCGGAAGCGTCGCCGTTGACGACGTCGAAGTGCTCGGGGCGGACGCCGACCGTCACGGTCTTGTCGCCCTTGTCGACGGCCGCGGTGAGCGCCTCGCGCTCGACCGGCACGACGCTGTTGCCGAACTTCACGCCGCCGTCGGTGATCGGGACCTCGACGAGGTTCATGGCGGGGGAGCCGATGAAGCCGGCGACGAAGAGGTTCGCGGGACGGTCGTACATGTGGCGCGGGGTGTCGACCTGCTGGAGCAGCCCGTCCTTGAGGACGGCGACCCGGTCGCCCATGGTCATGGCCTCGACCTGGTCGTGGGTCACGTACACCGTGGTGATGCCGAGACGGCGCTGGAGGCCGGCGATCTGCGTACGGGTCTGCACGCGGAGCTTCGCGTCGAGGTTCGACAGCGGCTCGTCCATGAGGAAGACCTGCGGCTCACGCACGATCGCGCGGCCCATGGCCACACGCTGGCGCTGACCGCCGGAGAGGGCCTTCGGCTTACGGCCGAGGTAGTCGGTGAGGTCGAGGATCTTCGCCGCGTCCTCGACCTTCTTGCGGATCTCGGACTTGTTCACGCCGGCGATCTTGAGCGCGAAGCCCATGTTGTCGGCGACGGTCATGTGCGGGTACAGCGCGTAGTTCTGGAACACCATGGCGATGTCCCGGTCCTTCGGCGGCAGGTGCGTGACGTCGCGGTCGCCGATGCGTATGGAACCTTCGTTGACGTCCTCGAGACCCGCGAGCATCCGCAGGGAGGTGGACTTGCCGCAGCCCGAAGGGCCGACCAGCACCAGGAACTCGCCGTCCTCGATGCCGATGTTGAGCTTGTCGACCGCGGGGGTGTCACCACCGGGGTAGATCCGGGTAGCGCCGTCGTACGTGACCGTAGCCATGCTGTTGTCTCCTTCACCGGCAGGTACGTGCCGGACGATCCGTCGTAAAGGGAGTACGTTTCACCGTTGTGAACGTGCGGTGACGCTAACCCGCCGCTGTGCGCCTTGTCAGCCCTGATGCGGCAACGAAACCGCATCGCGGCCCTCCACACCCCTCCGGGTACACTGCACGCGCGCAGTCCAGCCCGCCGCCTTAGCTCAGCTGGTTAGAGCATCTGTCTTGTAAACAGAAGGTCGTCGGTTCGAATCCGACAGGCGGCTCCAGGGAAGTACGAGTTCAGAGGCCGGTTCCGATCTTGGGTCCGGCCTTTTTGATCTTGGGCGTTGATTTCCTTGTTGGTTCAGTGCTCGGAGCAGAGGACAGGAGTCGCGCAGGCGAGCCGCAAGGAGCGAGGTCTGCCGTTGTGTCCTGTCGAGCGGATCGGGAAAGCGGCTGGGCGGTTATGCCGTCTGCTTCGCTGCGCGTCGCTCTTGGCGACGAGTGGCCGGGCGCCACTTCGCCTCGCGCAGGCGCATGCCCACGACGGCGCACAGCGCGACCACCACGCCGGTGACCTGCACCGGCTCCTTTCCTCCTCCGCCCACGGGGAAGGCGGCTGTGGCAGCCGCCGCCAGGCCGGCCAGGATCAGCCAGACCGTGGCGCTCAGGCGGGCGCGCGGCGGGCGCATCGAGTCCGGTCCCAACGGCCGTACCGGTGGTCAGGATTCAGAACCGAGCGCTGCCAAGTGCCTTCCCTGGGTGACGGGCCAATCCGGGTCCCGTGGCATCCAGCCGCGTATATAGCGTGTTTCGTCGCCTCCGCCGAGGACCAGGACGGCCGGCAGCATCTCGCCCTTTCGTCCGGGGCGTCCGCGTGGAGGTTCGCCGTCGGGACGTGCCCAGTACAGCCACGCGGTACGGCCGTAGACGAGGTCGGCGAGATGCTCGGTGTCGACGAACCGGCTGATGTACAGGCGGCGTTCGCCGTCTTCGGCCTGCAGGCGCAGGCCCACTCCCAGTTCGCGTCTGCCTTCGTCCGCCGTGCCTCCCAGCGTCACGGCGAGAGCCTGAGTACCACGCGTGTGCAGCGTCACCTCGACAGATTCCTCGTCCGGGGACAGCTTGATCTTGCGGCATAGCAGCAGGATCAGCCCCAGTGCGGCGGCCGCCGCACAGACGCCGAGCAGCATGCCGGAGGGACGGGTGCCCCCGTCCCGCAATGCTTCCAACTCTCCCGTGTCTCGGTCAGTTGGGCTGCTTCCCGGCCGTCGCCCGGGGTGTGGAGGGCCCATAGCTTGGCGGTGGGTCGCATTGAGTCGGAGGTCTTGATGCTGCCGTGCAGCAGCTTGTCGATTGTGCTGTTCCCCGTCGGGTTGACCGAGAGCTCCGAGGTGTAGGTCGTGCCTCCGGCGCGTACGGGCGTGGAACGCTGCGCGGTCACTTCGATGACTGTCACGGGGACGATCCGTGCGGATCCGCTACGGGCGTCGGCCAGTTGGGGCGTGACGTGCTGGGCGGACCCGAAGAGCAGCAGAGCAACGGACAGCAGTAGGAACAGGGCGCCGAGGTGCTTCCGTTGAGTGCGCTCCGGCCGCCACTCGCCGATCAAGCGGAATCCCGCTGGGTCCACCGTTGCGGGAGAGTCAGGAACGTCCTTTGCCGTCGTTGCCCTGTACCGGGTCCCTGCCCAGGACAGCATCAAGCCGAGCAGGGGTGTCCCGAGACAGGCCAGGACGTCCCATCGGGGCGCCGGTTCGACGTACCGCAGCAGCAGGCAGGCCGCAACACCCGCGAGGCCGCCCCAGCCCAAGGTCTTGCCAACGTCAGACAGCCTGATGGTCATAGCCCCCCGCCCGGTTCCCGTCGCCGGACAGCATCTTCGCCGTTCGGCCGTTTCGCCGCATTGCCCAAGAGGCCGGCGTGAGGACGGACTTGGCGGCCTTGAGCGCAGCGTACGGACGGAGGTGGTGCACACGGATAAGGCCCACAGCTAGAGGCGCGTTCGCAGGATCTCCCCGATGACATGGCGGGCGTTGGCCGAGATCAGCGGGTTGGTGTGGCGGTAGTACGGGAGTTGGATGACCGCCATGGACAGGGCCCAGCCGCGGCTGCGGGTCCAGGTTGCGTCGTCCATGTTTGCCGCCTCGCGGTAGGTCTGCCGGGCCGGGCCCGGCAGCAGGTTCCAGGCCGGGATGAGGTCCGTGGCCGGTTCGCCCGTGCCCGCGGTGCCGAAGTCGATGACTGCTGAGACGCGGGCGCCGGTGAGCAGGAGGTTGCTCGGCATGAGGTCGGAGTGCGTCCAGCAGGGCGGGCCCGTCCATTCGGGAGCGGCGAGGGCCTCTTCCCAGGCGGTGGTGATCTCGTCGGCGTCGAAGGGTTCGTCGGTGCGGCGCAGGGCCTCGATCGCCGTGCGCGTCGCGTGGTCCTCGCCGGCGAGCGGTGCGCCGCGGTGGGCGGGCGGGCCGCCGGGAAGGTCGATCTCGCGCATCGCGACCGCGAACTCCGCGAGATCGCGGGCCACTTGTACGGGTTCGGCGAGGTCGCCCTCGACCGGGTTGCGGCCCTCGATCCATCGGTGGACCGCCCAGGCCAGCGGGTAGCCCTCGCCCGGGGCGCCGACGGCCACCACCTCCGGGACCGGCAGTGGCAGCAGCGGCGCCAGCCGGGGGAGCAACTCCGCCTCCAGTGCGACGGTTTCGGCGCCGCCGGGAAGCAGGGGCAGCCGTACGGTCAGCTCGTCGCCGAGCCGGTAGATCGCGTTGACCGTGCCTCCGGAGGCGAGCCGGGCGACCGGCAGGTCCGCCCACCGGGGGAACTGGGCGCGCAGCAGCCGTCGTACGAGATCGGCGTCGGTCCGCGCTTCGTCCGCGTGCATCCTGCCCAAGTGCCGTGTCCCGTCCGTTCGTTGCCGGGCGTGCGTTGTCCGTTCGTACGTCGTCAGTTCGTTCGTTGTCCGTTCGTTCGTCGCTCGATTCCTCCGAGCGTCTCGATCGTCCCATCCCGGGGCCCTTCCCCGGGCGTACCTCGCTCCTGGTACGAAGTCCGGCTTTTGTCCCTGTGCCGTATCAACAGCCGCCGTGTGGAACCAAGTTGGATGTTCCGGTGTCCCCAGAGGCAGTGGACTACACCAATTGGAGGCATGTGCCATGACATCCCCACACCTCAGACGCTCCGCCGGCGGCAGTTCCCGACGGGGGCGGGCCGTGCGGGTCGTTGTGCCGGTGGCCGCCGCCGTGCTGGCGGCGGGCGGGATCACCGCCTGGTCGGCCGCCGCCGAGGAGTCGAACGCGGCGTCGGGGAAGGCCGCGAAGGCCGCGAAGGCCGCGGAGCCCGCTGAGGACGTCAACGGCGACGGTTACGCGGACCTGGTCGTCGGTGCCCCGGGAGGCACCGTCTCCGGCAAGGCGCAGGCGGGCTATGTGACGGTGACGTACGGCTCGGCGGACGGGCTGGACCCGTCGCGTAAGACGCTGGTGAGCCGTTCGACGAGCGGCGTGCCCGGATCGGCCGCCGCAAAGCAGCAGTTCGGCAAGACCTTCTCCACCGGCGACCTGGACGGCGACGGCTACGGCGATATCGTCGTCGGTTCCGCCGACGCGGCCTCCGGCGGCGTGATCCTCTGGGGCTCACCGGACGGACCGTCCGAGGCCACCGCCCTCGACGGGTACGGGCACACGCCGCAGGCCGGCGACTTCGACGGTGACGGCAAGGCCGACCTGGCGCTCTTCGGCGCGGCCGAGGTCGCGGGCGACGACCCCGTCACCCAGCAGGGCGCGCTGCTGAAGGGCCCGATCTCCCGCGACGGAAAGCCCGCGAAGCAGCTCGACTTCATGGACAAGTCCGAGTGGTGGGGCTACGGCGACGACGGTCCGGGCTGTGCGGAGGACGACTCCTGCGTCGACGGTCCCTCCTCGATCAGCGGGCCCGTCACGGCCAAGTCCGTCGGCGACGTCAACGGCGACAAGCGCCAGGACATCGCGATCTGGGCGTACGAGGGCGACGGGGTGTGGGGCAACCACGTCCTGCTCGGCGGCACGGCCGGCTTCACGTCGTCCGGAACGCTGGGCGAGATCGGCTCCGTCGGTGACGACGGCGACAGCGACGTCGGCGACGTGGACGGCGACGGCTACGACGACGTCGTGCTCGGCAGCGGCGGCTCCGAGGAGAAGGTCACCGTCGTCTTCGGCTCGTCCCAGGGCCCGTCCGACCGTAAGCAGACCTTCGACCAGAGCCTTCCCGGGATGCCCGGCGAGCAGGAGAAGGGCGACCGTCTCGGCTCGTGCGTCTCCGTGGCCGACGTGACCGGCGACGGCCGCGCGGAGGTCGCGCTCGGCATCAGCGGCGAGGACTTCAGCGGGCTCACGGACGCCGGCGCGGTCGTGCTGCTGCACGGCTCCTCCTCCGGCGTCGCCGGCGAGGGCAGCCAGGTCGTGGACCAGAACCGCGAGGGTGTGCCCGGAGTTGCCGAGTCCGGCGACGAGTTCGGGGCGGCCTGCGCCCTGAAGGACGTGAACGGCGACGGTCACCGCGACCTCAACGTCTCGTCCGTGAAGGAGAACGCGTCGGCCGGAGCCCTCTGGTCGCTGCGCGGTACGGACGAGGGGCTGACGACCGAGGGCGCGAAGGCGTTCGGTCCCGGCGACGTCGGCGGTCCCGTCACCAAGGCGCTCTTCGGCAGCCACCTGCGCTGACGCCCGGCGTCGGCGTCTCGCGTCGGTGCGTTCCCTCCCGCGGGCGGGGGCACCCGGCAGTCCGTACATCACGTACGGCTGCGGTGCCCCCGCCCGCTTCCGTGCGGCGAGGCAGGGGCTGCCGGTCCCCCCGACAGCCGGACTCTCCCGCCTGCGCGCGAGACGGCGCAGCCTGGGTCCCGGGTGGTGCCGCCGCCCGTACAGCGCGTACAGACCGAGGAGGAGGACGCCATGAGCAGGATCTCCGAGCAGCGGATGGAGAGGGCCCAGGAGCAGCTTCGGACCATCTCCGAGGAGGACCACCAGAAGGTGAAGGCCCTCGCCGGGATCGTCCGCCCCCTGCGGAGCGTGATCCACAAGACGCCCGACGACCACGGCATGACCGAGTGGCGGGACGTCTACTTCCCGTCCGACGACGGGACGCCGCTGGAGGGCTGGTACATCCCGGCCAAGGGCGGGCAGAGCGACAAGCTGGTGATCTTCAACCACGCGCTGCCGATGTGCCGTTCGGGCTTCCCGGGGCATCTCGGCGAACCCTGGAGCGGCTACGACGCGGTCGAGATCGACTTCGTGCTGCAGATGAAGCATCTGACGGACGCGGGCTACAACGTCCTCGCGTACGACATCCGCAACCACGGCAACAGCAGTGCCGCCAACGGCGGTCTCAGCGGGATCGGCCGGTGGGAGTGGCGCGACTGCGTGGGCGCGAAGAAGTACGTGGATGCGCACCCCGAGCTGAGCGGCATGCGCGTCGGCCTCTACAGCCAGTGCATGGGCGGCAATTCGCAGTACGAGGCCATCTACCGGCGGCCCGGTCTGTTCGCCGACGTGGCCTGCATGTGCAGCCCGATGGTGGTCTCGATGTCGGCCATCTTCTCCGCGTTCTCGGAGCTTCAGGGGATCAGCCGGTACGAGGAGCTGATCGATCTGGAGCTGCTGAAGATGGGCGCGTTCACCGCGGACGAGATGACGCCGCAGCTCTTCGCGGAGGGCGTCACGATGCCGGTGCTGATGATCCAGGTACTGGAGGACGCCTGGACCAGGAACCCGGAGGACGCCCAGAAGACCTTCGACCTGCTGGGCAGCCAGGAGAAGGAACTGGTGTGGATCGAGAACACCACACGGCGGTTCCGGGACGGCTACAACTACTTCGGCCGGCACCCGGAGAAGGTCATCCCGTTCTTCGACGCGCACATGAAGTGACGGCCTGACGGGGGCGGGTCAGGGGCCGTCCGTCCTCCGGGAGGCGGCCTGTGCGCCGCCGCCGGTCGCGGTCCAACTGGCCAGCAGTTGCAGCGCCTCCTGGGAGGACGAGCCGGGTTCGGCCGTGTAGCCGATCAGCGTGAGACCGGCGGCGCAGGCGACCTCCAGGGCCTCGAAGCGCAGCGTCAGATCGCCGACCGCCGGGTGGTGGAAGCGCTTGGTCCCGCTCCGGTGCGCCTTCACGTCGTGGGCGGCCCAGCGGGTACGGAACTCCTGGCTGCGGGTGGCCAGTTCGCCGACGAGTCCGGTGACGGCCCGGGAGTGCGGTGAGCGTGCGGCCTCCACGCGCAGCAGCGCGACCGCGACCTCGCAGGCCTCCTCCCACGCCGGGAACGTCTCGTCCGCGTGGGAGTCGAGGAAGAGGAACCGGGCCAGATTGGGCTTTCCGCGCCCGGCCCGATCGAGGACGGGTGCGTACAGGGCCCGGCCCAGCGCGTTCGCCCCGAGGATGTCGAGGTGTCCGTTCTGGACGATCGCCGGGGCGGTGACCATCGCGTCCATGAGCGCCTGCACCCCCTCGGGGACCTTCTGGCGTCCCGCTCCCGTGCGGCGGCCGGGCTTGCGGCCCGCCTTGGACGCCGCGGCCAGCGCCAGGTCCTGGAGATGTGCCGTCTCCTCCTCGTCGAGGCGCAGCGCGGTGGCGATCGCGTGGAGGACCTCCTCCGAGACCCCGGAGAGGTTGCCGCGCTCGATCTGGACGTAGTACTCCGCGCTCACCCCCGCGAGCAGCGCGACCTCCTCGCGCCGCAGGCCGGGGACGCGCCGGCGCCCGCCGGGGGCGAGGCCCACCTGGTCGGGGGTGATCTTCGCGCGGCGGGTCGTCAGGAAGTCCTTGATGTCCTTCGCGATCTCCATGAACTCCAGGCTAGGCACATCCGGCCGCGCGACGGAGGGGCTGCGAGCCCCTCCCTCCGGGGGCCTCCCCGCACGGCACGAGGCCCCCGGACGGTTCCGGGGGCCTCGTCGTGTCCGTAACGCCGCGTCTACGTACGGCAGTTGTCGCAGTCGGGTTCCGTACGACGGTCCCGTACGGACGGCAGCGGCGACAGCGGCCGTACGGACGCTCAGTAGAGCCGCTTGCGTCCCCACCACAGCACGAACACGGTCAGACCCGCCGTGAGCGCCAGCATGATCGCGGCGCCCGTCCAGAGCATGCCCGGCAGTTCGGAGGTCGGCAGATAGTCCACGGACCAGCCGACGACGTCGTGCTTGTCGAGGCAGGTCTGGGTCGCCTGCTCGGTGGGCTTGGCGCAGGTGCCGTAGCCGATGAGGTCGCCCGAGGCGGTCAGGTGCGACTGGTCCAAGTCGTATGCCGCGCGCGGGAGTTCGGGGAAGGCGCCGTCGCCGACGCCGTTGTGCGTACGGATCGTCACGGGGTTGCCGAGGGACATCCAGAACTCGGACCACACGAGCTGCACCGCGACCGCGAAGCCGAAGGTGACCACCATCGACAGCAGCGTGCGGCGCAGCACCGTACCGATCGCGACGCCTCCCACCAGGGTGAGCAGCGTGAGCGCCACCGGGATCGGTCCCGTGGCGCTGCCCGCCACCCAGTACAGCGTCTTGTCCAGCTTGCCGACGGGCCCCAGCCACCAGCCGTACGCCGCGCTGAGCGCCGTCGTGCACAGCGCCGCCATGAGCACCGCGATGCCGAGCTTCCTGGCGAGCCAACTGCCGCGGCTGACCGTCTGCGACGTGACGAGCTTGCCGGTGCCGTGCTCCAGGTCGTTCGCGATCAGCGGGGCGCCGAGGAAGACGCCGACGAGGACGGGCAGCAGCGCGCCCAGTATCGAAGAGGCGTCCGCGAGGCGGGAGTTGTAGATCTCGAAGCCGGCCGGCAGCTCCAGGGTCTTCGGGCCCGGCCAGCCCGTCTCGTCGAGCAGCGCGAGCATGCTCGCGCGCTGCTGGAGGAAGTAGCCGATGCCGACGACGGTGACCGCGATCCCCGTCCAGAAGGCGGCGCGGTGCTGTCGCCAGACCAGCCAGGTCAGTCCGCTCAGCCGGGGGCCGCGGCGCCCGGACGGTGCGGCGGACGCGGCCGCCGGCGAGGGCGCGGATCCGGACGCGGATCCCGATGCCGATGTGGCCGCGGTGCTCATGCTGCCGCCTCCTGCGTGTGCTGCGCGTGCGGGTGCGGATGGGGCCCGGCGTGGGCGCTGGGACTGATCAGGGGCGGTGCGCCGGGAGTGCGGAGGTAGGCGAGGAGGACCTCTTCGAGACTGGGGGAGTCGGCGTGCAAGTCGCCGGTGACGGGACCGTCGGGACGTACGAGCGCGGTGAACTGCCGTCCGCTCGTACGGGATTCGACGACCGTGTGCCGGGCGGCGAGGTCGGCGGGCATCCCCTCGTCCGTACGCGCGCCGGTCAACAGCGTGTGGGCGCTGAGGAGTTCGTCGACCTCGCCCGCCATGCGCACGCTGCCCGAGGCGAGGACGACGAGGTAGTCGCAGACGGCCTCCAGGTCGGCGAGCATGTGCGAGGACATCAGCACCGTCGTGCCGTGCTCGGCGGCCTCGGCCATGAGGACGGACATCAACTCGTGGCGTACGAGCGGATCGAGGTCGGACATCGGCTCGTCGAGGAGGAGCAGATCGGGACGCCTGCCGAAGGCGAGCGCGAAGGCCACCCGGGTGCGCTGGCCGCCGGAGAGGGTGCCGACCCGCGCGGTGAGGGGCACGTCGCCGGAGCGGACGATGTCCTCCGCCGTCCGCTGGTCCCAGCGCGGGTTCAACTCCCGTCCCAGGCGCAGGGTTTCGGCGACGGTGAAGCGCCGGAAGAGCGGCTTGTCCTGGGCGAGGAAGGCGGTGCGGCGGCCGGCCGCGCCCAGTCCCGGTCCGGGGGCCTCGCCGAAGACCCGTACGGTGCCCGCCGTCGGCTGGAGCAGATTCACGGCGATGCCCATCAGCGTGGTCTTGCCGGCCCCGTTGGGGCCGACGAGCCCGCAGATTCTCCCCGCGGGCAGCCGGAACGAGCAGTCCTTCAGGGCCCAGCCGCGCCGGTAGCGCTTCCCCAGGCCGTACGCCTCGATCGCGGAGTCCTCCGCGGAACCCCGATCACCCATGACCGTACTCACGTGCGCTCCTCGCTTTCCCGGCTGTGACTGCGTGCGGCGGACGCCCCGTGCCCGGCGTACCGCTCCTGAAGTAGCGACGCGACCAGGGCCGTCACGTCGTCCGGCTCCAGACCCGCCTCGCGGGCCTTGTCCATCCACGCCGCCAGCTCCCCGCGCAGGGGCGAGTCGGCGGCGGCCTGCGGCTGGGCCAGTGACTGGCGTACGAACGTCCCCATGCCGGGGCGCGGTTCGACCAGACCCTCGCGTTCCAGCTCCCGGTAGGCCTTGAGGGTCGTGTTCGGGTTGACCGCGCTGCTCTCGGCGACCTCCTTGGCCGTCGGCAGCCGGTCACCCGGCAGGAGAACTCCGAGCCGCAGCGCCTGCTTGGTCTGCAGGACGATCTGCTGGTAGGCGGCGACGCCGCTCCGTCTGTCGATACGGAACTCGATCTCCTTCACCACCCTTTAGCTAGTTAGTTAGTGGAATGATGGTGATGCACGTCAGGGGCCTCGTCAAGCGGACGAGGTCAGCGGGTACGTCGGCGGGTGCGTCGGCGGGTGCGTCGGCGGGGCGGTCCCAACTCGGCGCGGGGCAAAGGGTGTTCGCGTCCTCGGCCGGCCGCCCCGCCCACGCTTCAGCGTTCGGCGGGCGGCACGTCGAAGGAGATCCAGGCGTCGGGCGGCACCTCGGGACGGTCCGGCACCGGACGCCGCTCCTCGCTCCACGCGTCGCCGGCGAGTTCCGCGGCGACCCGGCGCCAGAACCGCACCGCGGCCGGATTGCTGTCCTGGAACGCGATCTCCCACCGGCCGGGGTGCTCCGCCACGAGCAGCCGTACGGCGCGCATCCCCACGCCCGCCCTGCGTGCGCCGCGTACGACGAAGAAGCTGTTGAGGATGCGCGTCGCGCCCGTGAGATTGCGTACGAAGGCGAGCCCGGCGGGCTGTTCGCCGAGCGTCAGCGCGTACGCGGCCCAATCGGGCCCGCCCCGCAGGGCGTTGTCGAGCCGGTCGCTGCGGAAGGTGCCGTCCGGCTCGGGAAGGGAACCGCCGAACTCGGACATGTCGTGCCGGAAGAGCAGCCAGAGCCGCTCCATGAGGGAACGGTCGGTCTCGCCGACGGGACGCAGACGGACGGACGTATCGGACACGGGACTCCTTCGGGAGGGCGCTGTGGGGCAGTTGGGAGGGGCCTTCACAAGTCCGGGGACACGTAGGGGAGTTGGCCGACCGGGCGGCCGACTGGACGGGCGGGCGCGGCTCGTTCGGTACGGAGACCGGGGGCCGGGCCGCTCCCGGGACCTGGTTCCGGGCATGCGAAAAGCCTCCCCGGCTCAGGTGTGTCGCGGTGCTGTGTCCGTGCCGGGAAGGCTTGAGGAACGGCGAGACCATAGCAGGCCGTCACGGCACGCGGCGAGTGGAAAAGGGCGAGCACACAAGGGGTGTTGACCGGCTCGTGGGCGGCCGTTCATAGTCCGGAGCGTGACGCGGACACGGGGGGAACGAGGGGAATCGGGGGAGACGCCGCCCGGCGGTGCGCGCACGCGGCGGCGTACGGACCGGGCACCGCGCGGCCCCGCGTGGGCCGGACGCAACTACACGCTGCTGACGACGGCCGCCGTGGTCACGGGCCTCGGCAGCTCCGGCGCGCTCATCGCCGCGGCGTTCGCGGTGCTGGAGGCGGGCGGCGACGGCACCGACGTGGGCCTGGTCGCCGCCTCCCGGACCGTGCCGCTGGTGCTCTTCCTGCTCGTCGGCGGCGCCGTCGCCGACCGGCTGCCCCGGCACCGTGTGATGGTCGCGGCGAACACCCTCAACTTCCTTTCGCAGGGCGCCTTCGCGGTCCTGGTGCTCACCGGGGACGCACGGCTGTGGCAGATGGCGCTGCTCTCGGCGCTCGGCGGCACCGGGCACGCGTTCTTCGCGCCCGCCGCCGAGGGCATGGTGCTGGCGACCGTGAACGGCGAGCAGTCGGCGCGTGCCTTCGCCGTCTTCCGGATGGGCGTCAACGGTGCGGGGATCGGCGGCGCCGCGCTGGGCGGCGCCCTCGTCGCGGCGTTCGGACCGGGCTGGGTGCTCGCGGTGGACGCCGCCGCCTTCGCCGCCGCCGGCGGCCTGCGCTGTCTGCTCGACGTGAGCGGCATGCCCGTACGCACCCCCGGCGCCGGTCTCCTCGCGGATCTGCGGGACGGCTGGCGCGAGGTGACCGGACGACCGTGGCTGTGGGCCGTGGTGGTGCAGTTCGCGGTGGTCAACGCCGTGGTGGCGGCGGCCGAGGCGGTCTACGGTCCCCAGGTCGCCGAGGAGCATCTGGGCGGAGCAGGGCCGTGGGGCGTGGCGTTGGCGGCGTTCGGCGCGGGGACGGTGGGCGGCGCCCTGCTGATGACCCGCTGGCAGCCGCGCCGGATTCTGCGTACGGGCACGCTGTGCGTCTTTCCGCTGGCGCTGCCCTGCGCGGCGCTCGCCGTACCGCTGGCGGCATGGCCGCTGACCGCGGTGATGTTCGTGAGCGGACTGGCCGTCGAGGTCTTCGCCGTGACGTGGATGATGGCGCTCCACCAGGAGGTCCCGGAGGAGAAGTTCTCGCGCGTCTCCGCCTACGACTGGTTCGGCTCCGTCGCCATGGTCCCGGTCGCCACGGCTCTCGCCGGGCCCGCGGAGACGGCGGTCGGGCGGCCGGGCGCGCTGTGGGGCTGCTCGGTGCTGATCGTCCTGCTCACGGGTGCGGTGCTGTGCGTGCCGGGCGTACGGACGCTGGAGCGCCGTACGAAGACGAAAGCGAAGCCGGGGCTCGAACCGGACCGGACGGAGCCGGATCAGCCGGTGCCGGGGCGGACGACGACGGAACCGGAACCGGAGTCGGAGCCGGAGTCGGCGCTCGAACCGGAGCTGTAGGCCGGGGCGGCGGCCGTCGCCGGGCGGGTGCTCAACTCCCGTCGTTCTCCGGGGGATCCAGCAGATGGGGCCCGTTGTTGCGCACGTTGTTGACGGCGGTGGAGACCGGACGGGCGTCCAGATGTCCGTCCGCGGGCGAGGTCAGTAGGGAGCGCAGCTCGTCCGGATCGTCGTGCGCGGGGTCGAGCCAGTCGGCCTGTCCCTCCGGATCGATCGCGAGCGGCATCCGCGGATGCACCCGCCCCGCGGCGTCGGTGGCCTCCGTGGTGATGACCGTGCAGGTGCGCCACCAGGCGCGGGGGTCGTCCTCGTCCCGCTCGGGGTCGCGCCAGATCTCGTACAGTCCCGCGAGCGCCATCACCTGCCCGTCCTCGGGGGTGATGAAGTACGGCTGCTTGTACGCCTTGCGGCCCTCGCGCGCGGGGACGGTCTGCCACTCGTAGAAGCCGTCGGCCGGGAGCAGACAGCGGCGCTTGGCGAAGGCGCGGCGGAAGGCGGGCTTCTGGTGCACCGTCTCCACTCTGGCGTTGATCATCTTCACGCCGACGTCGGGGCTCTTCGCCCAGAACGGCACCAACCCCCAGCGCAGCGGCCGCAGTCGGCGCTCGACGGCGCCCGTCTCGCGGTCGGTGGTCTCCAGGACCGCCCACACCTCGTCCGTCGGGGCCACGTTGTAGTTCGGCCCCGGGGCGTCCTCCTGCTGCCAACTGTCGACGTCGAAGAGACCGGCCAGGTCCTCCGGGCTCCGCGTGGACGCGTATCTGCCGCACATGCGTCCACGGTGCCACGCGCCACCGACATCCCCCGGGGACGCGGCCTGCGTACGTGCCCTGGCCCGGTACCCGCCGTCACTCCGGGAGCGGGTCCGGCGCCCGGTCGGCGCGTCCGCGGATCTGGAGGCCGGGACGGCGCCGGTGGACGGTGAGATACCGGAGCCCTTCGGCACCGGCGGTGAGGCTCCGGGACGAGCCGCGCGGCAGCCAGAGCAGACGGCCGGCGGCCAGCTCCTGCGGGCCCTGTCCGGTGCCGAGGGTGCCGGAGCCGTCCAGGACGAGGAGGAGGACGTCCAGGTCGGGTTCGGCGTGTGTGTCCACCTGCCGGTGCGGTTCCAAGTGGACGACGTTGGCGTCGAGTTGGCGCCCGGACTCGGCCAGCTTCCACAGGGCGCCGGACGGTGCGTCCGCGAGGCCGGGCAGCCCGGCGGTGTCGCAGAGCAGCCGGGGGAGCGGGCCGCCGTCCGCCTCCGCGCCCGGGGTCGTGCCGTTCGCGTCGATCATGGCTGTACTCCGGGCAGTCGGTTCCTGTGGGCTGCGGACGGGGGCGAGCGGTGGGGGCTGCCGTCCCGTCGTTCCCATCTTGCTCCGGGCGTCCTCCCGGCCGTCCCCGGGGCCGGTCCGCGGCGCCGCCCGGCCCGTACCGTCACAACTGGTCGTACACCAGCAGCCCGTCGTCGCGCAGCCGCGCCCCGGGCGCGGGCGGGTGCTCCGTGAGCCGGCCGTCGTGTGCCAGGTGCAGCACGGGCGTGCTCCGTGCGAGCACCGCGAAGTCGGCGATGATCCGCCGGTGGCAGCGCCACCACAGGGACTCCGCGCACATCACGGCCGTACGTTCCGTCGTGGCCGTCTGTTGCAGCAGCTCGTCCATCGCGTCGAGGAAGACCGGGTCGCGGGTGTAACCGGCGTAGCCGCGGAACTGGGCGTGCTCCCAGAAGACGTCCGGGGAGTCGGCCGCCGCCTTGCGGAAGCCGCCGAGCCGCTTCTCCCACCGGTACTCCAGCCCCTCCTCGGGCAGCCATGCGGCGAGCCGGTCCCGGTGGGCGTCCGGATTGCGGCGGCTGCCCGGAGCCGTCCGTACGTCGACGACGGCCTCGACCCCGGCGCCGTGCAGCAGGGACGTCATCTGCTCGCGGCCGGCGAGACCGTGGCCGAAGGTCACCAGCGGGGCGGGCGCGCTCACAGGAACCCGGGACCGGCACTCGGCCGCCGGAGGGCGGTGGCGGCGCGGCAGTCGAGGCGGTCTGGTACGGCGGTCCGCGGCGAGAGCATTCGCATGGCAACGAGTCTGCCCACCGGCGTCGCGTCCCGCACGGAGGGGGTCGCGAAGATCCGTGTACGCCCGGAGAGGACCGCCGTACGGGAGGATCGAGAGGCACCTCGGAGGATCGAGGGCACCCGGGGGGAGCCGAGTGGGACGAGGCGAGCCGAGGAGGAGTCAGGTGCCGCGATCCGCACCGTCCGGACGCTCCGGAGCGCCCGGGGTATCGGCGTCGTCCGGGGCGTCCGGACCGTCCGCACCGTCCGGGCGCTCCGGGAAGGGTCCCGACGACCCCGGCTTTCCGGCCGCCGCCGCCCCGCGCGCGGGGACGACCGACGCGCTGGAG
>NZ_LJGW01000342.1:6327-14928 GCF_001751255.1 Streptomyces nanshensis | reverse complement strand
GCTGCTGCGCAGGGCCGCGCTGCACCGGCGCCGCGACAGCCCGCGGGCCGCCCTCGCCGACCTGCGCGCGGCGTCGGCCGAATGGGCCCTGCTCACCGAACGCCTCACGGAGAACCTCCCCTGGGACGAGATCCGCGAGACCCGCGAACGCCTCGCCGCCCTGGAGGCCGAATGAACGGGGCCACAGCCGTCAACGGGTTTCCCCGGCAAGGCCGTTGGGAAGAACCCTGCACCGTTGGCGGCGGCCTCCCCGGAGAGGCGGCAGAGGGGAGAAGAGCGTGCCGAAGCAGGGGAGTGGTGCATCCGGCGGGGCTCGTCCGGAGGGCGCGAGAGCGCCGTCCTTGCCCGACCTCGCGGGCGTCGGCCTGCGTGAGCTGCGGGTCATGGACGACCCCGAACTGCTCGCCGCGGTCGACGAAGTGCTGCGCCGCCCCGGCCTGTTCGCCGAGATATGGGCGGGCGAGGGCGAGAAGGGCGGATTCACACCGCTGCGGCGGCACTCGGTGCCCTCAGCGCGCCGGGAGGAACTGCGAGGGGCGTGATCGGGCCAATTCTCACCGGCGGGGAAGGGGAACGGTGCACTCTGTCACGACCCCGTCCGCCGTTCCCGCCGCAGCCCTCGCGTCGCTGGCCGGGACCAGGCCACGCTCCCAGGACCTCCGGCTGTTACGGGACGGACTGCACAGCAGGCGGCTGGTGCTGCTCAAGTCCCTGCTCACACAGGCAGACCGACACGCCGTGCCGCCCCCGGTACGGCAACGGCTGAATCGGCACTGGCGGCTGCTGGAGCAGGCCGAGGCGGACGACCCGACCGCCTTCCGCGCGGCGCTCGGCTACCCCTCCGTGGGCAACTGGCTTCTGCACGCCCTGAGCGTCCCGCCGGGCGAGGACGATGTGCTGGGCGCCCTCGCCGCGGCCGTCGCGCTGCGCACCGGCACCGGCTTCCGCATGACGCTCGCCGCCCCCGGAGGGCTGCTCACTCTGCCGGGCATCGGGGTGTACGCCGCACACACCGGACGCGTCCGCGTCGTCGCGGGGGCGCGCAGCCTCCGGCTGACCCCCGAACACCGCCGTACCGGCGTCGTGTTGCCGCCTCCGTACCACCGTGCGGCGGGACCGGGCTGGCACGGACTGCGTCCGCTGCCGGGCAGCGGCACCCTGCTCGACGACCTCGATCCGCGGCGGACGGGCACACGTCCCGTGCCGCGCACCGCACCGCCGATCACGGGCGGCCCCCCGGTGCCCGACGGGCGTACACGGGACTGGACGGCGCGGTGGCGTGCCGCCCTCGCCCTGCTCGCGGGCGCCGACCCCGGCCGCCGCCGGGAGATCGGTGCCGTGGTGCGCTCCGTGGTGCCGCTGGCCGGGTCGTCCCCGGGCGGGTACAGCGCCACGCTGGGCTCCGCGCCCGGCGCCGTGCTCACCCAACTGCCCGAGACCGCATGGGGACTTGTCGCCGTCCTCGTGCACGAGGCGCACCACAGCAAGCTCGCCGTGCTGGAGGATCTGACGCCGCTGCGGCAGGAAGGCGGCCTCGCCGTGCACCGCGTGGCCTGGCGCACCGTCCCGCGTCCCGTGGGGGCGGTCCTGCAAGGCACCTACGCACATCTGGCGCTCGCCGATCTGTGGCACCATCTCGCCGCCCGCCGCGGCGCGACCCCGGCGGCGCGTGCCACCGCACGGGCCCGCCGCGAGAACTACCGGGGACAGGTGGCGGAGGCCCTCGACGTCCTCCGAAGTTCCGGCGAACTCACCCCGGCGGGCGACCGGTTCGCCGAGGGCATGGCACGGCGTCTGGCGAGGCTGACGGAGCCGGCCGTGCGCCACCGCCCGCGCAGCGGGCAACCCTGTCACGGGTAGGTGACATACGGTAATCTCGCCGCGGCCCACCGCCCGTCCGGTGACCCGGCCCACACGACGACGAGGGAGAACGTGCCGATGGCCGATGAGCGGCACCCGGAGGGCAACGGCGGCTCCGGGGACGGGGGAGGGGGCCGGCAGCACATCGTGGTGACCTACCCCGGATACCACCGGGCGTGGGCCACGTGGATCGAACGCCGGCTGGAGAGCCACGGCCACCGCGTGACCCTGCAACGGTGGGACCCGTCACGGGAACAGCCGCTGGACGAGGCACTCGACGATCTGCTGCTCGCCACCGGCCAGGTGCTGCTGGTGCTCAGCGACTGGTTCTTCCAACTCGGGCCGCGCCGCGAGGGCGAGTGGAACACGGTGCTGCGCGGCTTCGTCGCGGACAACGCGGAGCGCTTCGCCGCCGTCAATCTGACCAACCGTCCGCTGCTGCCCGCCACGGCCGTGCTGGAACCCGTCGATCTGTGGGGCGTCAGCGAACCCGAGGCCGAACGGCGGCTGTTGTCCAGGCTCGCCCTCACACCCGCCTCACCGCCCCGTGAACTGCCGTACGCCCCCGGCTCCCGCTACCCCAGCGACCCGGTCGAGGTGTGGGGCGAAGTCCCGCGCCGCAACAGGCAGTTCACCGGCCGGGACGAACTGCTCAACCAGCTTCAGCAGCGGCTCACGGACGCGGGGCAGGGCGCGTCGGCCTGCACGCTCGTCGGCATGTCCGGCATCGGCAAGACCCAGATCGCCGCCGAGTACGCGCACCGCTTCAGCCCCGACTACGACGTGGTGTGGTGGATCAACTCCGACCAGCGCAACACCCAGCGCGACCGGTTCGGCGAACTCGCCGTCGAACTCGGCCTGACCGACAGCTCGGAGCCGGGCGAGCGCATCCGCTCCGTACGGGAGGCGCTGCGCCGAGGCGAGCCGTACGGCCGGTGGCTGCTGGTCTTCGACGGCTGGGAGGAGACCGAGGAGGCCGCGCAGTACATCCCGCAGGGCGGCACCGGCCACGTCCTGATCACCTCCCGCAACCGCTCCTGGCGCGGCCTGACCGACCTCGTGGACGTCTCCGGCTTCCGACGTGCCGAATCCGTCGGCTACTTGCTGCGCCGTGCGCCGCATGTGAGCGCGGACGAGGCGGATCAGGTCGCGCTGGAGTTCAACGACGTGCCGCTGCAGATGGCGCAGGCCGCCGCATGGCTGGGCGAGTCGGGCATGGAGGCCGGAGAGTATCTGCGGATGGTGCGGCAGGGCGGCTTCACCGAGGCCGTGGACCGCTCGGTGTTCACCGACTACCCGGAGTCCTCCTTCACCTCCTGGTCGATACTCATCAACAAGCTGCGGCAGACCGAGCCCCGCACGGTCGAACTCCTCACGCTCTGCTCGGCGTTCGCCCCCGGACGCATCCCGATCGGCCTCGTACGGGGCCTGCCCGCGGAGGCCCTCCCCGAGAACCTGCGCTGGATCACCTCCGACCGGCCGGCCTGGGCGCGCGCCCTGGACTCCCTGGTCAACTACTCGGTGCTCAGCCGGGATTCACGCGGCGGCTCGCACGGCGCCGGCGAGGAGAGCGGGCCGCAGCAGGAGTCGGTGCACATGCACCGCGTCGTGCACGGCATCGTCGGCGAACTGACGGCCTCGGACGACCGCGAGGTCTACCGGGAGGTCGTACGCGGCCTGCTCGCCGAGGCGGACCCGGGCAACCCGGAGGACAGCAGGACCTGGCCGCGCTACGCGGAACTGCTGCCGCACCTCGGCTCGTCCGGCTCCCTGAGCAGCACGGCGCCGCGCACCCAGAGCCTGCTGCTGAACTGCCTGCGCTACTGCCACAACGGCGGCGAGTTCCGGGTCGGCGCCGAACTGGCCGAGCAGATCCGCGAGCGGTGGTCCGAACTGCTCCCGGCCGACTCCGGGCCGATGCTCTCCCTCGCGACGCTCCAAGGCAACATCCTCCGCGCGGCCGGACGCTTCCGCGAGGCCCACGAGCTGGACAGCGCCCGGCTGGAGCGGCTGCGGAGCGCCGCCGCGACCGACGAGGAACAGCTCATGACGGCCACGAGCTGCCTCGCCTCGGACCAGCGCTTCCTGGGCCAGTGGGCGGAGGCGCTCCAGATGCAGCGCGAAGTCGTCTCCACAGCCCTCCGGTTGCTCGGCCCCGACGAGTGGACGACCCTGCTCGCCCACCACAACCTCGGCGTCGGACTCCGTCTGCTGGGGCGCTACACGGAGGCGTACGAAGTCGACCTCGACACCCTCCGCAGGCGTGAGACCCTGCTGCGCAACCGCCATCCCGACACGCTCAGTTCGGCCAACGCCTGCGCGCGCGACCTGCGGCTCATGGGCCGCTATCAGGACGCGCTCTCCCGCCAGGAGCTGTGCGTCCGGCGGCACATCCAGGTGCTCGGTCCGCAGCACCCCAAGACGCTGTGGGCCCGGCACAACCTGCTGCTCTGCGAGCGCCGTGCCGGCACCGCCAGACAGGACGCGGGCGTGGTGCTGGCCGGCCTCCTGGAGCAGCAGGAGAAGATCTACGGGCGCGCCCACTACAGCACGCTGTCCCTGATCACCGACTACGGCAACCAGCTACGCCGCGCCGGAGACCTCGCCCGTGCCCGGGAGTTGATCGACGAGGCGGAGAACAGCTGGCGGAGACTGCTCGGCCAGGCACACCCGGTGCCGACGGCCATGCAGACCAACGCCGGGCTCGTGCTCCAGGCCGAAGGCGACCGGGACGGCGCGCTGAACATGTTCGAGCAGGCACTCGTCGGCACGCGCGTCCTGCTCGGCGACGAGCATCCGACCACCCTGGGCTGTGCGCTGAACGCCGCGTGCGGCCGCAACTTCATCGGACGGCTCGACGAGGCACTGGAGTTGAGCAAGGAGACCCTCGGCAGGGCGCGGCAGGTCATGGGCGAGGACCACCCCCTCACCCTCTCCTGCCAGGTCGCCCTCGCCGCCGATCTGCGTGCCGTACGGGAGCACACGGAGGCCGGCAAGCAGGAGGAGGACGCCCTGCAGCGGCTGACCCGGTCGCTCGGCGCGCAGCACCCGCACACGCTCTCGGCGCGTCAACGGGTGCGCCCGTACTGGGACTTCGAGCCCTACCTCGGCTGAGTGAGCCGCCACAGGCCGCGCCCGCGGGGCGCGGACCGGGCACACAGCGGGACAGGGCACACACAGCGGGAGGGCCCGCCGGTACCGGATACCGGCGGGCCCTCCCGCTGTACGGCGTGCTCCACGGCGCCGGCCGGAGAGCCGGACGCTCAGAGCGCGAAGACCTCCTGGATCAACTGCTGCTGCTCCTCCTGGTGCCGCTTGCCCGAACCCACGGCCGGGGACGAGGAGGACGGCCGCGAGACCCGGCGCAGCCGGTCCGCGTTCGGGACCGGGTCGGAGCCGATGATCAGGTCCAGGTGGTCGACCAGGTTGAGCGCGATGAACGGCCACGCGCCCTGGTTGGCCGGCTCCTCCTGGGCCCACAGGAACTTCGACGCACCGCTGTACTTGGCCATCTCCGCCTGGATCTCCTTGCCGGGCAGCGGGTAGAGCCGCTCCAGCCGGATGATCGCGGTGTCGGTCAGACCGCGCTTCTGCCGCTCGGCGTCGAGGTCGTAGTAGACCTTGCCGGAGCAGAAGACGACCTTGCGGACCTCGGACGGGTCCACCGAGTCGTCGCCGATGACCGGGCGGAAGCCGCCTGTGGTGAACTCCGAGGCCTTCGACGCCGCGGCCTTGAGCCGGAGCATCGACTTCGGGGTGAAGACGACCAGCGGCTTGTGGTGCGGGTTGTGGACCTGCCAGCGCAGCAGATGGAAGTAGTTCGACGGCAGCGACGGCATCGCGACCGTCATGCTGTTCTGCGCGCAGAGCTGGAGGAACCGTTCGATCCGGGCCGAGGAGTGGTCCGGGCCCTGGCCCTCGTAGCCGTGCGGCAGCAGCAGCGTCACACCGGACGTCTGGCTCCACTTCTGCTCGGCGGAGCTGATGAACTCGTCGATCACCGTCTGCGCGCCGTTGCCGAAGTCACCGAACTGCGCCTCCCACATCACCAGCGCCTCGGGACGCGCCAGCGAGTAGCCGTACTCGAAGCCCATCGCCGCGTACTCGCTGAGCAGCGAGTCGTAGACGTTGTAGCGGGCCTGGTCGTCGGAGAGGTAGAGCAGCGGCGTGTAGTCGTTGCCGGTGTTCTGGTCGAGCAGCACGGCGTGCCGCTGCCCGAACGTGCCGCGCCGCGAGTCCTGTCCGGACAGCCGCACCGGCGTGCCCTCCATCAGCAGCGAGCCGATGGCCAGGGTCTCGCCCATGCCCCAGTCGATCGTGTCGTCCTCGATCATCGCCGCGCGCCGCTGGAGCTGCGGGAGCAGCCGCGGGTGGACGGTGACGTGGTCGGGGATGTTGACCTGCGACTCGGCGATCCGCTTGACGACCTCCTGGCCGACGCCCGTCTCGACGTGGACGGGGAACTCCGCCTCGGGCTGGGGGACTTCGGCCGGCGCGGGCGCGTTGGCGGCGTCCCGCACCTCGGTGAAGACCTTCTCCAACTGGCCCTGGAAGTCCTGGAGCGCCTGCTCGGCCTCCTCCAGCGTGATGTCGCCGCGGCCGATGAGGGACTCGGTGTACAGCTTGCGCACCGAGCGCTTCTTGTCGACCAGGTTGTACATCAGCGGCTGTGTGAACTGCGGGTTGTCGGTCTCGTTGTGACCGCGGCGCCGGTAGCAGATCAGGTCGATGACGACGTCCTTGTTGAACGCCTGCCGGTACTCGAAGGCGAGACGGGCCACGCGGACCACGGCCTCCGGGTCGTCGCCGTTGACGTGGAAGATCGGCGCCTCGATCATCCGCGCCACGTCGGTGGAGTACATCGACGAGCGCGCCGACTCGGGCGCCGCGGTGAAGCCCACCTGGTTGTTGACGATGATGTGCACCGTGCCGCCGGTGCGGTAGCCGCGCAGTTGCGACATGTTGAGCGTCTCCGCGACGACGCCCTGGCCCGCGAAGGCCGCGTCGCCGTGGAGCTGCACGGGCAGGACGGTGAAGTCCGTGCCGCCCTTGCCGATGATGTCCTGCTTGGCCCGCGCGACGCCCTCGACGATCGGGTCGACGGCCTCCAGGTGCGAGGGGTTGGCGGTCAGCGAGACCTTGATCTGCTCGCCGTCCAGGCCGGTGAAGGTGCCCTCCGCGCCCAGGTGGTACTTCACGTCGCCGGAGCCGTGCATCGACTTCGGGTCGAGGTTGCCCTCGAACTCGCGGAAGATCTGCGCGTAGGACTTGCCGACGATGTTCGCCAGCACGTTGAGCCGGCCCCGGTGCGCCATGCCGATCACGCACTCGTCCAGGCGCGATTCGGCGGCGGCGTCCAGCACCGCGTCCAGCATCGGGATGACGGACTCGCCGCCCTCCAGCGAGAAGCGCTTCTGGCCGACGTACTTGGTCTGGAGGAACGTCTCGAAGGCCTCCGCGGCGTTCAGCCGCCGCAGGATGCGCAGTTGCTCGTCACGCTCGGGCTTGGAGTGCGGACGCTCGACCCGGTCCTGGATCCACTTGCGCTCCTTCGGGTCCTGGATGTGCATGTACTCGATGCCGGTGGTGCGGCAGTACGAGTCGCGCAGCACGCCCAGGATGTCGCGCAGCTTCATCATCGACTTGTTGGCGAAACCGCCGACCGCGAAGTCGCGTTCCAGATCCCACAGGGTGAGCCCGTGCTCGGTGATGTCCAGGTCGGGGTGCTTGCGCTGCTTGTACTCCAGCGGGTCCGTGTCGGCCATGATGTGGCCGCGCACCCGGTAGGAGTGGATCAGGTCGAAGACGCGGGCGGCCTTGGTGACGTCCGAGTCGTGCGAGGTGTCGATGTCCTGGTTCCAGCGCACCGGCTCGTACGGGATGCGCAGCGCCTTGAAGATCTCGTCGTAGAAGTCGTCCTCGCCGAGCAGCAGCCGGCTGACGATGCGCAGGAACTCCCCGGACGCGGCGCCCTGGATGACCCGGTGGTCGTACGTGCTCGTCAGCGTCATCACCTTGGAGACGCCGAGCCGGTTGAGGGTGTCCTGCGAGGTGCCCTGGAACTCCGCCGGATACTCCATCGCGCCCACGCCCAGGATCAGCCCCTGGCCGGGCATCAGCCGCGGCACGGAGTGGACGGTGCCGATGCCGCCGGGGTTGGTGAGGGAGCAGGTGACGCCGGAGAAGTCCTCCATCGTCAGCTTGTTCTGCCGGGCACGGCGGACGATGTCCTCGTACGCCTGCCAGAACTCGAAGAAGGTCAGCGTCTCGGCCTTCTTGATGCCGGCGACGACGAGTTGGCGGTCGCCGTTCGGCTTGACCAGGTCGATGGCGAGACCGAGGTTGACGTGGTCGGGCTTGACCAGCGTCGGCTTGCCGTCCTTCTCGGTGTACGAGTGGTTCATCGACGGCATCGCCTTCAGCGCCTGCACCATGGCGTAGCCGATCAGGTGCGTGAAGGAGACCTTGCCGCCGCGGGCGCGCTTGAGGTGGTTGTTGATGACGATGCGGTTGTCGAAGAGCAGCTTCACCGGGACCGCGCGCACCGACGTGGCGGTCGGCAGCTCCAGCGAGGCGTTCATGTTCTTCGCGACGGCCGCGGCCGGACCGCGCATCTGCGTGTACTCCGGCCCGGCGGGCTGCTCGCCCCCGGCCTCGCCGCCCTGGGCGGACTGGGCCTGGGCACGCGCCGGTTCGGCCGCGGTGGGCCCGGCCTTCTGCGCCGGGGCGGGCTTGGCGGCG
>NZ_LJGW01000342.1:0-6193 GCF_001751255.1 Streptomyces nanshensis | reverse complement strand
CGTGCGCGGGTCCGGCGGCGGCACCCGACGTGCCCGCCGCTGCGCCCGGCGGCGCGGCGGAGGCCGACGCGGCTTCTCCCACGGCTCCCGCGGTCTCGGTGCCCGGCTTGTAATCGGCGAAGAAGTCCCACCAGGCTCGGTCTACCGAGTTCGGGTCCTGGAGGTACTGCTGGTAGATCTCGTCGACGAGCCACTCGTTCGGGCCGAACACGGCGGCGGGATCGCTTCCCTGACCGTCCTGCTGGGTCGAGACGCTCGAGCTCTTCGGGGACTGTGACGACACGGCGGCAACCGCCCTCTTCCGCGTTCCTAAAGGTGGTGGACAGCGGGAACAAAGGCTACGCCTCTCCCCGCCTGACTTGCAGTCCAGGCCGGGTTGTCGTCACGCAAGTCACATCACGGGGCTGGTTTGCGCGCAAGATCCGGCGGGAAACAAGCAAGGTTCGCCACAGGAGGGAACCGCTCACCCCTCGCGTGCGTCCTTCTTGTCACGCCCCGCTGTGCCCGCCGCCGGACCGTCGCGCCCGTCAGACCTTCGCCTCCTCCACACCGGGAAGCGTGACCTGGATACGGCAGCCCTTCGGGGACTCCGCGACCCTGATCCAGCCGCCGTGCAGATCGACGGCCCAGCGTGCGATGGCCAGCCCCAGTCCGGTGCCGCCGTCGCCGCCGCCCGGACCCGAGCCGCGCTGCGAGGAGTTCTCCGCGGCCTTCGTGCGGTTGAAGCGCTCGAAGACGTGCGCCCGTTCCGACTCCGGGATGCCGGGCCCCTCGTCGAGGACCTCGACCTCCAGGCTCTCCCGGGTCGCACCCGGCCGCGCGCGTACCGTCACGCGGCCGTGCGGCGGGCTGTGCTTGACGGCGTTGTCGATGAGGTTGGCCACGACCTGGTGCAGCCGCTCCGCGTCGGCGTAGGCCGTCAGTTCGGGCGGGGAGACGTCGAGATGCAGGTGGACGTCCGTACGGGAGTGCCCCTGCCCCTTGCTCATGTTGGCCTCCTTGAGCACCCCGGCCATGTACGGCCACACCTCGAAGCGGCGGGCGTGCAGCGGCACGACGCCGTTGTCCAGGCGGGAGAGGTCCAGGAGGTGTTCGACGAGCCGGCCCAGCCGGTCCGTCTGCTGGAGGGCGATGCGCATGGTCTCGGGGTCGGAGTCGGAGACGCCGTCCACGACGTTCTCCAGGACCGCCCTCAACGCCGCGATGGGCGTGCGCAGTTCGTGCGAGACGTTGGCCACCAGCTCCTTGCGGTGCCGGTCGACGGCCTCCAGGTCGGCTGCCATCTGGTTGAAGGTCTCGGCGAGTTCGCCGAACTCGTCCCGGCGGTCGCCGCGTACGCGGCGCGAGTAGTCGCCGTCCGCCATGGCGCGGGCGGCGTCGGTCATCTCGTCCAGCGGAGCCGTGAGCGACTGCGCCACGAACTGCGTGATCAGCAGCGAGGCGATGATCGAGATGATGGTGATCACGCGCAGCTCGGTCGCGGAGTTGACCGCGAAGAGCGCGAGCAGCGTCGTGATCACCACGGAGACGATCACCAGCGCGCCGAGCGCCGCCTTCACCGAGCGGTACGGGTCGAGCGGACGCAGCCCCTCCCAGAGGCGGTCGAGCCAGCCGAGCCACACCGGCTCCCAGCGCCTGCGCAGGCGCTGGTGCACACGGCCCAGGGCACGCAGCGCGCGTCCGAGGAACCTCCCCGTGACGCGCACCGTCGTGCGCGGGAGCCCTGCCGCGCGGGTCGCGGAGGGCGAGTCAGGAAGCTGTGTCACGTCCCGGCGCCGCCCGTCAGGAACCGTCGGCGGCCGGCGCCGGATAGCCGCCGCCCGCGCCGCCTTCCGCGCCGGACCCGGCGTTGGCGCCGTTGGAGCCCGAGGAGGGTGTCTCCAGCGCGTAGCCCACGCCGTGCACCGTACGGATGCGCTCGGCGCCGATCTTGCGGCGCAGCGCCTTGATGTGGCTGTCGACGGTGCGGGTGCCGGAGGCGTCCGCCCAGTCCCACACCTCCGCGAGCAACTGCTCGCGGGAGAGCACGGCGCGCGGGGAGTGCGCGAGGCACACCAGCAGGTCGAACTCGGTGGGCGTGAGGTGCACGTCCTCACCGGTGACCCGCACCCGCCGCTGCGAGTGGTCGATCTCCAGCTCGCCGAGGCGGAGTATCCCGCTGCGCGGGGTGTGCGCGGCGAGCGTCGCGCGCTCCACGCGGCGCAGCAGCACATGGACGCGTGCGGCGACCTCGCGCATCGAGAACGGCTTCGTCATGTAGTCGTCCGCGCCGACCCCGAGCCCGACGAGCATGTCCGTCTCGTCGTCCCGCGCCGTGAGCATCAGCACCGGGACCGGACGCTGGGACTGCACCCTGCGGCAGACCTCCAGCCCGTCGAAGCCCGGGAGCATCACGTCCAGGACGATCAGATCGGGCTGCCAGGCCTCGGCGGTGTCGACGGCGGCTGGGCCGTCGCCCGCCGTCTGTACCTGGAACCCCTCGGCACGCAGCCGCATCGCGATGGCGTCGACGATCGTGGGATCGTCCTCGACGACCAGGATTCTGCGCTGTGCGCCCGGGGTGGTCGTGGAGTTCGCGCTGTTGCTCTGCGTCGGTGTGATGTTCTTCTGGTCCATTAGACCCCGCCCCTGCATGGCCCCGTGCCTTGTTTGTATGCGTGCTGGCAGAAGCGTAAGGGGCTGGTGTCGGCCGCGGCTATGCCGGTTTGGTTGCGAAGTGGACCACGTCGGGGACGCCTCGGACGGCGGGGATCTCATCCGCGCGAACCCTATGGAATCCGGCATTCCGCAATGCTTCCTGGAATGTCGGGGAGCTTTGTGCGGACCAGACGGCGAGGACGCCGCCGGGTGCCAGCCGGTCCCGGCACGCGGCGAGACCGGCGGGGGAGTAGAGCGAGCCGTTGTCCTCGGTGACCGTCCACTCCGGTCCGTTGTCGACGTCCAGACAGAGCGCGTCGAAGAGCCCGTCCCCGCGGCGCAGATACTCCGCGAGGTCCGCGTGCTCGATGTGCGTACGGGGATCGCGCTGCGCCGCCGTCGTGAGCGGGGAGAGCGGACCGTCGTCGCGGTGCCAGGCGATCACGGCCTCCTCCCGCTCGACGACCGTGACGCCGCCCCACTCCGGTTCGTCCGCCGCCTGTGCGAGCGAGAAGCCGACGCCGAGCCCGCCGATCAGCAGCCGGGGCGCCGCGCGGTGCGGGCCTCGGCGCAGCTCGTCCAGGGCGGCGCGTACGAGGAGGCGCTCGGAGCGCCCGTCGGAGGTGTCCATGAGGAAGGTGCCGTTGGCGATGATCTGGAGGACGTCGCCGTGCCGCCGCAGCACCACCTCGCCGTACGGGCCGTCCCGGCGGTCGAGGACGACGGGCCGGTCCTCCGGGAGTCCGTACGGCGCGGAATGCGCGGGCGGCGGTGACGGTTGCCGTGAGGTGCCGGACGCGGACGCGGACTTGGACTCGGGCGCGGGGCCGGTGGTCGCGGTCTCGCCGGCCGGGACGTCGGCGGACAGGGCGTCGCTGGGCTCCGTGGACATGGGCGGCATGCGTCCCATCCTGCCGTGCCCGGCGGATCCGGCCGCGCCCCGCCGGTGATCGCTGATGGCGAACAGAAGCCTCGCGGCGGAACATCCTCGGCCTCGAATGCATTGAGTGGGCATAGCTCAACTTGCCTGCCGAGGGAGAGATCATGGCTTCGACGTCCACACTGCTCACCCTGCCCGTGCTGCCGCTCGACGACGAGGTCGTGCTGCCGGGGATGGTGGTGCCGCTGGACCTGTCCGACAGCGAAGTGCGCTCGGCGGTCGAGGCCGCACAGGCCGCCGCCGGCGAGGGGGAGAACGGGGAGAACAAGGACAACAAGGGGGACAAGGGGGAGAAGCCGCGGGTGCTGCTGGTGCCGCGGATCGGCGGCAGCCTCGCCGGCATGGGCGTGCTCGGCCGCGTCGAGCAGGTCGGCCGCCTCGCGGACGGCGACCCCGGCGCCCTCATCCGCGGCCTGGAGCGGGTGCGCGTCGGCTCCGGTACGACGGGTCCCGGTGCGGCCCTGTGGGTCCAGGGGACCGTCGCGGAGGAGACGGCACCGGACGGAACGGCTCAGAAGACGGACGGCCCGGACGGCGCCGCCGAGTTGATGACCGAGTACAAGGCGATCGCCGCCGACTGGCTCCGTAAGCGCGGCGCCTGGCAGATCGTCGACCGGCTTCAGCAGATCGACGACGCCGGACGGCTCGCCGACAACGCCGGATACTCCCCGTTCCTCTCCACCGAGCAGAAGCTCACGCTGCTGCAGACCCTCGACCCCGTCGAGCGGCTGCGCTTCGCCGTGTCCACGCTGCGCGAGCACCTGGCCGAGCAGGACGTGGCCGAGTCGATCGCCAAGGACGTCCAGGAGGGCGTGGACAAGCAGCAGCGCGAATTCCTGCTGCGGCGCCAACTCGACGCCGTACGCAAGGAGTTGGCGGAGCTGAACGGCGACCCCGAGGACGAGGGCGAGGACTACCGGGCCCGTGTCGAGGCCGCGGCCCTGCCCGAGCACGTCCACAAGGCCGCGATGAAGGAGCTGGAGAAGCTGGAGCGCTCCTCCGACCAGTCGCCGGAGGGCGGCTGGATCCGCACCTGGCTCGACACCGTCCTGGAGCTGCCCTGGAACGAGCGGACCGAGGACGCCTACGACATCGCGGGCGCCCAGGCCGTCCTGGACGCCGACCACGCGGGTCTGCAGGACGTCAAGGAGCGCATCACCGAGTATCTGGCGGTGCGCAAGCGCCGCGAGGAGCGCGGTCTCGGCGTCGTCGGCGGGCGGCGCGGCGGTGCCGTGCTCGCGCTGACCGGCCCGCCCGGCGTCGGCAAGACGTCGCTGGGGGAGTCCGTGGCCCGCGCCATGGGACGCAAGTTCGTGCGCGTCGCGCTGGGCGGCGTCCGCGACGAGGCGGAGATCCGCGGCCACCGGCGTACGTACGTCGGCGCGCTGCCCGGCCGCATCGTGCGGGCGGTCAAGGAGGCCGGTTCGATGAACCCGGTCGTGCTGCTGGACGAGGTGGACAAGCTCGGCGCGGACTTCCGCGGCGATCCCTCCTCGGCGCTGCTGGAGGTCCTGGACCCGGCGCAGAACCACACCTTCCGCGACCACTATCTGGAGGTCGAACTCGACCTGTCCGACGTGGTCTTCCTCGCCACCGCCAACGTCATGGAGGCGATCCCGGACGCGCTGCTGGACCGTATGGAGGTCGTGCAGCTCGACGGCTACACCGAGGACGAGAAGGTCACCATCGCCCGCGACCACCTGCTCCCGCGCCAGCTCGAACGCAGCGGTCTGGAGGCCGGCGAGGTCGTGCTGGAGGACGGCGCCCTGCGCAAGCTCGCCGCCGAGTACACGCGTGAGGCGGGCGTACGGAACCTGGAGCGCTCGGTGGCCCGTGTGCTGCGCAAGGTCGCGGCACAGCACGAGCTGGGCGAGCGCCGACTGCCCGTCGCCGTCGGCCCGGAGGAGCTGCGCGCCCTCATCGGACGCCCGCACCACACCCCCGAGTCCGCCCAGGACCCGGCGGAGCGGCGTACGTCCGTGCCGGGTGTGGCCACGGGGCTCGCGGTCACGGGCGCGGGCGGCGACGTGCTCTTCGTCGAGGCGTCGCTCGCCGACCCCGAGACGGGCGGCTCCGGACTGACGCTCACCGGTCAGCTCGGCGACGTGATGAAGGAGTCCGCGCACATCGCGCTGTCGTACCTGCGCTCGCGCGGCGCCGAACTGGAGCTGCCGGTCGGTGACTTGCAGGACCGCGGCATCCATCTGCACGTCCCGGCGGGCGCCGTGCCCAAGGACGGGCCGAGCGCGGGCGTCACGATGACCACCGCTCTGGCGTCGCTGCTGAGCGGGCGCCAGGTGCGCACGGACGTGGCGATGACGGGCGAGGTGTCCCTGACGGGACGGGTGCTGCCGGTCGGCGGCGTCAAGCAGAAGCTGCTGGCGGCGCACCGCGCGGGCATCACCACGGTCGTCGTGCCCAAGCGGAACGAGCCCGACCTGGACGACGTGCCGGACGAGGTGCTGGAGAAGCTGGACGTGCGTCCGCTCTCCGACATCCGGCAGGTGCTCGAACTGGCCCTGACCCCGGCCGAGTCCGGGCCCGTGTCCGAGGGAGGGCACCAGCTCCCGGTGGCGGCCTGACGCCGCCACCGGGCACCCCCTCCCGGCTGGGACG
>NZ_LJGW01000348.1 GCF_001751255.1 Streptomyces nanshensis | reverse complement strand
CTCCTTGGCGCCCTCGGCTCCCAGCACGGCGGCGCACAGCAGCGCCATCCCGTACACGAGCGTGGCCGGACCGGCCCACGCGACGCTGTTGGCCACCCCCGCGTACAGCAGTCCGACCAGTGCGACGGCCCACGCGGCGCGGATCGCCGCCTGCCGCTCGCCGCGCAGCAGCGCGGCCAGCGCCGCGAGCACCACACCGACCAGCAGCAGCCCGCCGACGGCACCCGGCCCGCCGGGCGTCAGCGTCAACAGGCCGAGGGCGTCGGCTGATCCGGCTCCGTACGTCAGCCCGGCCTCGCGGAAGAGGTTCGCCGGGTCCGTGAAGAGCGAGAGCGACCAGGGGGCGAGCAGCACGATCGGCGTGAGCAGCGCGGCGGCGTTGCGCGCGAGGACGCCGCGCAGCGGTCCGTCGGACCCGCCGTCCTCGTCCGCGGCCGTCTCACTCTCGCCGAGGCCGTCCGTGAGGCCCAGCCTGCGCAGTACGAGCACCACCGCGAGCAGCGTCACGGCGATGAGCCACACCAGCGGTGTGAAGGAGGTCGCCAGCGTCAGCAGCAGCGCATAGCCCCATACGGAACGCCAACCCGGCCTGCCCCGCAGCCCGCTGACCGCGACGGCGGCCCGCGCGAGCAGCGGCAGCGTGATCGCCAGTACGGCGGTGCCGATGCGGCCGCCCGCGAGCGCGCCCGTGGCCGCGGGCAGGAACGCGTACGCGACGCTGCCCCAGGCCCGCAGCAGCCGGGACTCCACCAGCGGGCGCGAGGTGAAGTACGCGGTGAATCCGGCCAGCGGCACCGAGCACACCAGCAGCAGCGTGAGCGCGAAGCCCGTACTGCCGAAGAAGACGGTGGCGACGCCGGCGACGATCGCGAGATACGGCGGCGCGGTCTGTGTGCCGCCGATGCCCACGGGGTGCCAGCCGTCGGCGAAACGGCCCCACAGGTCCGCGACGTCGGCGGGCGCCGGCAGCAGCGCGCCCCCGGCGAGCGCGCCCCCGCCCAGCAGTTGGCGGCAGGCGATCAGGGAGACCAGCAGCAGCACGGCGAAGAGCACCGGGCCCGGCTTGCGGGCGATCTGCTTCAGCCGCGCGAACTGCTCGACCTGGAGATAGTCCGCGTCCTCGTCGCCCGGCCCGGACTCGACGGCGCCGTGCCGTCCGCCCGAGGACATGTCCGGTTCGGCGCGGCCCCCGAAGTTGCTCGCGACCTGCTCGGCGGTGGCCCGTACGGTCGCGCCGGGCGGCGGGAAGAGATGCCGCAGTTCGCCGTAGGGGACGGCGGGTTTGCCCCGTCTGCGCCGCGCGCCCAGGATCCGTCCGGGCCGCAGCAGCGTCCCGGTCAGGCCCCGCACTTCGTCGAGCGCCTGTCCGGGCGCCTTGCCGACGAGATAGGCGAGGGTGCGCAGCAGCGTCCCGAGGACGAGCCGCAGCATCACCCAGAAGAGCTTGGACGAGGGGACGTTGGCGAGCAGCGTGTAGACGGCGCCGGCCTTGTCGACGCGGTGCGGGCTGGCGCCGCCGCGCGCTCCGCGGCCCACGCAGTCCACGGGACGGCGCTCACGCGAGGCGGCCTCGGCGTGCCGGACGACCGCCTCGGGGACGATCAGCACGTTGTGCCCGGCGGAGTGCGCACGCCAGCACAGGTCGACGTCGTCCCGCATCAGCGGCAAATGCCGGTCGAAGCCGCCGAGTTGCTCGAAGACGTCCCGGCGGATGAGCATCCCGGCGGTGGAGACCGACAGGACCGTACGCACCTGGTCGTGCTGGCCCTGGTCCTGTTCGCGGCGCTCGATGCCGCTCCAGCGGCGTCCGCTGTTCGCGATCGACACCCCGGCTTCGAGGAGCTGTCTGCGGTCGTACCAACTGCGCAGCTTGGGGCCGACGATCGTGGCGTCCGGGTCGGCGTCGACGATCCTCAACAGCCGTGCCAGCGCGTCCGGTTCGGGTGCGCAGTCGTCGTGCAGCAGCCACAGCCAGTGGACGGGCTCGCCGTGCGGCAGCTCCGGCATGTCGTAGGCGTCGTCGCGCCAGGTACGGGTGACCGGGTCCCAGCCGCTGGGGCGCTTGAGATACGGAAGGTCGTCGGGCGTCTGTACGCGCGCGGTGCGTTCGGCCTCGTCGACGGCGGCGCCGAACCCGGTGCGGCGTGCCATGTGCAGGACGCGGTCGGGGCCGAGCGATTCCGCGAGGATCTGGGCGGACTCGTCCGCGCTGCCGGTGTCGGCCGCGATGACGTCCTGGACGGGACGTTCCTGGGAGAGCAGGCCCGACAGGGCCTCGGGCAGCCACCTCGCGCCGTCGTGGGAGACCAGCACGGCGGTGACGACGTGCCGGGGGAACTCAGGTGTGGCCGCCTCGTACTGGGCAGCCGAATGGCTGTGCACGGACATCGAGGTGCGGGCCCCTCCCGGGGTACCGGGGGCGATCCCCCGGAGACGCTGCGTCGGACTCGTAGGCGCACTCCCCGCGGTGGGGCCGTACGCCAAGGACGCGCCACACACTAACGGCTCGGTGCCGGGAGCCCATCCGGTCCTGCTCGCAGTCGTACAACCAGCCGTGCAACCCAGGGGACTTCTCGTCCGTGAAAGAAGCCGTGCACGTACGGACGCCGGGCGTCCGGGAGTTGCTCAGACAGCGGCCTTCTTCAGGCGCCGCCGTTCACGCTCGGACAATCCGCCCCAGATACCGAAGCGTTCGTCGTTCGCGAGCGCGTACTCCAGGCATTCGGAGCGGACCTCGCAGGCGAGGCAGACCTTCTTGGCCTCCCTGGTGGAGCCGCCCTTCTCAGGGAAGAAGGACTCGGGGTCGGTCTGGGCGCACAACGCGCGTTCCTGCCAGCCGAGCTCCTCTTCTCCTTCTTCGACCAGCACTTCCTGGAACAGCTCGGTCATGTGCGCCCCTCGTCCGTACTTTGCTTCCCCGTGATGCTGTCGTTATCGATCGTGACTGAACGACACGTGTGAAATTACAAGTGTGCCGATCCGCACCAGTCAAGCCGAGATCTGCTATTGAGTCCGTTATTCACTCTGCGGAACCAAGCGAAGACGGTAAGTGTTCATATCACCACGAACCTGCCCATACGGACCGCCGATCACTGCTCGGAACCCAGTCGTCCGGTTTTCCCGTGGGACGCCGGAGGCAGTGACCGCGGACGGACCGCAGACGGGCCGCGGACGGGCCGCGGACGGGCCGCACAGCCGCGATCACGGCTTGGTCACAGATGCACAACGACGTTCATGTGCGCGAGTGTTGCGCCAGGTGTCCGCTCCCCATGACGCACAAACCTTTCGCCAGGGACGGCAACCGGATGTGATGAACAACCGGGCTCCGACGCGACGCCTGAGTTGACAGCGGCAGCCCTCTCTCGGTCTCCTTGGCCGCATGCCAGTGACTCCCGAGCTCTTCACGGCCGCCGCCGCGCGGCCCCTTCGCGCTGCTCGCGTCGCCACGGGTCACTGCCGCTGTTCCTGTCTCACTTCCTGTCGACGCCGCCGCTGCTGTTGAGCGACTGACCGGCCGACCGCACGGCGCCGCCCGGCAGATCCCCTGCCCGGTCCGCGCACCCGGTCCGGCCCCGCTCCGGCCCCGCTCCAGCCAAGTGGCCCGCCGCGGCCACCGCATCCCCGACGGCTCTCCGCCCGTCGTCCGTCGTCCGCCTTCCGTCCGGCAACGCACCGGGCGCCCCAGCGCGAAAGACCATCCCGACGTGAACAGCCCCGCAGCGAACAGCGCCATCCAGAGCGACGTCCAGGCCGACGTCCAGAGCGACATCCAGATCGGGGGCGATCCGCTCGCCCTCCCCCACCTCATGCCCGCCGTGCCCCGCCATCCCGACACCGTCGCGGGCTTCGCCGGGCTGGCCCGTACGATCGCCGCCGACCGCGCAGGCTGGGCGCCGCTGGTGCGCTACGACGCCGCGAGCCGCTGGTACCACCGGCTGCGCACCGGGCCCGGCTACGAGGTGTGGCTGCTGAGCTGGCTGCCAGGACAGGGCAGCGGACGGCACGGGCACGGCCCCTCGTCCGGTGTCTTCACCGTCCTGGAGGGCGAGTTGACCGAGTACGCGCGCGGGACGCGCCGCGCGCTGCGGGCCGAGGCGCTGCGTACGTTCGCGCCCGGATATGTGCACGAGGTGGTCAACGAGAGCCTCGTTCCCGTCGTCAGTCTGCACGTCTATTTCCCGGGGCTGACAGAGATGCCGATGCACGAGCCCGTCGCCGCGTGCTCCGCCGGGACCGTGCAGCTCGCCGCCGACTGAACCGCCGTGTCCCGAGGGCCCGGTGACCTCCGTACGGCGCCGACCGCGCTGCCGGACCGCGAAGCCCTGCTGACACACTGGTCCGCATGGAGCGGATTGTGGTTCTGGCCGGGGGCATCGGTGGCGCGCGCTTTCTCCGTGGACTGAAGGAGGCGGCGCCCGACGCGGAGATCACCGTCGTCGGCAACACCGGTGACGACATCCATCTCTTCGGGCTGAAGGTCTGCCCCGACCTCGACACCGTGATGTACACGCTCGGCGGCGGCATCCACGAGGAACAGGGCTGGGGCCGGGCCGGCGAGACCTTCGCGGTGAAGGAGGAGCTGGCCGCCTACGGCGTGGGCCCCGAGTGGTTCGGGCTCGGCGACCGGGACTTCGCGACCCACATCGTCCGTACGCAGATGATGGGCGCCGGATATCCGCTCAGCGCCGTCACCGAGGCGCTGTGCGCGCGCTGGCAGCCCGGGGTGCGGCTGCTGCCGATGACGGACGACCGCGTCGAGACCCATGTGCTCATCGACACCGCCGACTTGGCGGACGGACCGCAGAACGACGGCGGCGAGAGCCGCAAGGCCGTCCACTTCCAGGAGTACTGGGTGCGGCTGCGGGCCTCCGTCGCCGCGCACGCCGTCGTACCGGTGGGCGCCGAGAGCGCGAAGCCCGCGCCGGGTGTGCTCGACGCGATCGCCGAGGCGGACGTGATCCTCTTCCCGCCCTCCAACCCGGTGGTCAGCGTGGGGACGATCCTCGCCGTGCCGGGGATCCGTGAGGGCATCGCGGAGGCCGGAGTGCCGGTGGTCGGGCTGTCGCCGATCGTCGGGGACGCACCGGTGCACGGCATGGCGGACAAGGTCCTCGCGGCGGTGGGCGTCGAGTCCACCGCGGCCGCCGTCGCACAGCACTACGGCAGCGGGCTGCTCGACGGCTGGCTCGTCGACACGGTGGACGCGGGCTCGGTGCAGTCCGTCGAGGACGCCGGAATCCGGTGCCGCGCCGTGCCGTTGATGATGACCGGCACCGAGGCGACGGCCGCCATGGCGCGGGAGGCGCTCACGCTGGCGGAAGAGGTGAACGCATGACGGTCGGGGCGAGCGGCAGAGACGGCGCCGGCGGCGCACCGGACGTCGGCTCCGGCACGGGAAGCACCGGCGACGGCGCCCGGCGGCCCCTGCCCGCGTACCGGGTCTGGGCGCTGCCCGGCATCCCCGAGGTGCGGCCCGGCGACGATCTGGTGAAGCTCATCGTCGGTGCGCTGACGGGGACTTCGGACGGTACGGACGCGGAGACGGCCGCCGGCGCGGACGCTCCCGGCGGGCTCGTCGACGGCGACGTGCTCATCGTCACCTCGAAGATCGTGAGCAAGGCCGAGGGCCGCGTCGTACGCGCCGACGACCGCGAGGAGGCCATCGACGCGGAGACCGTACGGGTCGTCGCACGCCGCGGGCCCGCGCGCATCGTGGAGTCCCGGCACGGCTTCGTCATGGCCGCGGCGGGCGTGGACGCCTCCAACACCCCCAAGGGCACTGTGCTGTTGCTGCCCGAGGACCCGGACGCCTCGGCCCGGCGCATCCGCGAGGGCGTACGGGACGCGCTGGGCGCCGACGTCGGCGTGGTCGTCACCGACACCTTCGGACGGCCGTGGCGCGAGGGCCAGACCGACGTCGCGATCGGCGCCGCGGGCGTACGCGTCCTGGAGGATCTGCGCGGCGGCCTCGACACGTTCGGCAATCCGCTGGGCGTGACGGTCACGGCCGTCGGCGACGAACTGGCCGCCGCCGGCGAGCTGGTGAAGGGCAAGGCGGACGGCCTTCCCGTGGCCGTCGTCCGCGGACTGCCGCAGCACGTACGGGAGTCGGGGGAGCCGCCGGCCTCCGCGCGGTCCCTGGTGCGGGACGCCGCGCAGGACATGTTCCGGCTGGGCACCTCCGAGGCCGTACGGGAGGCGCTCCAACTGCGGCGCACCGTACGGGAGTTCACCTCCGAGCCGGTGGACGGCGGCGCGGTGCGCCGGGCCGTCGACGCGGCGGTGACGGCGCCCGCACCGCATCACACGACGCCGTGGCGCTTCGTCCTGCTGGAGTCGCCCGAGTCGCGGCGGAAGCTGCTCGACGCGATGCGCGAGCAGTGGATCGCGGATCTGCGGGCGGACGGCAAGAGCGAGGAGAGCATCGCCAAGCGCGTACGCCGGGGCGACGTGCTGCGCGAGGCGCCCTACCTCGTGGTGCCGTGTCTCGTCGCGGACGGCGCGCACGACTACCCGGACGCACGGCGCTCCGCGGCGGAGCGGGAGATGTTCGTCGTCGCGTGCGGCGCGGGCATCCAGAACTTCCTGGTGGCGCTGGCCGGTGAGCAACTGGGCTCCGCCTGGGTCTCGTCGACGATGTTCTGCCGCGACGTCGTACGCGACGTCCTCGAACTGCCCGCCGACTGGGACCCGATGGGCGCCGTCGCCGTGGGCCACGCCGCGGCGCCGCCGAAGCGGCGGCCTGCGCGGGACGGCGGCGACTTCACCGAGGTGCGCTGAGCGCACGGAACGCGTCGCGCCACGCGACGTCACAGACGGGCGATGTTCCCGATGGGGAAGCGCGGTTCGCGCCGTGCCGGTGCCCGTCCGGCGAGCAGGATCAGCCGGGCGGCGCGGTGCCGCTGGCCCTCGTACGGAGCGAGCAGTTCCAGCATCGCGGCGTCGTCGGTGTCGCGCGCGCCCGTGAGCGAGTAGCCGACGATGCGCGGGAGATGGAGGTCGCCGACCGTCAGCGCGTCGGGGTCGCCGTTGCTGCGTTGCAGGGTCTCGGCGGCCGTCCACGGGCCGATGCCCGGGATGAGCTGCAACCGCCGCATGGCCGCGGCCAGTTCCATCGACGCGGCCTCCTCCAGACGAGGGGCGCGCTGGGCGGCGCGGACGACCGTGGCGGAGCGCTTGTCATCGACGCCCGCACGGTGCCACTCCCACGAGGGAACGCGGCACCAACCGCGGGCGTCCGGCATGACGTAGAGGTCGTCGTGCGGACCGGGCGCACGCTCGCCGTACCGGCGCACGAGGAGCCGCCACGCGCGGTACGCCTCGTGGGTCGTCACCTTCTGCTCCAGCACCGACGGGATCAGCGCCTCCATCACCAGCCCGGTGCGCGCCAGTCGGAGCCCGGGGTGGCGGCGGTGGGCCTCGCGGGTGAGGCGGTGGTGGGGGACGAAGGCCGACGGGTCGTCGTCCGCGCCGAGCAGCGAGGGCAGCCGTTCGAGACACCAGTCGCCGCCCGGTCCCCAGGCTTCGGCGCGTACGGGAACGGAGCCCGCGGAACCACCGGCACAGCCCGACGCCTCTGCGGGGTCTGCCGGATCTGCCGGTTCGAGGCGCCCTCCGGCCGTGATCCGCAGCGTCGCCGGGCCCGCGGGCGTACGCGTCCCACGCCAGACCGCACCGCCCTCGGCGCGGAAGCAGGGGTCGTACGGACCCCGCCGCAGCACACGCAGACTGCCCCCCAGGTCGTACGACGCGGGGGCGTTCCAGATGCGGACGGCGGGCTGTGCGGACACGGCCGACAGCGTATGCGCGCGGCGCCCGGCGCATACGGGGAGGGGCGGAACCAGGCCCGACTCGGGCCGTGGGCACAGGAGTTGAGGACCGACGGGCGAACCGCGCCCCGCCCGTACGTCCCGCCGTACGGTCCGCCCGCTCGTCGGACTCACTCGTCGGACGAGAAGCGCACCGCCCCCGCCGGGATGTGCGCCCCGCACCACACGCGGAGGCCGTCGCGCAGCTCGTTGCGCTCGCCGATCACCGCGCCGTCGCCCACCACGGCACCGTCGAGGACCGCGCCCGAGCCGACGCGGGCACCGGCGCCGATCAGCGAGTCCCGTACGTACGCGCCCTGTTCGACGAGGGCACCGTCCAGCACGGTCGAACCGTCGATCCGCGCACCCGCGCCGATCGTCGCCCCCGCGCCCACGACCGTCCCGCCGGTGAGCTTCGCGTCGGGCGCGACGCTCGCCGTGTCCAGCACGAGCCGTTCGCCGCAGCGGCCGGGCAGCGCCGGGGAGGGCGCCCGGCCGAGCACGAGGTCGGCGGAGCCGCGGACGAAAGCCTGCGGTGTGCCCAGGTCGAGCCAGTACGTGGAGTCGACCATGCCCTGGAGGCGGGCCCCTTCGGCGAGCAGGCCGGGGAAGGTCTCCCGTTCGACGGAGACGGGACGGTCCGCGGGGATGGTGTCGATGACCGAGCGGTCGAAGACGTAGGCGCCGGCGTTGATCTGGTCGGTGACGATCTCCTCGGGCGTCTGCGGCTTCTCCAGGAAGGCGGTGACGCGGCCGTCCTCGTCGGTGGGCACGAGTCCGTACGCGCGCGGGTCCTCGACCCGGGTGAGGTGGAGGGAGACGTCGGCGCCGCTGCGGGTGTGGGTGGCCACGAGTGCGCCGATGTCGAGGCCGGTGAGGATGTCGCCGTTGAAGATGAGGACGGGGTCGGACGGCGCGGAACGCAGCCGGGAGGCGACGTTGCGGATGGCGCCGCCGGTGCCGAGCGGCTCCTTCTCGGTGACGTACTCCAGGTGCAGTCCGAGCTGCGAACCGTCGCCGAAGTACGGCTCGAAGACCTCCGCGAGATACGAGGTCGCCATCACCACGTGGTCGACACCGGCGGCCCGCGCTCTCGCCAACTGGTGGGCGAGGAAGGGGACTCCGGCCGCCGGCACCATCGGCTTCGGTGTGTGCACGGTCAGCGGACGCAGCCGGGTGCCCTTGCCCCCGACGAGGAGGATCGCTTCTGTCACCGTGTGTCTTCGCTTCCTGACGGCGGCGGGGGCCCGAGCCGGACGGGGGCCGGGACGGCGGCGGCCAGTTTATGCAGGGACGGCGATCTTCCGGGGCGCGCCCGGAAGCTGCTCGCGCCCGTGCGGTACGGCTCGCGCCGCGCGCCCGTACCGCACGGGGAAGGGGACCCGCGCGGCACGGGCACGCGGCCGCCTCGGCGACGGCCCGTGCGAACCGTCCGTCTCAGCGGCGGCCCTGCAACCGCCCGGCCTCCGTACGGATTCCGGGAAGGGCGCCGTAGAGCTTCTCGCCGGGGCACTCCGTGGTGAAGCCGTCCCGGTGGCCGGCGACCGCGTTGAACGTGGCCTTGCTGCCCTTGCGGTACTTGGTGCCGCCCTCCGAGGTCAGCGTGGCCTTGCCGCTCGCGTCGACGCCGTGGACGCCGAGCTTCCACGCCGTCAGTTTGGCGAGGGCGTCCCTGGCGGCGGTCGAGGGCACGGCCTTGGAGTACGTCCCGAGGACGGCGATGCCGGTGGTGTCCGCGTTGAAGCCGAGGGTGTGGGCGCCCATGACCGGCTTGGCGACTCCGCCGGCGCGGCCCTCGTAGATCGTGCCGCACTTGTCGACGAGGAAGTTGTAGCCGATGTCCCGCCAGTGGCTGCTCTGCACGTGGTAGCGGTAGATGCCGCGGATGATCGCCGGGACGTCGGCGCAGTCGTAGTCGTTCGTCTCGGCCGAGTGGTGGACGAAGGCGGCCTTCACGGACTTGCTGTAGGCGAACTCCCGCTCGCGCAGGTTCTCGTCCGCGCCCCAGCCCTTGCGGGTGACGATGCGGGGGCGGGGACCGATGCGGCTGTCGTCGGCGCGGTCCTGATCGGAGGGGGTGGCGTCCGCGGCGTCGTCCCCGTATGTGGAGCGGGTGGCGCTGCGGGAGAGTTCGGGGAGTACGCCGCCGGGGCGCTGCCCGGGGTCGTCGTCGCGCGGACCGTCACTGCGTGCGCCGCCGTCACCTCCTGACGCGGTCCCTTCGCTGCCGCTTCCGCTGTCCCCGCCGCCACCGCCGCCGCCCTCGCCGGCACGGGCACCCGAGCCGGAGCCGGAGCCGGATCCGGAGTCCGCGCCGGAGCGTGAACCCGAGCCCGAACCGGGCGAGTCACCGGGGTCGACGAGCTCCAGACGCGCTCCCTCGGGCAGTCCGGCCTCGCCCGCCGCCCGCTTCCGGTCCGCGGCGCCTCCGGCCTTCTCACCGGCCGCGGGCAGCAGCCGCACACGTACGGCCGTCGAGTCGCCGGTCCACATCGGCGCGGTCGCGCCGAGCGGCTTCTCGCCGGAACGCCCGCGCCCGTCCGACTCCGGGCCGTCGCCGTGCGTCTCCAACGTCCGCCACGAGGACCACTTCCCGCTGCCGGAGGCCCGCGTCTGCACCTGCATCCGTCCCGGGGGCACGGCCGAGACGTCCTTCCAGACCACGCCCACGAGCGAGAAGGGCTTCACCTTCCGGGAGGTCACACGTCTTCCGCCTGACGGGTCGTCCTCCCACGCGGAGAGCAGCTTGTCGCCCGAGCGCTTGTCCCCTCCCCCGGCGCGCAGCGGCAGCGACTGGGTGCTGCCGGAGACGCCGCCGTCGCGCGCGGCGTCCGTACGGGCCTCCGTGCCCGTGCCCGCGCGCTCCCCGCCCGCGGATCCGCGGGCGACGGGCGGCGCGGCGTCGCCGGTCGACGTCGAGGACTTGCCGGACAGCAGGGCTTCGGCGGACTCGGTCGGCGCGAGCGGCAACAGCACGGCTCCCGCACACGCGATCCCGATCGAGGTGACTAGTAGTGCTCGCATGACGCGATCGTGCACATAGGCACTCATATCTGTCTATCCGGACAAAAAGCCTGAGTTGCTGCTCCGTACGGCGCCTCCGCTCGCGCCGCGTCCCCGCCGCACGCACACTGCGCTCCCGCGCTCCGCTCCCCGCGGCCCCACGCCACGGCGGCCCGTGCCCGATGCGTACGCTTGCCGGGTGAGCACTCCCCCACGCACCCCCGCCGACCTGCTGCGTTCCGCTCTCGACCAGGACCCCTCGCGTCCCCTGGTGACGTTCTACGACGACGCCACCGGCGAACGCGTCGAGCTGTCCGCGGCCACCCTCGCCAACTGGACGTGGAAGACCGCGAATCTGCTCCAGGACGAGCTGGCCGCCGAGCCCGGCGACCGCCTCGCCCTGCTGCTGCCCGCGCACTGGCAGACGGCCGTGTGGCTGCTGGCCTGTTCCGCCGCCGGCGTCGTCGCCGACGTGCACGGCGACCCGGCGGGCGCCGCGCTCGTCGTCAGCGGTCCCGACTCCCTTGCGGCGGCGCGCTCTTGCGGGGGCGAGCGCATCGCGCTGAGCCTGCTGCCGCTGGGCGCGCGCTTCCGGGAACGCCCCGAGGGCTTCCTCGACTACGCGGCCGAAGTGCCGGGCCAGGGCGACCGGTTCGTGCCGTACGCACCCGTCGGCCCGGAGGACCCCTTCCTTCTGCCGCCCGGCGAGCAGGAGACCCTCACGGGAGACGCGGCGGTCGGGCGCGCGCTGGCGGACGCGGAGGCGATGGGCCTGGAGCGCGGTGCGCGGGTGCTCTCGCGCCGTCCGTACGACACCTGGGACGGGCTGAGCGCCGGGCTGCTGGCCCCGCTGGCGGTCGGCGGCTCGGTCGTGCTGTGCCGCAACTCCGCGGCGCTGGACGCCTCCGCCCTCGGCAAACGCAGTGAGGACGAGCGCGTCACCCACACCATCGACTGAGCCCAGACCGCGACCCGCCTCTCCTTCCCGCCCGGCTCGGCACGGTCAGCGATGATCGTCGGTATTCATCACTGATCAGCAGCGATCAACCTTGCGTACAACCTTGTACGGGATCCGGGCGTCTGCCTTCCTGACCGGCGCCCCACGCCTGTACGCGTCCCCGCACGCGCCGCCGAGACCACGAGGGATGACGCAGACGTGACCGACTCCGGTAGCGACGACGGCAGAGCAGTACACGGCACGGCGACTCAGGGCACCGCGACTCAGGGCACGGCAGCCCGGGGCGTCGCGCCCCGCGGCACGTCCGTGCCGGGAGTCCGGCCCGGCGCCCCGCACCCCGCCCGCCGAAAACCCGGCCGGCAGGCAGCACCGGAAGCCCCGGGTCGACAGGCAGCACCGGGACGGCAGGCGGCACCGGGAGGGCCGGGCCGTCCGGGCGGCCGGGAACGCGGAAGGCCGGCCGGGCCACGGGAACCGCGGCGACGTCACCGCCACCGCTGGCTGCGCCTGGCCTCGCTCGCCGCCTCGCTGCTCGTACTCGGCGCGGCCGGCATCGGCTGGACCCTCTACCACAGCCTCGACGGCAACATCCGTACGGACGTCGGCACCGCCCGCACCCTCCGGCACTACGAGGCACAGCGTCCCCAACACGCGCCCGGCGAGGCGCAGAACGTCCTGCTCCTCGGCTCCGACAGCCGCCGCGGCGGCAACGGCGCCTACGGACGCGACCAGGGCGGGCAGCGCTCCGACACCGCGATCCTGCTGCACATCTCGGCGGACCGGCGCAGCGCGACCGGCGTCTCGCTCCCCCGGGACCTGATGGTCACGGTCCCGGCGTGCGCCGGGCGGGACGGTACGCGCATGCCGGCGCGCTTCGCGCAGTTCAACAGCGCGTTCCAGACCGGCGGGGCCGCGTGCACCATCCGTACCGTCGAGACGCTCACCGGCCTGCGCGTCGACCACCATGTGGTCGTCGACTTCACCGGCTTCAAGTCGCTCGTCGACACGGTGGGCGGCGTCGAGGTCTGCCTGCCCGGTGCGGTGAGCGACCGCGACGCCAAGCTCGAACTGCCCGCCGGGCGGCAGACGCTGGACGGCGAGGACGCCCTCGGATACGTACGGGCGCGGCACGGTCTGGGAAACGGGAGCGACACCGACCGTATGCACCGGCAGCAGCAGTTTCTCGGCTCGCTCGTGAAGAAAGTACGGAGTAACGGTGTGCTGCTGAACCCGGCGAAGCTCTATCCCGTACTGCACGAGGCGACTTCCGCTCTCACCGCCGACAAGGGCATGGATTCTCTCGGTGAGCTGTATGAACTCGCGCGCGGCATGCGGAATATCGACGAAGGCAGGGTGCGCTTTCTGACCGTGCCGCGACAGGCCTACCGCTTCGACAGAAACCGCGACGAACTGGTGCAGCCGGCGGCCGGCCGGCTGTTCTCGCGGCTGCGCGAGGACCGCGACGTACAGGTGGGCGCACAGGCCGCCACAGACGATGCGAAGAGCGCGGACGGCGCCGCAGGCGCCACCCCCGAGGCGTCCGTATCGCCTGGTCAGGGCGGCAGGAACCAAGCCACGGGCGGCGCCGTCACACCTTCGGTGCGTGAGGGGCAAGGAAGCCCCGCACCGCACGGCGGCACCGGGCCCCACGAGAGGGCGCCGGTCTACCGGGGCACCACCGCCGCCCGGGATGTCTGTCGTGCATGACATCTCCACCGCCGACCACGCTGGGATTAGGGCGAATTGACCACTTCTGAGCTCGTGGAATTTGTCACCGCCGTCGCTCGGCGGCGAACCTGCCGGATAGTGTGGCCGCTCCGGTCCGCCCCGACAGGGCGGTGCCAGGCGGCTAATGGAGGACTTACGCAATCGTGAACGCGCAAGGCCGTGGGCATGCGGGAGACGTCGATCCCGCGGATCAGTGGGTGTTCGACCCGAACACCGGCAGCTACACGCTGCGGCTGAACCCTGGCGCTGGCGACTCCAGAAGTCCGTCGGCGGGCAGCCGTCCCGACGCCGCGCGCCGCAGAAGAGCTCCCGAGTCCTCCGCCGCCGAGGGCACGGAGCCCCGGCTCCCGTCGCAGCGCCGCCGCGGCCGCTCGGAGCCGCCGCCTCCGGCCGGCGGCCACGGCCGCCGCAAGCGCCGGCCCGGCACGTCGAAGAAGCAGAAGGTGCTGCGCTGGAGCGCCGGAACGCTCGGCTTGATAGTGATCGCCGGCGGCACGGTCGGCTACTTCCTGTACGACCACTTCAACGGCAACATCAGCAAGGTCGACGTCGGCAAGAGCAACGCCGCCACCACCGACGGCCCGGTGAACATACTCGTCCTCGGCACCGACGCCCGTACGGGCAAGGGCAACAAGGGCTACGGCGACGCCGCGAGCGTCGGCCACGCGGACACCACGTTCCTCTTCCACGTCTCCAAGGACCGTACGAACGCGACCGCGCTGTCGATCCCGCGCGACATGATCACCGACGTCCCCGACTGCCCCACCAAGCAGAAGGACGGCTCGACGAAGACGATCCCGGGGCAGCAGAACGTACGGTTCAACACCAGCCTCGGCCAGTCCGGACGCGACCCGGGCTGCACCTGGCGGACGGTCGAGAAGATGACCGGCGTCAAGATCAACCACTTCATGATGGCGGACTTCAACGCCGTCAAGGAGCTGTCCTCCGCCGTCGGCGGCGTGCAGGTGTGCACCGCCAAGCCGATCAAGGACCCCAAGTCGCATCTGAACCTCACGGCGGGCAAGCACACCGTCAAGGGCGAGCAGGCGCTGGCCTTCGTGCGTACCCGGCACTCCGTCGGATTCGGCAGCGACCTGGACCGCATCAAGCTCCAGCAGCAGTTCCTCAGTTCGATGATCCGGAAGATGAAGTCCGGGGACACGCTCAGCAATCCCTCGAAGCTGTTCGGCCTGGCCAACGCCATGACCAAGGCGCTGACCGTCGACACCGGCATCGGCACGGTGGGGAAGCTGACCGACCTCGCCAAGGATCTTCAGCAGGTGAACGTCAAGAACATCACCTTCGCCACGGTCCCGGTCGTGGACAACCCCCAGGACGCCGCAACCGTCGTACTGGATGAGGCGAAAGCCGGTCCGCTCTTCAAGATGGTCCAGGCGGACAAGTCCCTCACCAAGACGGGGAAGGGCTCGAAGGGGAAGGAGCCGACGAAGGCGAAGAAGGTACCGGCGTCCCAGGTGCGGGTGGACGTACGCAACGGCGGCGGACCGGTGGGCGCGGCCCAGGAGACGGTGGACTGGCTTCAGAACACCCAGGGCGTCGGCCTCTCGACCAACGCCGGCAACGCCCCCTCCCAACTGACCAAGACCAGGCTGGAGTTCTCGCCCGACCAGGCCGGACAGGCGGCCACGCTCGCCGGGATGATGGGCCTGCCGAAGTCGGCCCTGAAGGAGAGCCCGAGCGTCGGGAAGGCCATGGAGCTCACGTTGGCCAAGGACTTCACCAAGGCGGGAGAGCCGGTCGCCGCACCCGAGAAGGCACCGGACGGCGTCCAGAACGTCAAGGCGAACGACAAGAAGGTCTGCGCGAAGTGACGTACGAGCCCTGACCGAGGGCGCCCCGGCCGGGTGCCCGAGAGGCTCGGCACACACCGTGGGGACGGAAACGGGGAGGTCCCGTGCGGCAGCGGAACGGCACCACAGGTGCCCGGGGGATGCAGGGCGGTGCGCCTGCGGGCGATCGCCGATGGGACTCGCAGTACGCGGACGGCCGCGTGCCGCGACAGCGACAGCGGTACAGGGAGACGGGCGGCGGCGGTATGGGTCCGGGTGATCACTCAGGCGGCGAGGGCGGGGGCGGCGGCATGCCCGCTCCCCGTAAGAAGAGACGGGTGCTGCGGTGGTTCGCGGTCTGTCTGTCGCTGCTGATACTCGCCGCCGCCGGCGCGGGCTACTTCTACGTCGAGCACCTCAACGGCAACCTCGGCAGGGACGTCCTCAACCTCGGCGACAGCAAGCTGGACAAGAGCGATCCCAACGGCGCCGGCCAGACCCCGATGAACATCCTTCTCCTCGGGTCGGATTCGCGGCAGTCGAAGAAGAACGTCGAACTCGGCGGCGCGAAGGGCGACGGCGACCGGCCGCCCCTCGCCGACGTGCAGATGCTGCTGCACGTCTCGGCCGACCGCAGCAACATCTCCGTCGTCTCGATTCCGCGTGACACCAAGGCGACGATCCCCAAGTGCACGGACCCGGACGACCGGCAGGTCTACAACGAGACCACCGACAAGATCAACACCAGCCTCCAGCACGGCGGTCCGGGCTGCACCGTGGCCACCTGGGAGGAGCTGACCGGCATCCCGGTCGACCACTTCATGATGATCGACTTCGCCGGTGTGGTCTCCATGGCGGACGCGGTGGGCGGCGTCCCGGTCTGCGTGGACAAGAACGTCTACGACCCGCAGTCCAAGCTCCGGCTGAAGAAGGGCAACTCCGTCGTGAAGGGCGAGCAGGCCCTGCACTGGCTGCGTACCCGCCACGGCTTCGGCGACGGCAGCGACATAGGGCGTGCCCGTGCCCAGCATCTGTACATGAACTCGATGGTCCGCCAGCTCAAGGCCGGTACGAAGCTCTCCGACCCGGGCAAGATGCGCGACCTGGCGGAGGCCGCGACCAAGGCGCTCACGGTCGACGAGGGTCTGGGCAGCGTGAAGAAGCTCTACGACCTCGGCAACGACCTCAAGCGCGTGCCCACCAAGCGCATCACCATGGCGACGATGCCGTGGCAGTACGCGCCGGGCGGTTACGTCGTACCGAAGAAGGGCGACGCCGACCACACCTTCTCGCTGATCCGCAACGACATCGCGCTGGACGGCAAGGACAAGAAGAAGGCCAAGCCGAAGAAGCCCGAGCCGAGCGAGCCGACGTCGCCGCGCTCGGAGATTCCCGTACGGGTGATGAACGGCACCGGCAGCGCGCTCCAGGCCCCGGTCTCCGGACGCGCCGGAGTCATCACCGAGGAGCTGGGCCGCAAGGGCTTCGCGCAGACGACGGCGGACCAGACGCCCAAGTCGCAGGCGGACACGACGATCAGCTACGCGCGCGAGAGCGAGCGCGGCAACGCGCTGGCCGTCGCCAGGTCGATCGGGCTGCCGGAGAGCGCGGTCAAGCACTCCAGCGGTGTGCAGGAGGTGACGCTGGTGATCGGCGGCGACTGGCGCGAGGGCACCGCCTACCCGAAGAACGGGGGCGGCGGCTCCGGGAAGCAGCCGGAGAACAAGGCGCCGGACAGCGCGGACGCCGTACGCGGCAACGACGACAAGGCGTGCATGGAGGTCAACCCGGCCAATGTGTGGTGACGTCGACGGGGTGAACCCGCCCGCGTCCGCGGTGCGGGGCGCACGCTAGCCGCACGGGGACCGCACGGTCGGACAGCACAGACGCACAGCACAGACGCACAGCACGGAGAAGGGGCAGCCGCTTCGGGCGGCTGCCCCTCTCGTGTCTCCGCTTCGATCCGCCGTCCCTCGGCCGCCTCAACGCGTCGCCGGCACCGGCGCCCTGCGGGAGGCGATCACCTTGCGCGCCAGCTTCCGCGGACTCGTCAGAAAGCCCCAGCCCCACGACATGTGCATCGTGGCGAGCGCGACGGGAATCCACGCCCTGCTCTTCAGCGGCAGCCCCTTGCCCGCGGGCAGCGACCCGAGCACGACGGCCGCGAGATAGCCGCCCGGGACGACGAACCCCAGCGGCAGCCCGGCCAGTCCCGCCGCCGTCCCCAGCGTGATGGCGCACACCGCGACCGGCGGCGCGAGATAGCGCAGATTGATCGACCCGGGGTGGTAACGCGCGACGACATGACGCCAACGCCCGTAGTTCCGGTACTGCTTGGCGAGCGCACGCACGCTCGGCCGCGGCCTGTACACCACCCGCAGCTCGGGCGAGAACCAGATCAGCCCGCCCGCCTCGCGTATGCGGAAGTTCAGCTCCCAGTCCTGCGCGCGGATGAACTCCTCGTTGTAGCCGCCCTGTTGCTCCAGCACCTCGCGCCGGAACACCCCGAGGTAGACGGTCTCGGCCTCGCCCGCCTCGCCGCCGGTGTGGAAGGCGGCGTTGCCCACGCCGATCCTCGACGTCATCGCGGCGGCGACGGCGCGCTCCCAGTCGTTCTCGCCCTCGGCGTGCATGGTGCCGCCGACGTTGGCCGCGCCGGTCTCCTTCATCAGGCGTACCGCCGTGGCGATGTACCCGGGCGAGAGCAGCCCGTGCCCGTCCACCCGTACCACCACGGGATGCCGGGACGCCGTGATGGCGGCGTTCAGCGCCGCCGGTGTGCGGCCGCTCGGATTGGCCACCGTGTGCACGCGCGAGTCCTCCGCGACGAGTTCCGCCGCGATCTCGTCCGTACGGTCCTCGGAGGGACCGAGTGCGATGACGACCTCCAGCTCACCGTTGTATTCCTGCCGGAGGATGCGCTGGACGGAGTCGCGCAGATGCCGTTCCTCGTTGAGTACGGGCATGATCACCGAGACCGCGGGCGGTTCCGCGCCGGGGGAAGTCCAATCAGTCACGCGGTTCACGTTACCGCGAGCGCACCAGGGCCCCGCACGCCAGCCGGGTGCCCTCGTGATCGCGCGACGGCGTGTGCTGAGGGGGCACAGATCGTATCGCCCTACGGTATGGCAATGCGCGCGGAAGCAGACAAAAACGGTCGTAGGCCCCGGTGGGGAGTACGCCTCGCAACGGCTCTCTCCGTGCTGGTCCTCGGCGCGAGCGGCGTCGGCCACATCATGGTGAGCGGTCTCAACGCGGACGTGAACCGGGTCGACCCGTTCCAGGGCCTCACCGACCGCCCCGAGGACTCCGGCGGCGTCAACTTCCTTGTCGTCGGCACCGACCGGCGCGACGAACTCTCCGAGGAGCAGCGGCAGAAGTACCGCCTGGGCGGCGCCGCCTGCGACTGCACCGACACCCTCATGCTCGTCCATCTCTCCGCGGGACACGACCGCGCGAGCGTCGTCAGCCTCCCCCGCGACTCGTACACGAAGCTTCCCGCGCACACCGATTCCGGCAGCGGCAAGCACCACCCGGCCGTCGCCGCGAAGCTCAACTCGGCCTATGCGCACGGCGGTGCGCATCTGACCGTCCGCACCGTCGAGGCGATGACCCGTCTGCACATCGACCACTATCTGGAGGTCGACTTCACCAGCTTCATGCGCACCGTCGACGTGCTCGGCGGGGTGCCGGTCTGTACGCAGAAGTCGCTGCACGACGACTACTCCGGTCTCGATCTGCCCGCGGGCACGACGAAGCTCGACGGCGGACGCGCGCTCCAGTACGTACGGGCACGGCACCTGGGCGACGGCTCCGACCTGGGCCGCATGGAGCGCCAGCAGCACTTCCTCGCCGCCGTCATCGAGAAAGCCACCGACAGCGGCGTCCTGATGAACCCGGTGAAGCTGAAGAAGGTCGCCTCGACCGTGCTGGACTCCGTACGCGCGGACGACGGGCTCGGCAGCGCGGAGATGCTCGAACTCGGGCGCGCGCTGCGGCGGTTCGACTCCGGCTCCTCCGAATTCGTCTCCGTTCCCGTGCAGGACACCGACTACCGGGTGCCGAAGCTGGGCTCCACCGTGAAGTGGGACCGGCGCAAGGCACGCAAGCTGTTCGCCGCGCTGCGCGACGACAAGCCCCTCACCGAGCAGAAGACGCGGGACACCGAGCGGGCGGGGGGTTCCGACTCCGGTCCGGGCGAGCGCCGCAAGCAGGCGGCGGTCGTCGCCATCCCGCCGGCCGGCATCCAGGTTCAGGTGGACGACGGCAGCGGGCGCGCGGGCCTCGCGCGCGGGGTCGAACGCGGGCTGCACGCCACGGGGTTCGACACGGCGGGCGACCCCGGACGCGCGGACCCCGGCGGCGCCTCCCGTACGACCATCGCCTACGACCCCCGCTGGGACCGCTCCGCGCGCACCCTCGCCAAGGCGCTGCCCGGCGCCGATCTGGTCGAGGAGCCGGGACGGGGCCCGGTGATGCGGGTGACCGTGCGCGGCGAGCACCAGGATGTACGGAAGGTACGCGTCGACTCGCCCTCGGCCGGGGCGTCTTCGCAGCCTTCGGAGAAGCCGAAGGAGCCGGAGGGCGGCGCGGTCAAGGGCGACGAGCAGGCGTCCTGCGCCTGAGTACCGTCCCGCGCCTGAGCTGCGTCCTGCGCCTGAGCCGTCCGGAACGTCAGGCGCCGCTCTCCCCCGCGGGCTCCTCCTGCCGCTTGCGCGACCGCAGTTCCTTGATGGCGCGGCGGCTGGCCAGCCGGTGGGTCCGGCGGATCTGCGCCTCCTGATGACGCCGCTTGTCCTGCTCGGTCTCCGGCTCCACGGGCGGTACGGGACGGGGCTTGCCGTCGGCGTCGACGGCGGCGAAGACCAGGTAGGCGGAGCCGACATGGGTGGCGGGGACCGCCTCGTTCCAGCGCTCGGCCAGCACGCGGACGCCGATCTCCATGGAGGAGCGGCCCGTCCAGTTCACCTGCGCCTTGACGTGGACGAGGTCGCCGACGCGGACCGGTTCGAGGAAGACCATCTCGTCCATGGAGGCCGTGACGGCGGGCCCGCCGGAGTGGCGCCCGGCGACCGCGCCCGCCGCGTCGTCCACGAGCTTCATGATCACGCCGCCGTGGACGGTGCCGAGGAGGTTGGTCTCGTTGCCCGACATGATGTGCGACAGCGTGGTCCGTGAGGCGGAGGTGGGCTTGCCCAGAAGGCCGTCGTCCGCGCCGGTCAGGCCGCTGTCCGCGCCGGGAGCCTGGTCGGTCATGGGGCAAGCCTAGAGCGTGCCCCGCTGTGACCGGCCGGTGGCCGTACAGGGGACGAACAGTGCCTTTGCATCAGAACGGCTACAGCATCTGTCCGATCTCGCCCCCGGGCTGTGTTCCTCCGGCCGGGTCAAGGCAGACTGCCCTCCATGAATGAGTGGCCCGGTGGATGGAACGACGCGCACGACCGGTACGGAAGCCCGCGTGCCCAGAGAGGCGCGGCGCCGCAGCCCAGGGGCGGCTACGGCGGAGGACCGGGGTACTACGACGAGCCGGGCGCGGGCTATGACTCGGGCTACAGCGACGGGCGCGTCTACGGCGGCGGTTCGGGCGGAGGCTACGACGGCTACGCCCCGTACGACGACTACGACCAGCCGCGGCGTCGGCGCGGACCGCGCTTCAAGACCGTCGTCATATCCCTGGTGGTCATCGTGCTGGCGTGGGCGGTCGGCACCTACTTCTGGGCGGACTCCAAGCTGCGCCGCGAGGTCGACCTCAGCATCGTCGAGGACCGGCCGGAGGCCGGCGAGGGCACCAACTACCTGATCGTGGGCTCCGACAGCCGCGAGGGACTGTCGGCGCAGGAGAAGAAGGACCTGCACACGGGCTCGGCCGCGGGCAAGCGGACCGACTCGATGATGATCCTGCACGTGGGCAGCGGCGGCCCGACGCTGGTCTCGCTGCCGCGCGACTCCTGGGTGGAGATCCCGCCGTTCACCGGCTCGAAGTCCGGCAAGCACTACGACAACACCCAGAACACCAAGCTGAACGCCGCGTACGCACAGGACGGGGCGCCGCTTCTCGTCCGTACGGTCGAGCACAACACCGGGCTGAAGATCGACCACTACGCGGAGATCGGCTTCGGCGGCTTCGCGAAGATAGTGGACGCGGTCGGCGGGGTCGAGATGAACATCCCGCAGGACATCAAGGACAAGAACTCCGGCGCGGACTTCAAGAAGGGCAAGCAGGTCCTCGACGGCAAGCAGGCGCTGTCCTTCGTACGCAACCGGCACGCGGGGACGGGCGACAGCGACCTGGGCCGTACGAAGAACCAGCAGAAGTTCCTCGCGGCGCTGGCGAACCAGACGGCGACGCCGGGCACGGTCCTCAACCCCTTCCGGCTCTACCCGACGCTGGGCGCGGGCCTGGACACGCTCGTGGTCGACGAGGACATGAGCCTGTGGAACCTGGGGTCGATGTTCCTGGCGATGAAGGACGTCAACAGCGGTCAGGGCACGCGGATGAACATGCCCATCTCCGGTACGGCACCGGCCGGTTCGCTCCAGTGGGACAAGGCGAAGGTCCAGCAGCTCACACAGCAGCTCAAGAACGACCAGCAGGTCACGGTCACATCGGACCGGTGAGGCGAGCCGCGTCGGACCGGTGAGCACGTCGGACCGGTGAGACGGGGGCGGCGGTCGGCCGGCTCTCGCCGGTGCCGGCCGCGACGCCCGCGGGGACGTACCGCCCGCCGCTCAGTCACATACGCACAGACAGAACGGGTGCCCGGCAGGGTCCAGATAGACGCGGAAGCCGCGCTTGCCTCCGTCGTCGCTCTGGATCAGCCGGGCACCGAGTTCGATCACCTCTTTCTCCGCCTCGTCCAGGCGCTCCTTCGGCACGTTCAGATCCAGGTGGAGCTGCTGGGCGTGGTCCAGGCTGGGCCACTGCGGCGGGACGAACCCGGGCGACTCCTGGAACGACAGCCGCCGGCCACCGGGCCCGTCGACGTCCACCCACTCCCTGCTGGACTCCGGGTCGACGGTCCAGTCGAGGACCTGTGCGTAGAACTCGGCGAGGCGCTGCGGGTCGGGACAGTCCAGAACGACGGTGTTCATGGTGGCGATGGCCATTGGTTACCCCTTGAGGTGGGTTACTGGTAACTCGCTTGGTTACCAGATGATGCCCGTTCATCGGTAACGTGACAAGGGTGACCGACCGACCGCCTCCGGAAGCACTCGTTCTGGTGCAGGAGCTGACAAACACCCTTGACGTCGAGACCGGCGAGGACGCGCTGGCCGCGCCGGGCGGCCTCGCGGAGTTCGCGCGCCGGTACGGCATCGAGGGGCTGGGCGGGAGCGGAGGCGGAGGCGGCCGCGGAGCCAAAGGTGCCGGGGCGCCGGAGTTGGCCGAGGTGCAGGAGTTGCGGGAGGCGCTGCGCGCCGCCTGCCTCGCGCACACCGGTACGGACATGGCGGCCGAACCGTCCGCGACGCTGGCCCGGTTCCTCGACGACGCACCGCTGACCGTCGCCGTCGACGCGGCGGGCCGGGCGGTGCTGCGGCCCGCGGAGGGCCTGACCGGACCGGCGCTGCTGACCGCCCGTATCGCGGTGGGCGTCGCCCAGGCCGAGGCCGACGGCACCTGGCAGCGGCTCAAGGCGTGCGAGGCGCACGACTGTCTGTGGGTCTTCTACGACCGCAGCCCGGCGGGGCGGGGCCGCTGGTGCTCGATGGCGGTGTGCGGGAGCAGGGCGAAGATGCGGTCGTACCGGGCGAGGCGGCGGTAGGTCGTACGAGGGCCCGCCCATCCGCCCCGTATCCCGTGGTGGCGAAGTGCCGCCGGGCGCGGGGGCGTTCGGGGCGGCGCCCGCCCCGGCCGTGGCGTTACGTTCCGGCGCGGACGTCACGGTCGCGCGGAGGCGCGGGGGCGCGCCCCTGACGTCCGCTCCCGTCCGCTCCCAACACACGTGCCCGCACCGGGACTTGGGACGGTCACGATGGAGCACCACCGCCGCCCGACGCGAGCGTGGCGTCGCCGCCGTCCCCAACGACCGCCGCCACAGCCGCCGTTGAGGTTGCCGTCGAGGTCGCCGTCGAGGCCCGTTACGCCGTCGGGCGGCCCAGGGCGCGGAACTTCCAGTTCTCCTTGCGCCACACCGCCGGGTCCAGCGTGTTGCGGCCGTCCAGCAGACGCCGGGTGGCGACGACCTCGCCGAGGGCCGCCGGGTCGAGCTGCTGGAATTCGCGCCACTCCGTGAGATGCAGCACCACGTCCGCGCCGCGCGCCGCCTCCAGGGCGCTCGGCGCGTAGCGCAGCGTCGGGAAGAGCGCGCGGGCGTTCTCCATGCCCTTGGGGTCGTAGACGGTCACCTGGGCGCCCTGGAGGTGGAGTTGGCCGGCGACGTTCAGCGCGGGCGAGTCCCGTACGTCGTCGGAGTCGGGCTTGAAGGTCGCACCGAGGACGGCGATCCGCGTGCCCAGCAGCGTGCCGCCCACCGCCTGGCGCGCCAGCTCGACCATCTGCGCCCGGCGCCGCATGTTGATGGAGTCGACCTCGCGCAGGAACGTCAGCGCCTCGGAGGCGCCCAACTCGCCCGCGCGGGCCATGAAGGCGCGGATGTCCTTGGGCAGACAGCCGCCGCCGAAGCCGATGCCCGCGCGCAGGAACTTCTTGCCGATGCGGTCGTCGTGGCCGATGGCCTCGGCGAGCTTCACCACGTCGCCGTCGGCGGCCTCGCAGACCTCGGCCATGGCGTTGATGAAGGAGATCTTCGTGGCGAGGAAGGAGTTGGCGGAGGTCTTCACCAGCTCCGCCGTCGGGAAGTCCGTGACGACGAAGGGCGAACCCTCGGCGATCGGCGACGCGTAGACCTCGCGCAGCCGCTGCTCCGCCTGCTCGCTGCGTACGCCGACGACGATCCGGTCCGGGTGCAGCGTGTCCTCGACGGCGAAGCCCTCGCGCAGGAACTCCGGGTTCCAGGCCAGTTCGGCGTCCTCGCCGGCGGGCGCCAGCTCCGTGAGCCGTGCCGCGAGACGTACGGCGCTGCCCACCGGCACCGTCGACTTGCCGACCACGAGCGCCGGGCGCCGCAGCAGGGGCGCGAGCGACTCGACGGCGCTGTCGACGTAACTCATGTCGCACGCGTACTCGCCGTGCTTCTGCGGGGTGTTGACGCAGATGAAGTGGACGTCGCCGAACTCCGCCACCTCCTCGTACGAGGTGGTGAAGCGCAGCCGCTCACTCGCGCCGGGATGTCCCGCGACGTGCCGGCGCAGCAACTCCTCGAGCCCCGGCTCGTACATCGGGGTCTCGCCGCGCTCCAGCATCGCGATCTTCTCCGGCGAGACGTCCAGGCCCAGGACCTCGAAGCCGAGTTCGGCCATGGCGGCCGCGTGCGTGGCGCCGAGGTAACCGGTGCCGATCACTGTGATCTTGAGCGGGGCCCTGCTGGTCATGGTTGGGTTGCTCCTGTGGGACGACGCGGACGGCGCTTGTGGCGGTCCGGGGACGCTGCCCGCCGAGCATATCGGGGGCCCCTGTCGCCAAACTCACGTATCCCGAGCACCGCGACGGGCCCTAAACTTCGATTACTTAACGGTAATTAGCAGATGCCGCTCACCGCGACGGCAGCACGGCACGAGCACACCTGATGAGGAGTGAGACACCTTGGCGTCACCGGGAAAAAGCGCAGCCGCCGACTTCGGTCTCTACCGGCCGTCCGAAGAGCACGACATGCTCAGGGACTCGGTGCGCGCCCTCTCCGAGGCGAAGATCGCGCCCTTCGCCGCCGAGGTCGACGAGGAGGGCCGCTTCCCGCAGGAGGCCCGTGACGCGCTGGAGGCCAACGACCTGCACGCCGTGCACGTGCCCGAGGCGTACGGCGGCGCGGGGGCCGACGCCCTGGCGACCGTCATCGTCATCGAGGAGGTCGCGCGGGTCTGTGCGTCGTCGTCGCTGATCCCCGCGGTCAACAAGCTCGGTTCGCTGCCCGTCGTCCTCTCCGGCTCGGAGGAGCTGAAGAAGCGGTATCTCACACCGCTCGCCGACGGCCGGGCGATGTTCTCGTACTGTCTGAGCGAGCCGGACGCCGGTTCCGACGCGGGCGGCATGAAGACCAAGGCCGTACGGGACGGCGACCACTACGTACTCAACGGCGTGAAGCGCTGGATCACCAACGCCGGTGTCTCCGACTACTACACGGTGATGGCGGTCACCGACCCGGAGAAGCGCACGAAGGGCATCTCCGCCTTCGTCGTCGAGAAGGACGACGAGGGGGTCTCCTTCGGCGCCCCGGAGAAGAAGCTCGGTATCAAGGGCTCCCCGACCCGCGAGGTCTATCTCGACAACGTCCGCATCCCGGCCGACCGGATGCTCGGCGAGGAGGGCAGCGGCTTCGCCACCGCGATGCAGACCCTCGACCACACCCGCATCACCATCGCCGCGCAGGCGCTGGGCATCGCACAGGGCGCCCTCGACTACGCCAAGGGGTACGTGGCCGAGCGCAAGCAGTTCGGGAAGCCCATCGGGGACTTCCAGGGCGTGCAGTTCATGCTGGCCGACATGGCGATGAAGCTGGAGGCGGCCCGGCAGCTCACGTATGCGGCGGCGGCCCGTTCCGAGCGCGTCACGCTCGGCGGCGACGGCGAGGATCTGACCTTCTTCGGCGCGGCCGCCAAGTGCTACGCCTCGGACGCCGCCATGGAGATCACGACGGACGCCGTACAGCTCCTCGGCGGCTACGGCTACACCCGGGACTACCCGGTCGAGCGCATGATGCGCGACGCGAAGATCACGCAGATCTACGAGGGCACCAACCAGGTGCAGCGCATCGTCATGGCCCGCAACCTGCCGTAACGCAGGGGCAGTTGGACGGGCCGTCAGACGGGCTCCGGGACCGCTTCCGGACGCCTCGGACGAGGGCGCTCAGCGCACGTGCTCCGCGCTGAGCGCCCTCTGTCGTGTCCGGCCGGCCCCGGATCTGAGTCGTACGCGGCCTGAGTCGTGTGCGGTCCTTCGGTGCGTGTGCCGTCGTACGCGGCGTCCGTTCCGTCCTACCGGTCCGGTGCCGCCGTGCGTTCCCGTGCCGCGATCCAGTTGAGCACCATCCGCTCGACGCCCGGCGTGACGAGCAGCCCGCCGCCGTGTGCCGCGCCCGGGACCGTCGCGACCGTGGCCTCGCCCGGCGGCATGCCGCGGGCCAACTCCGCCGCGCGCAGCGCCTCGGAGTGCCAGACGGGCACGAAGTCGTGCCGGGAGTGGACGAGCAGCATCGGCGGATCGTCGCGTCCCGAGGCGCGGTGGACCGCCGACATGTCACGCCACACCCGCAGACACAGCGCGGCCTTCCGCGGCACGGGCGTCCGCGGCTCGCCCTCGCCGGCCTCGGGCGCCCCGCTCCCGTACCGCCGCGCCGTCCCGTCCGGACGCGCAGACGGCTCACAGCCCGCCAGCCGCGCGGTGTTGAGCCGCATCTGCGCCGTGCCCGGGGTGCCGCGATCCTTCCCGCCCGCGTCCTTCCACGAGCGGTACGGGTCGATGACCGGGGAGAGCGCGACGAGCCCCGCGAGATGCCGCCGCCCCGCCCCGTACACACCGGCGGCGGCCGCGAGTTGACCGCCCGCGGACGAGCCGACGAGGACGATACGGCGCGGGTCCACGCCGAAGCGCCCGGCGCGCTTGCCGATCCAGCGCAGGGCGCGCAGCACGTCGTCGCGCTGGGCGGGCCAGGGCGCGGTGGTGTTGGGCCGGTAGTCGAGGTTGAAGACGACGGGCCCCGCGCCGGAGATCCGCCGCGCCCAGGACTCCCAGCCGGCCGACCGCTGCTGGTACCAGAAGCCGCCGTGCACGATGACGACTCCGGTACGGCGCGGCCCGGGAACCGCGGTGCCGGCGTGACCGTACGCGACCAGCCGCTGGTGCGGCAGCGGCCCGTACGCATAGCCGCGACGCCCCGTGCCCGGCCCGTCCTCGCGGACCTGCGCGCCCCCGTGCACCGCCGGTGACGTGCAGCAGAGCAGCGCCAGGCAGGTCACGAGGACGACGGGAAGTCTGCGCACGCCACCAGCGTCGGCCCCGTCCGACGGGCCCGCAACAGCACTCTCCGTGACACGCCGACGGCCCCGGTCCCGCGGGGAGCGGTGACCGGGGCCGTGCGGAGCCGTACGTCTCCGTGCGGCTCCGGGGCTTTCCGAGGCGTGTGCCCTGCGGGGCTACTTCACGTCGCCCAGCAGCGGGTTGACCCGCTTACGTGCGGCGAAGAAGGCGAAGCCCGCGAGCGCCGCGATGACGCCCTGCACCGCGAAGCCCGTGGTGCTGCTCGCCGCGTCGCCCAGGACGAGCTGGATGATCGCGAAGACGCAGTCGCCCGCGGTGACCGCCAGGAACCACACGCCCATGAGCTGGCTCGCGTACTTGGCGGGCGCGAGCTTCGTCGTCACCGACAGCCCGACCGGCGAGAGGCACAGCTCGGCGACGGTCTGGAGCAGATAGACGGTGATCAGCCACAGCGGCGTGACCTTGTCGCCGCCGGAGGCCGAGGCGATGGCGAGCATCATCACGCCGAAGGAGACGCCGATGCCGATCAGACCGAAGGAGAACTTCGTCGTGGTCGCCGGGTTGCGGCTGCCGAGCTTGACCCACAGCGCCGCGAGAAGCGGGGCGATGATCATGACCCAGAGCGGGTTGACCGACTGGAACCAGCTCGTGGGGAACTCGATTCCGGCCAGGTCGGTCGACGTGCTCTTCTCCGCGAACAGGTTCAGCGTCGAGCCGGACTGGTCGAAGATCATCCAGAAGATCGCCGCCGCGACGAAGAACCAGATGTAGCCGGAGAGCTTCTTGCGCTCGTCGTCCGTCACCTCGCGGTCGCGCCGCATGCGTACGAAGTAGTACGTCGGCAGCACCAGTCCGGCGATGCTCAGCGGCCACAGCACCCAGTCGATGGTGAAGACGTCGGCGAGCACGACGGCCGTGTAGAAGATCGCCGTCACGACCGCGGCTATCACGGTGTTGCGGATCGCCTTGTTGCGGTCGATGGCGTCCAGCGGCTGCGGTACGACGCTGGACTCCGGCGCCAGGTGCCGCGTGCCGATCAGGAACTGGATCAGGCCCAGGCCCATGCCGACGGCCGCCAGCCCGAAGCCCAGGTGCCAGCTCACCTTCTGGCCGGCCCAGCCGATCAGCAGCGGGGCGGCGAAGGCGCCGACGTTGATCCCCATGTAGAAGACGGTGAATCCGCCGTCCCTGCGGGGGTCGTTGGGGCCGGCGTAGAGGTGGCCGACCATCGTGGAGATGTTGGCCTTCAGCAGACCGGAGCCGACGCCGATGAAGACCAGGCCGGCGAAGAAGAGCGCGTTCACGCCGGTGGCGAGCAGCGCGTGGCCGATCATGATGACGAACGCCGAGATCGAGACCGTCTTGCGCGGTCCCCAGACGCGGTCGCCGAGCCAGCCGCCCGGCATCGCCATCAGATAGACGGTGGCGTTGTAGACGGAGTAGAGCGCCACGGCGGTCGCCGAGGCCATGCCCATGCCGCCCTCGGCGACGGCGGCCGTCAGATAGAGGACGAGCAGGGCGCGCATGCCGTAGAAGCTGAAGCGCTCCCACATCTCCGTCATGAAGAGGGTGGCAAGACCGCGGGGGTGACCGAAGAAGGTCTTGCCGTCGGCCGCAGGCGGTTGCTGCGACGCGTCCTTGGACGTTGTGGACGCCATGTGGGGGGTTTCCTCGCTGTCGAGAAGGGGGCCGGTGTGCCCTGCGCCGGCGGGGTGCCGCCGGCGGCGTGGGGAGCCCCGCGTGCTTCTCTCACACCGCGGAGCCCGGCGCTGGGGACATGTCACTGCTGTGCCGCTTCCGCCGCACGGTCCCCGAGGCAGGGAGATGACGGAGAGGCACTGCGTACGAACGTTCCTGTGGATCCGGCGACTTGGGGCCTGATCGCGCGTGTGCTCGCCCCGCCCCCTGGCGGAAGTCCGCCGCCGGACCGGCCGGCCACCGGCACGAGGCGCGGTTGGCCGACGACACAGGATCACCGCCGCACTGACTCGCCGGGGCCCCGCCCCCTGGGTGATCACGCCGGAAGTCAGCTCACCATACGTCACGGGGGTGCCCGTAACGGAAGGGAATGGGAGCGGGATCACAGGTGCAAGCCGTAAATTCCCAGCCAATTCGAAGGTAACGAGTTGGTATCTCCGACGATCTGCGCCGGTTGCCGGGGACCGGCCTTACGCTCGGCGACGAGGACTACCATCGGCGCATGACCCGTGTACTGCTCGCCGAGGATGACGCCGCGATCTCGGAGCCCCTGGCCCGTGCGCTGCGCCGTGAGGGATACGAGGTCGAGGTGCGCGAGGACGGTCCGGGGGCCCTCGACGCCGGCCTGAAGGAAGGCATCGACCTGGTCGTGCTCGACCTCGGGCTGCCCAGCATGGACGGCCTGGAGGTCTGCCGCCGGCTGCGCAACGAGGGCCACGCCTTCCCCGTGCTCGTCCTGACCGCACGCGCCGACGAGGTCGACACCGTCGTCGGTCTGGACGCGGGCGCCGACGACTACGTGACCAAGCCGTTCCGGCTGGCCGAGCTGCTCGCCCGGGTCCGCGCGCTGCTGCGCCGGGGCACGGCCGCGGAGCCGGCCGCGCCGCCCGCCACCCACGGGGTGCGCATCGACGTCGACTCGCACCGTGTGTGGATGGGCGAGGACGAACTCCAGCTCACCGCGAAGGAGTTCGACCTGCTGCGGGTGCTGGTACGGGACGCGGGACGCGTCGTCACACGCGACCAGCTCATGCGCGAGGTCTGGGACACCACCTGGTGGTCGTCCACCAAGACGCTGGACATGCACATCTCCTGGCTCCGCAAGAAGCTCGGCGACGACGCGGCCAATCCGCGGTACATCGCCACCGTGCGGGGTGTGGGCTTCCGCTTCGAGAAGAGCTGAGAGGCGGGGACGAGGGTGCCGGTGCCGTCGCCGCGGTCGCTGCCGCTTCCGTTTCCGTTTCCGTTTCCGCTGCCGCTGAACGCGCTGCCGCTGAGCGGGCCGTCGTACGGGCGGCGGTGCGCGGAGTCGTACGGGGCGTACGGGACGGCGCGTGAGCGGCGCGCACCCGCCCGGTCCCGCCCGCGCCCGGAGGGCGAGCCGTGCGCCGCAGGCTGATCCTCTCCACGCTCGCGGTCGTGCTCGTCGTCGTCGCCGTCTTCGGGATCTCGCTGATCCTCGTCGAGTCCCGCTCCATCGAGAACAGCGCCCGCGACGGCGTACGGGCCGAGGCCGTGCAGCTCGTCTCCGTCGTCGAGAGCCGCATCGTCGCCGGTGAGACGGTCTCCCCCGCGACGATGGACAACGCGGTGCCGCGCAACCGCCATGTCCGCATCGACGTCCCCGGCCAGAAGGGCATCACGCTCGGCACGCGTCCCGAGGGCAAGGTCATCGAGGCGAAACAGTCCGGAGCGCACGGCGAACGCATCACCGTGCAGCAGGGATACAGCTCCGTACAGGACGAACTGGGCCGCACCCTGCTGATCATCCTCGCCGTCGCGCTGCTCGCCGTCGCCGCCGCGGCCATCCTCGCCGTACGGCAGGCGCACCGCGTCGCCGCTCCCCTCACCGACCTCGCCGAGACCGCGGAACGGCTCGGCTCCGGCGATCCCCGGCCGCGGCACCGGCGCTACGGCGTGCCCGAACTCGACCGCGTCGCCGACGTGCTGGACGGCAGCGCCGACCGCATCGGGCGGATGCTGACCGCCGAGCGCCGGCTCGCCGCGGACGCCTCGCACCAGCTCCGTACGCCGCTGACCGCGCTGTCGATGCGGCTGGAGGAGATCATCGCGACCGCCGACACCGACGACCCCGAGGACCGTACGACCGTCAAGGAGGAGGCGACGATCGCGCTCGCGCAGGTGGAGCGGCTGACCGACGTCGTACAGCGGCTGCTGACCAACTCCCGTGACCGGCGCTCCGCTTCGGCCGTCGGCTTCGATCTGGACGAGGTGCTCAAGCAGCAGATCGAGGAGTGGAAGCCCGCGTACCGGGGCGCGGGGCGGGCGATCGTACGGTCGGGGAAGCCGCGGCTGCGGGCCGTGGGCACACCGGGCGCGGTCGCCGGTGTACTCGCGACGCTGATCGAGAACTCGCTGATGCACGGGGCGGGACGGGTCGCGCTGCGTACCCGCGTCACCGGCAACCAGGTCGTCGTCGAGGTGACGGACGAGGGTCCGGGCGTCGACTCGCGGCTGGGCTCACGCGTCTTCGAACGCACCGTCAGCGGGCACAACTCCACCGGCCTCGGTCTCGCCGTCGCCCGCGATCTCGCGGAGGCCGACGGCGGCCGGCTGGAGCTACTTCAGCACCACCCGCCGGTTTTCGCTCTCTTCCTCAGCAGGGAGACCGTCGCCGGAGACGGACCCCGTGAGGACGCGGCCTGAACCGGAGCGGAAGACCCAGGTCCGGTACGTCCAGAAGCGGAAGAGCGTGCCGATGCCCAGGCCGATGACGTTCTTCGCGATGTTGTCCGCAAGCGGCGAGGTGTAGCCGAGGCCGTAGTGGGAGATCGCGAGCACGGCGTTCTCGATGACGAGCGCGATGCCGCTGAAGAAGAAGAACAGCACGGTCTCGCGCTGCACGCGGCGCTTGTCGGTGTGCCGGTACGTCCAGTAGCGGTTGCCGAGGTAGTTGGTGCCGATCGCGACGACCTGCGAGATCACGCCCGAGCGGATCGGCGCCAACTGCAGCGTGTGGATGCACAAGTTGAAGACCGCCACGTTGACCAGGAAGCCGACCGCTCCGACGGCGCCGAACTTCGCGACCTCGCGGACGAGGCGCTCCAGCCGGCTGCGCAGTCCTCTCAGCGTGCGTGCCGCGCTCCAGTCACCCATCGTGCCGTTGCCCCGTTCCGTCGCCGTCGTCGTCCCCCGGCACATGCTAACCACCCGCCTCCGCACCGGCAGCGCGCCCGGACGCGGTCCCTTGCGGCCGTGGCGCCGGGCGGCGCGTCGGCGTGCGGGCCGGCCGCACACCGCGCTACGGGGGAGGACGCCGTACGGATACGCTGAGGTTGTGACGTTCCCCGTAGTCGGCATGGTCGGTGGCGGCCAGCTCGCCCGCATGACCCACGAGGCGGGCATCCCGCTCGGCATCAGATTCAGGCTTCTCTCCGCCAGCGCGCAGGAGTCCGCGGCGCTGGCCGCGAGCGACGTCGTGGTCGGCGACCACCGCGACCTCGCCACCCTGCGGGAGTTCGCGCGGGGCTGCGACGTGATCACCTTCGACCACGAGCATGTGCCGACGGAGCATCTGCGTGCGCTGGAGGCGGAGGGGGTGCCGGTACGGCCCGGTCCCGAGGCGCTGAAGCACGCCCAGGACAAGGGCGTCATGCGGGCACGCCTGACGCAAGCCGGGGTGCCCTGTCCGCGGCACCGCGTCGTACGGGACCCGGCGGACGTGGCGGCCTTCGCGGCGGAACTCGCAGCGGAGCTCGCGGCGGGACCGGCGGCGGACGACGGCACGAGTGCGAGCGCGGACGGGGACGGCTCCTCCCCCGTGTCCCCCGTGTTCCCCGTGCCCGTCGTGCTCAAGACCGTGCGCGGCGGCTACGACGGCAAGGGCGTGTGGGTCGTCCGTACGCGGGACGAGGCGGCCGTGCCGTTCCGGGCCGGAGTGCAGGTACTGGCCGAGGAGAAGGTCGACTTCGCGCGTGAGCTGGCCGCCTGCGTGGTCCGCTCGCCGCACGGCCAGGCCGTCGCCTATCCCGTCGTGGAGTCCGTACAGGTCGGCGGCGTGTGCGACACGGTGATCGCGCCCGCGCCCGGTCTGGACGCCGAACGGGCCGTGGTCGCACAGGAGTTGGCGCTGCGGATCGCCCAAGAGCTGGGCGTCGTCGGGCACATGGCGGTCGAGCTGTTCGAGACGCGCGACGGGCGGGTGCTGGTCAACGAGTTGGCGATGCGCCCCCACAACTCCGGCCACTGGACCCAGGACGGCGCCGTCACCTCGCAGTTCGCCAACCATCTGCGGGCGGTGCTCGACCTGCCGCTCGGCGACCCGCGCGCCCGCGCCCGCTGGACGGTCATGGCCAACGTGCTCGGCGGCGACTACCCGGACATGTACGCCGCGTACCGCCACTGCATGGCCCGCGACCCGCAGTTGAAGATCCACATGTACGGCAAGGACGTGAAGCCCGGTCGCAAGGTCGGCCACGTCAACACCTACGGCGACGACCTGGCCGACGTACGCGAACGGGCCGCACACGCCGCCGGATATCTGCGAGGAACGATCAGCGAATGACGAAAGCAACCCCGCTCGCCGGCCTCGTCATGGGCTCCGACTCCGACTGGCCGGTCATGGAGGAAGCGGCCAAGGCGCTCGATGAGTTCGAGGTCCCCTTCGAGGCCGACGTCGTCTCCGCGCACCGCATGCCGCGCGAGATGGTGGCGTACGGCGAGGAGGCCGTGGCGCGCGGGCTGCGCGTGATCATCGCGGGCGCCGGCGGCGCGGCCCATCTGCCGGGCATGCTCGCCTCGACGACGCCGCTGCCGGTGATCGGGGTGCCGGTGCCGCTGAAGTATCTGGACGGCATGGACTCGCTGTTGTCGATCGTGCAGATGCCCGCGGGCGTGCCCGTGGCGACGGTCTCGGTCGGCGGCGCGCGCAACGCGGGCCTGCTGGCCGTACGGATGCTCGCCGCGCACGATTCCGAACTCCAGGAGCGCATGCGGCGGTTCCAGGAGGAGCTGAACGAGGAGGCCACCGAGAAGGGCCGCCGGCTGCGCAGCAAGGTCGAGGCGGGCCGGACCGGCTTCGGGTTCGGGGGCAACTGATGGCGGCGGACGCCGGGCTCCTGGCCCGCGCCCGCGAACTGCTCGCCGAACACCCCGTGGTGGACGGCCACAACGACCTGCCGTGGGCGCTGCGCATGCAGGTCGCCTACGACATCGCGCAACGCGACATCTCCCGCGACCAGTCGGCCCATCTGCACACCGACATCCCGCGGCTGCGCTCCGGCGGCGTCGGCGCCCAGTTCTGGTCGGTGTACGTGAGCACGGAGCTGGCCGGGGACGCCGCGGTGAGCGCCTGCCTCGAACAGATCGACGTCGTACGGCAGTTGGCGGCGCGCTACCCGCAGGACCTGCGGCTCGCGACGAGCGCCGAGGAGATGGAGGCGGCACGCTCCGAGGGCCGCATCGCCTCGCTGATGGGCGCCGAGGGCGGCCACTCGATCGCCAACTCGCTGGCCACGCTGCGCGCCCTGTACGAACTGGGCGTGCGCTACATGACGCTCACGCACAACGACAACACCGACTGGGCGGACTCGGCGACGGACGAGCCCCGGCACGGCGGCCTCACCCGCTTCGGCGAGGAGGTCGTAGGTGAGATGAACCGTACGGGCATGCTCGTCGACCTCTCCCATGTCGCGGCGGACACCATGCGGGACGCGCTGCGCGTGAGCGAGGCGCCCGTGATCTTCTCGCACTCCTCGGCACGCGCCGTGTGCGGCCATCCGCGCAACGTCCCGGACGACGTGCTGGAGGCGCTGCCGGGCAACGGCGGTGTGGCGATGGCGACGTTCGTGCCGAAGTTCGTCCTGCCGGAGGCCGTCGCCTGGACGCAGGCCGCCGACGAGAACATGCGGGCGCACGGCCTCCATCCGCTGGACACCGGCGAGCACGGCATGCGCGTACAGCGGGAGTTCGAGCGGGAGCACCCGCGTCCGGACGCCGACGCGGCCACCGTCGCGGACCATCTGGACCATATGCGCGAGGCCGCGGGCATCGACCATCTGGGCATCGGCGGCGACTACGACGGCACGGCATTCCTGCCGTCGCAACTGGAGGACGTCTCCGGCTATCCCAACCTCGTCGCCGAACTGCTGCGCCGCAACTGGTCGGAGGCGGACCTCGCGAAGCTGACGTGGCGCAACGCGGTACGGGTGCTGGGCGACGCGGAGGCGGTCGCACGTGAACTGCGGGGCCGCCGCGGCCCGTCGGTGGCGACGATCGACGCACTGGACGGCTGACGACCCGAGTCGGAACCGGACGGACCCTGGTCGTGCGCCAGGGCGCGCGGTCAGCCCGGCGCCGCCAGTTCCGCCCAGACGGTCTTGCCCATGCCCTCGGGATTGCGGACCACGCCCCAGTCCAGGCAGAGCCGCTGGACGATGAACATGCCGTGCCCGCCCGGGCGTCCGGCCCGGTGCGGTGTGCGCGGCGAGGGCGATCCGCTGCCCTGGTCGACGATCTCCAGGCGCAGCACCTCGGTGCCGCTGCCGACGCGCAGCTCCTCGGGACCGTCCGCGTGCAGACAGGCGTTGGTGACGAGCTCCGAGACGACCAGCAGGACGTCCTCGGCGGCGGCGCGCTGGTCGCCGGTGGCGGCGGGCAGCCAGCCCCAGTCCTGCAGCGCCTGGCGTACGAAGTCCCGTGCCCGTGGCACCGCCCCGCTGACGCCGACCAGGCGCAGCCTGCGCACCTGGCGCATCGGATGACCCTTCCCGGGCTCGGCCTGTACGGAGTGGCCGGGCTGACGCGCGGCCGTGGGCGCGGGCTGTACGGGCGGCGCCGAGTTGCCCTGGGCACCGGACTGTTCGGCTCCGCCGGCCGCGCCCGCCGGCC
>NZ_LJGW01000321.1 GCF_001751255.1 Streptomyces nanshensis | reverse complement strand
CGCCGCCCACGCCCTCGAGCGTGAGCCGGTGCAGCGCCCCGAGCAGCCGCGCCGAGCGGGCGGCGCACCGGTACTCGCGCGCCAACGTGCCCGACAGCCGCCGCAGTTCACCGCTCAGCTCGTCCGCCCATGCGGCGTCCACGAGCGGCCGGTACGTCAGCAGGGCCGAGCCGATACGCCGGGCGGCGGCGCGGAGCTGCCGTACGGCCTCGGCCGCCGCGGGCGCGGTCTGCGCACCGCCCGAACTCTCCTCGTGCAGACGCAGACTGCGCAGGAAGTCCGCCGCCCACGTGTGCAGATATCCGCTGAGCACCTCGGCGGCGCCGGCCGTCTCCAGCGCACGCTCCAGCGCGGCGGGCACTCCGAGACCGGCCGTCCCGACGGTCCCGCCCGGCACGGCGAGGCCGCCCCCTTGTCCCCTCACGGCTCCGTCACCCCCTCACCCCGACTCACCCCGGTTCATACCGGCTTGCTCCGGCTTGCTCCGGATCGTTCCGGCTCGTCACCGCTCGACCCCGCCACCGCATAACCCGTCAACGCGAGCCCCGTCACGGCGAAACCCACAGCCCCGTCCGTCTCAGCCCGGCGCCGGACCGCGCCGGCGTCTGCGGCCCTCGATCAGCGACTCCTGGATGTTGCGCAGCGGCCGCCCCTCGGCGTCGTGCGCATGTCTCGTCCACTCGCCGTCCGGACCGAGGTGCCAGGAGGCGGTGTCGTCGGCCATGCCGGTCTCCAGCAGCTTCGTCAGGGTGGCCCGGTGCGCCTGGTCGGGGACGCGCACCAGCGCCTCGATACGCCGGTCCAGGTTGCGGTGCATCATGTCGGCGCTGCCGAACCAGACCTCCGGGTCGCCGCCGTTGCCGAAGGCGAAGATCCGGGAGTGCTCCAGGAACCGTCCGAGGACGCTGCGCACCCGTACGGTCTCGCTCAGACCCGGAACTCCCGGGCGCAGCGCGCAGATTCCGCGCACCCACAGATCGACGGGCACGGCCTCGCGGGAGGCCCGGTAGAGCGCGTCGACCACGGCCTCGTCCACGATCGAGTTGACCTTGAAGCGTACGGAGGCGGGCTCGCCCGCACGGTGCCGGCGGACCTCCCGCTGGATCCGCGAGATCAGCCCGTCCCGCAGCGAGGTCGGGGCGACCAGCAGCCGGCGGTAGGACTCGCGGCGCGAGTAGCCGGAGAGCCGGTTGAACAGGTCGGACAGATCCGCGCCCACCTGCTGGTCCGCGGTCAGCAGCCCCAGGTCCTCGTAGAGGCGCGCGGTCTTCGGGTGGTAATTGCCGGTGCCCACATGCGCGTAGCGCACCAGCGTCTCGCCCTCCTGCCGTACGACCAGCGAGAACTTGCCGTGCGTCTTGAGCCCGACGAGCCCGTGGACGACGTGGCAGCCGGACTCCTCCAGCTTGCGCGCCCACTTGATGTTGGCCTGCTCGTCGAAGCGCGCCTTGATCTCGACGAGCACCAGGACCTGCTTGCCGGACTCGGCCGCGTCGATCAGGGCGTCAACGATGGGCGAGTCGCCGGAGGTGCGGTACAGCGTCTGCTTGATCGCGAGCACGTCCGGGTCCGAGGCGGCCTGTTCCAGGAACGCCTGCACGGAGGTGGAGAAGGAGTCGTACGGGTGGTGCAGCAGGACGTCCCGCTCGCGCAGTGCGGCGAAGATGTCCGGCGGCTGCGCCGACTCCACCTGCGCCAGGTCGCGCTGGGTGCCCGCCACGAACTTCGGGTACTTCAGATCGGGCCGGTCCATCGCGGAGACGATCCCGGCCAGACCCGTCAGATCCAGCGGTCCCGGCAGCGGATAGACCTCGGCCTCGGAGACGTTCAGCTCGCGTACGAGCAGGTCCAGGACGTACGGGTCGATCGACTCCTCGACCTCCAGCCGCACCGGTGGCCCGAAGCGGCGCCGCAGCAGCTCCTTCTCCAGCGCCTGGAGGAGGTTCTCGACGTCGTCCTCCTCGACCTCCAGGTCCTCGTTGCGCGTCACCCGGAACATGTGGTGCGCGAGCACCTCCATGCCCGGGAACAGCTCCTCCAGATGCGCGGCGATGACGTCCTCGACCGGGACGTACCGGTGCGGCGAGGCTTCCAGGAAGCGCGACAGCAGCGGCGGGACCTTCACGCGCGCGAAGTGCTGCTGGCCGCTGACGGGGTTGCGTACGACGACGGCCAGATTGAGCGACAGCCCCGATATGTACGGGAAGGGGTGGGCCGGATCGACGGCCAGCGGCGTCAGCACGGGGTAGATGCGCTGCCGGAAGAGGGTGAAGAGGCGGGCCTGCTCCTTCTCCGTCAGGGCGTCCCAGCGCAGCAGATGCAGCCCCTCGGCGGCGAGCGCGGGGGCGATGTCCCGCTGGTAGCAGGCGGCATGGCGGGCCATGAGCTCGCGCGAACGCGTCCAGATCTGCTCCAGCGCCTCGCGCGGCTGGAGGCCGGAGGCCGAGCGGGTCGCGACGCCGGTCGCGATGCGGCGCTTGAGCCCGGCGACGCGGACCATGAAGAACTCGTCGAGGTTGCCGGCGAAGATCGCGAGGAAGTTCGCGCGTTCCAGCAGCGGCACCTCCGCGTCCTCGGCCAGTTCCAGGACGCGTTCGTTGAAGGCCAGCCAGCTTCGCTCGCGGTCGAGGAAGCGGTCCGGGGGCAGGTCGTCGGCGTCGCCGTCCTGCCCGGAGAGGGCGCTCGCCGGGTAGACGTCGGGGTCGGAGTCGAGATCCGGGTCGAGGCCGGGGCCGCCGCTGACGGCGACGGACAGACCGGGAGCCGTGGCGTAGGCGACGCCGTGGCGGGGCTCCTCGGAGGGGCTTCCGTCATCCGCGTCATGTCCGTCGTACGCGTCGTGCACGTCGTGCGCCTCGCGTACGTCCTGCACGTCGTGGGCGTCATGGGCGTCGTGCACGTCGTGAGAGGCAGAGGCAGAGGCAGAGGCAGAAGGAGAAGGAGAAGGCGAAAGAGAAGGCGAAGGAGAAGCGGCCGCGGGCCGCTGCGTGGGCTCGCTCATGGCTCCATTGTTCCCACCGCCGGCGTCAGCGGCAGGTGCGCGGAGGCGACGAGCGGGAGGCTGCATTCCGCGATGCTCACAAGCCCGTCTTAACCAGCGGTTACGTCCACATGGCCACCGGGCGAGCGGCGGACGCCCGCCCGGTCACCTCCGGGCCCCGTGCCGGGCGCCGGGCGCCGCGGACCGTCGCCGCCCGTCCGCCCGTCTGCCCGTCCGCCCGCTCAGCTCTCCGTGCGGTACATCAGATCCGTCTCGAACGTGGTGAAGCCCATCCGCTCGTAGACGCTCACGGCCGCGAAGTTGTCCGCGTCCACGTACAGCATCGCCGTCGGCAGCGCACGGTCGCGCTCCAGATGGCGCAGGCCCGTCGCCGTCAGCGCCTTGCCCAGGCCGCCGCCCTGTTCGCCGGGGGCCACGCCCAGTACGTACACCTCGCCGAGCTGCTCCGCGCTGTGCACCTTCGTCCAGTGGAAGCCGACGAGCGTGCCGTCGCGCTCCGCGAGGAAGAAGCCCGCCGGGTCGAACCACGGCTCGGCCTTCCGGTCGTCCAGATCGCGCTGGGCGAGGCTGCCCTGCTCGGGGTGGTGCGCGAAGGCCGCGGCGTTGAGCGCCAGCCACGGGGCGTCGTCCTCGCCGGGACGGAACGTACGGACGCTCACGCCCTCCGGGAACACCGGCTCCGGCAGCGGCGGCGCCGCCGTGCCCGTCAACGGCCGCCGGAGCTGGCGCAGTTCGCGGAAGAGGGTCAGCCCGAGCACCTGGGCGAGGTGGCGTGCCGCCGGGTGGCCGCCGTGCGCCCAGACCCGCAGCCGCTTGCCGGACTCCTTCAGCAGCGCCTGCCCGAGCTGCCGCCCGTAGCCGCGTCCGCGGAAGTCGGGGTGCACGGCCAGTTCGCCGGTGGGCGGTTCCACGGGGTCGGTGTCCTCGAGCTGTGCGTAGCCGACGAGGGTGCCCTCCTCGCGCAGCAGCAGATGGCGCACACCGGGGCGGCGCCCGCCGCGCAACTGGAGCCGGCCCTGCTCGGAGAGCGGTGACTGACCGTCGGCGCGGGCCGATTCGTCGATCAGTGTCTGCGCATCCCGTACGACCTCGGTCGACGCCTCGTCCACTACCACCACGTCGCTCATGGCACCCGACCTTACGATGCGCGGGCCGCTCTCCACCTCCCAGCCCGGCGCGAACGCGGGGAACGTCCGGGAACGATCCCCGGATTCGGCCCGCGGACGGCCGCCGCACGGGATGCGCACGGGATGCACAGGGGACGCGCAGGGGACCCGCGCGAGGGCCGCGGGGCTCAAGCAGCCGATCCGTACGGGGACTTGGCGCGCGCCTCCCGCAGCGCCCCGCCCCACCAGTGGAGCTGGCGCAGCATCCCCTTGGCGGCGGCGGAGGTGCCCTCGCGGTCGTGCGGCACCCCGTCCTCGTCGAAGCGCTCCCAGGCCATGTGGAAGCTGAGCGTCTCGCGGACGGTGACGGCGTGCAGTTCGGCGAAGACCGGCCGCAGATGCTCCACGGCCCGCTGGCCGCCGGCCATTCCGCCGTAGCTGACGAACCCGGCGGGCTTGGCCTGCCACTCCTCGCGGAACCAGTCGACGGTGTTCTTCAGCGGCGCGGGATAGCTGTGGTTGTACTCGGGCGTGACGATCACGAACGCGTCGGCGGCCGCCAGCCGTTCGGAGAGCGCCCGGTGCGTCTCCCGTACGGCGTCCGGCAGCGGGGCGCCGAACTCCGGGAAGGCGACGGGGAGTTCGTGCTCGGCACGGGCCAGGTCGAGCACGTCGATCTCGAACTCCCCGTACGTACGCGCCTCTTCGGCGAACCAGTGCGCCACGACCGGCCCGAACCGGCCCTCCCGGACGCTGCCGACGATGACCGCGAGACGCAGCGGGCCGGCGGGGACGTCGCCGGTGGTGGCGGCCGTGGCTCCGGTGGCGGTGGCGGCCGTGGCTCCGGTGGCGGTGACGGCCGTGGCTCCGGTGGCGGTGCCGGCTGTGCTGAGCGTGCCTGTCATGGGGCTCTCCCTCGGTGAGGCGTGGATCGGTGGCGTCCGCGGGGGCGGCCGTGAGGAACGGCTGCCGCACCGGACACACACAGCCTCAGACATGAAGTTGAGTTGAAGTCAAGCTTCCCCGTCCGGTGCCCCGCGGCGCGCGGGCGGCTACGTGCCGGAAGCCTCTCCGGGCCCTGCCTCCGGTTCCGCCCCGGGCTCCCCTTCCGATCCCGTACCCGGCCCCGATCCGGTGCCCGATCCGGTTCCCGCGTCCGCGTCGGGGGCCGCTTCCGGCTCTGGCTCCGGGGACCCCGGCAGCCTCAGCTCCGCCACCGTTCCGCCGCCCACCGCGCGCTCCAGCGCGACCTCGCCGCCCGCCTGCCGCGCCGTACGGGCCACGATCGACAGCCCGAGCCCCGACCCCGGCAGGCTCCGCGCGGAGGGCGAACGCCAGAACCGGTCGAAGACGTACGGGAGTTCGTCGTCCGCGATGCCGGGCCCCCGGTCGGTGACCCGCAGCGTGCCGCCGCTCAGCACGGCGTCGACCGTGCCGCCGTCGGGGCTGAACTTCACCGCGTTGTCCAGCAGGTTGACCACGGAGCGCTCCAGCGCCGACGGCTCCCCGCGTACGTACCAGGGCTCGGTGCGCACCCTGACGCCGACGCCGCCGCTGCGCAGCCGTACCCGCTCCGCGGCGCGTTCGGTGATCTCGTGCAGCGCGATGCCCGCCACGGGCCCGCCGCCCGGCGGCATCTCACGCGACAGCTCCTGCAAGTCCCCGACGAGAGCGGCGAGTTCGCTCATCTGCGCGCGTACGGACTCCAGCAGGGCCCGGCGGTCCTCGCCCGGCAGCGAGCGTCCCGTCTCCTCGCTGCGCACCAGCAGTTCGATGTTCGTACGCAGCGAGGTCAGCGGCGTCCGCAGCTCGTGCCCTGCGTCCGCGATGAGCTGCTGCTGCAACTCCCGGGAGGAGGCCAGCGCCTCGGTCATCGAGTTGAACGAACGGGAGAGACGGGCGATCTCGTCGTCGCCCTCGGCGGGGATGCTCACCCCGAGGTCCTCGGTACGGGCGATGTGCTCGACGGCGCCGGTGAGCCGGTCGACCGGACGCAGCCCCGCCCGCGCGAGCACCACGCCCGCCCCGGCCGCGGCCAGCACGCCCGTACCGCCGACCAGCGCGAGGATCAGCGCGAGATTGCGCAGCGAGCGGTCCGTCTCGGTGAGCGGACGGGCCACCGAGACCGCCAGGTCGGTGCCCTGTACGGGGGTGGTGAGCACGCGGTAGTCGGTGCCGGAGCCGTCCTGGCTGCGCGCGGTGTGCACCGACTCCGTCCGCCGGTGCTCGGCGACGCGCACGTCCGCGGGCGAGACGGCGACCCTGCGGCCGACGATGACGCAGCTCTTGCCCCGCTTGTCGACGACCTGGACCGTCGCGTCGAACGGGTTCGGGGCGCGCTCGTCGGCCGGCGAACACTGCCCCGAACTGAGCTGCCCCACCACGAAGCTGGGGTCGACGCGGCTGTTGTTGCGCAGCGACTGGTCGAGCGAGCCCACCAGTTGCGCCCGCACGATGAACCAGCACGCCGTGGCGCACACCGCCACCGCCAGCGCCACCGTGACCGCCGCCAGCAGCGCCAGCCGCGAGCGCAGCGCGGGCGCCGGGAGCCGGGGCCGCCGCAGACGCGGAATACGCGGGAAGCGTGGGGAGCGCGCGGAGCGCGGGAGACCGGAGTCGCGCGTCGAGCGGCGGAGCCTCACGCCCCGTCGTCCTTGAGGACGTAGCCCACGCCGCGCACCGTGTGCACGAGCCGGGTCTCGCCGCCCGCCTCGGTCTTGCGGCGCAGATACATCACGTACACGTCGAGGGAGTTGGACGACGGCTCGAAGTCGAAGCCCCAGACCGCCTTGAGGATCTGCTCCCGGGTGAGGACCTGGCGGGGATGGGAGAGGAACATCTCCAGCAGCATGTACTCGGTGCGGCTCAGCTCGACCGTGCGCGTCCCCCTGGTCACCTCCATCGTCCCCAGGTCCATCCGCAGATCGCCGTAGGAGAGGGAGTCGCCGCCCGTACCGCCGGCTCCCGCGGACGGGCCCGCGCCCGCGCGTCCCGCCGTGCCGTCGCCCGTACCGGCCGCGCCGCCCGGACCCGCCTGCTCCCGCGCGTACGAGGTGCGTCTGAGCAACGCCCGGATGCGGGCGAGGAGTTCGTCGAGTTCGAACGGCTTGACCAGATAGTCGTCCGCACCGGCGTCCAGCCCCGTGACGCGGTCGCCGACGGTGTCGCGGGCGGTCAGCATCATGATCGGCACCCGGGTGCCCGACTCGCGCAGCCGCCGGGCGACGGTCAGCCCGTCCATGCGCGGCATCAGCACATCGAGCAGGATCAGGTCCGGCTCGTACGACGCGGTCTTCTCCAGGGCCTGCGGTCCGTCCTCGGCGAGTTCGGTCCCGTAGCCCTCGAAGCTGAGGCTGCGGCGCAGCGCGTCCCGTACGGCGGGCTCGTCGTCGACGATCAGCACCTTCATGGCCACCATGGGCCCAAGCCTCGCATCGCGGGCGGCCGGCGGCCGTGTCGGATGTGCCACAGGCGGGGGGCGGACCGGAGCGCGGGGAACAGGACGCGGAGCGCAGGGCGCCGGCCCCGGACCCCGGCCCGTATCCGGTCGCGATGCCCGCTCTCAGTCACTTCCGGATCCGGAGCGCAGATCGTCGAGGACGTCCTTGACGGAGTCGACGGGTACGGCGAAGCCCAGCCCCACGCTGCCGCTCCCGCTGGTGGAGGCTCCGGGACCGGAGCCCGAACCGGAGGAGTACATCGCGGAGTTGAAACCGACGATCCGGCCGTCCATCGTGGCGAGCGCGCCGCCGGAGTTGCCGGGGTTGAGCGACGCGTCCGTCTGGATGGCCTTGTAGGTGGTGGTCTTCTCGCCGGGATCGCCGTTGTACTGGCCGCCGCCGAACTCGAAGGGCCAGTTCTCACCCCGGCCGCCGTTCCCACCACCGCCGCTCTCACCGCTCTCGTCGCTCTCGTCGCTCACCGTCACCTCGCGGTTCTTCGCGGAGACGATGCCGCTGGTGACCGTCCCGGAGAGCCCCTCGGGGGAGCCGATGGCCACCACCTCGTCGCCGACGCCGACGGTGTCGGAGTCGCCGAGCTTCGCGGGGGTCAGGCCCTGGACGTTCTGCGTCTCGAGCAGCGCCATGTCGATGCCGGCGGCCCTGCCGACGACCTTCGCCGTCGCCGTCTTGCCGTCGCTGAAGGTGATGCTCACGCTGTCCGTGCCGGAGACGACGTGGTTGTTGGTGAGGATCTCGCCGTCCTCGGAGATCACCACTCCGGACCCGGTGGACTCCCCCGTCCCGGACGAGGTCTTGATCTCCACGACGCTCGGGCTGACCGCCCGCGCGACGTCCGCGACGGTGCCCGCGCTGTCCGCGGAGGTCTGCCGTCCGCCGGCGACCGTGCCGGCGACGCTGCTGCCGGCGCCCGAGTCGAGAAGCTCCCCCACGCCGACAGCCGTCCCGCCGCCCAGCAGGGCGGCACTCAGCACCAGCGCCGACAGACCGGCCACCGGCAGGCGCACGCCGCGGCGGCGTCCGCCCCGGTGCGGCGACGGCCCGCCCGCGTACGTGACGCCGGCGCCGCCTCCGCCATGACCGGACGCCGAACCGGAGTAGGGGTCCCCGTACGAGGTGGTGGACACCGTGGACGCGGTGGACGCGCTGGACGCGGACGGCTCGGGAGGGCAGGCCGGTGCGGCCGGGACCGATGACGCGGATGCCGGGCCGAACCCGGCGGAGGACGCCTTGTGTTCGCTCATACCCCTACGGTGAACCGCTTCCATAAGAGCGACCTGAGACATGGCTGTGAAGTACCGAAGAGTCTTCGGGCGGGACGAGCAGGACGAGCGGGAGGAGCGGAAAGGCCCCGGGTGTCCCGGGTGCCGGGACGCCGGTCAGCGCCGCGGCGGGTGACCGCACCCGCACGAGCGCCGTACGACCAGCCCCGACGGGAACTGCCGTACGCGCTGCCGCTGCGACCCGGCGACCCGCAGCCCGTCGTCCAGGACCAGGTCGACCGCGGCCTTCGCCATGCCCTCGCGGTCCGAGCCGACGGTCGTCAGCGGCGGGTCGGTCAGCGCCGCCTCCTTCACGTCGTCGAAGCCGGCGACGGCCAGGTCCTGCGGTACGTCCAGGCCCAACTCCCGCGCGGCGCGCAGCACACCGAACGCCTGGTCGTCGGTGGCGCAGAAGACGGCGGTGGGACGGTCGGGGGAGGCGAGCAGTTCGAGCGCGAGCCGGTAGGTGTCGTAGCGGTTGTACGGGGCCTGGAAGAGGTTGCCCTCCACGGAGCGCCCGGCCTCCTCCATCGCGCGGGACCAGCCCTCCACGTGGTCGGTCACCGGGTCGCCGGACTCGGGTGTGGAGTCGATGCCGCCGAGACAGGCGACGGCCTCGTGGCCGTGCTCCAGCAGATGGCGGGTGGCGAGCTGCGCGCCGCCGACGTCGTCGAGGACGACCGCCACGTCGTCGATGGCCTCGGGGCGGCGGTGCAGCAGCACGACCCGGGCGTCCCAGGCGTCGATCTCCACCGCGGCGTGCTCGCTGGGCCCCTGGCTGATGAGGATCAGTCCGGAGACGCGCATCCCGAGGAAGGCCCGCAGATAGTGCACCTCGCGCTCGTCGAGGTAGTCGGAGTTGCCGACGAGGACCATCTTTCCGCGCTCGGCGGCGGCCTGCTCGACCGCGTGCGCCAGCTCCGCGAAGAAGGGCTGCCGGGCGTCGGGGACGATCAGACCTATGAGGTCCGTACGGCGTGAGGCCATCGCCTGCGCGACCCGGTCCGGCCGGTAGCCCAGCTCCTTGATCGCCGCGAGCACGCGCTCACGCGTGGCCGGAGCGACGGGTCTCGGCCCGTTGTTGATCACATAGCTGACGACCGCGGTCGACGTACCCGCAAGCCTTGCCACATCGTCCCGCGTCACCCTGGCCACCCGGGCAGTCTACGCGGGATGCATCCGCCGTTTGAGGGCCCGGGGGCTTCCGGCTTCCGGCAGCGGGCGGGCCCGGCCGTGCGGCGCCGTACGACCGTACGGACAGCGGCTCGCCGCGCCCTCCGCCGGAGGCTCCCCGAAGGTTACCGAGGGTTCTCGACTGTCGGCGGCGGGCCACCGGCGGCTCGGGTTCCCCGCCGTTCCCCGCCGCTTCAGTCCGTGGTCTCGCCGCCCGGCGCCGTCCCGTTCGCGCCCTCGCCGGCGGCCTCCCGTACGAGACGGGTGGCCGCGTCGGTGACGGCACGGGCGTCGGCCTCCGCTCGCCGCTCCTCGGCCGACTTCGCCTCCTTCTCCGGGGAGACGAAGCGGTAGCCGACGTTGCGGACGGTGCCGATCAGCGACTCGTGCTCGGGGCCGAGCTTCGCGCGCAGCCGCCGTACGTGCACGTCCACGGTGCGGGTGCCGCCGAAGTAGTCGTAGCCCCAGACCTCTTGGAGGAGCTGAGCGCGGGTGAAGACCCGGCCGGGGTGCTGGGCCAGATACTTCAGCAGCTCGAACTCCTTGAAGGTCAGGTCCAGCACCCGGCCCTTGAGCTTCGCGCTGTAGGTGGCCTCGTCGACGACGAGATCGCCGTTGCGGATCTCGGTCGGCTCGTCGTCCGCGGTGCCCTGCGCCCGGCCGGTCGCCAGCCGCAGCCGGGCCTCGACCTCGGCGGGACCGGCGCTCTCCAGCACCACGTCGTCCACGCCCCAGTCGGCGGTGACGGCGGCGAGGCCGCCCTCGGTGACGATGAGGATCAGCGGGGCGCCGGTGCCGGTCTGGTTGAGCAGCCGGCACAGGGAGCGCACCTGCGGCAGGTCACGGCGGCCGTCGACGAGGACGGCGTCGGCACCCGGGGTGTTCACGAGGGTCGGCCCCTCGGCGGGTGCCACACGCACGTTGTGCAGCAGCAGCCCGAGCGCGGGGAGCACTTCGGTGGACGGCTGGAGGGCGTTCGTCAGCAGGAGTAGCGAACTCACGTCAGATCCTTCCTAGGTCCCGTCTCGGGACTTCGGTACGGCTCGGCACTGCTTCGTAACTGCTTCGTACGGATGCGCGCTCCGGACAGCACACTGCGCCCCAGAAAGCACAAAAGGACCCGGGGGCCACGCTGCCCGGATCCTTCACTCCCAGCAGAATAGCCGACATGGGTGACGATGCGGAGTGTGAGTTCGCTCGCTTCGGGAGCGGAGCGCGCACCGCGGGCGGCGTCGGCGCCTCGCGCGGCGTCCCGCGGCGGGCGGTGCTGCGGGCCTCGGACGGGGTGCGGATCGAGGCCGCTTACGACCCGTACGAGGGCGCGGGTTCGTACGAGGGCGGGGCCGCACCGTGCGCGATCGTGCTGGCGCACGGCTTCACCGGGTCCGTGGACAGGCCCGCGGTGCGGCGGGCGGCACGGGTGTTCGCGCAGTACGGAGGCGTGGTGAGCTTCTCCTTCCGCGGGCACGGGAGTTCGGGCGGGCACTCGACGGTCGGCGACCGCGAAGTCCTCGACCTCGCCGCGGCGGTGGCGTGGGCACGCTCCCTCGGACACGGACGGGTGGCGACGGTCGGCTTCTCGATGGGCGGCTCGGTCGTCGTACGGCACGGGGCGCTGTACCGGGCCGGGGCGCACGAGGGGCGCACGGGCGCACCGTCGAGCGCATCGCCGGATCCGGTGACGGACGCCGTACCGGAGGACGCCGTACGGGACGCGGCGCCGGAGGCCGTATCCGACGCCGTATCCGACGCCGTATCCGACGCCGTGGTCGCCGTCAGCGCGCCCGCCCGCTGGTACTACCGCGGCACCGCGCCCATGCGGCGGCTGCACTGGGTGATCCAGCGTCCCGTCGGACGGCTCGTCTCGCGGTACGGGCTGCGCACCCGCGTCCATCCGCGCGACTGGGACCCGGTGCCGCTCTCGCCCGTCGCCGCGGCACCGCTGCTGGCGCCGACGCCGCTGCTCGTCGTCCACGGCGACCGGGACCCGTACTTCCCCGTCGACCATCCGCACTCCCTCGCCGCGGCGGCCGAGCCGCACAGCACCGAGCTGTGGCTCGTCGAGGGCTTCGGGCACGCGGAGAACGCCGCCGGGGCCGAACTGCTGCACCGGATCGGGAGTTGGGTGGCCGCTCGGTGGTCCGGGCCCGCTCACGGCCCGGCATGATGGGTCGCGCAACCCGGACAGGCTGAGAGGGCAGGACCCACGATGGCGAGTGGCACGATCCGCTACTGGGCGGCGGCGAAGGCCGCGGCCGGTACGGCCGAGGAGCACTACGAGGCGGGGACGCTCGCCGACGCGCTGGAGCGCGCCCGCGAACGCCGCACCGAACACCCGGAGTTCGCACGGGTGCTGCTGCGCTGCTCCTTCCTCGTGGACGGCGAGCCCGTCGGCAGGCGCGCACACGACGCGGTGCGGCTGAGCGACGGCGGCACGGTCGAGGTGCTCCCGCCGTTCGCGGGAGGCTCCGCATGAACGAGCGCTCCTCCTCCGGGCACGGCCCACAGCCGCAGCCACAGTCACAGTCGGTGGCGCGTTCGCAGCCGCTGCCGCCCCTGGCCGCCCCGTCCTCCGCGTCCTCCGCGTCCGCTCCGTCCGGCGCGGCCACCGCCGACTCCGGCGCCAACTCCTCGGCCTCCTCGGCTTCTTCGGCCTCGTCCGCCAGCGGTACACCGGCCCCCCGCACCAAGGGCTCGCCGCTCATCGCGCCCGGTCTGCTGCCCGCGGGGCTCACCACCGTCCTCGCCCTGCTCGTCGCGGGCACCGCACAGCTCGGCTCCGCCGCGCTCGCCCTCGCCGTCGCGGTGCTCCAGGCGGTGACGGCGGCGGGCTGGTTCCGGCTGAACGGCATGTGGCCGGCGCGGCAGGGCATCGCCCTCGCCTTCCTCGCGGGCGTCGTCACCGACGTCTCGCTGCTGCTCGCGGACGAGAGCCACGCGCCCACCGTGATCATCGGCACCCTCGGCGCGTGGTGCGTGCTGACCGTGACGCTCCATCTGCGCAACCGCTCCGGCGCCGACGAACGCCTCTACGCTCTGACCGCCGCGTTCACGGCGACGGCCCTGACCGTCGTCGCCGCCGGGTTCCTCGCCTCGCTCGACGCGGCGACGGCGGACGCCGTGAGCGTCGGCGCGATCGCCGTCGGCGTGGCCGCTCTCGTCCGCGCGCTGCCGCTGCCGCCGTTCGTCTCGCCCGTCGTCGCGGCGCTCGTCG
>NZ_LJGW01000320.1:3331-5620 GCF_001751255.1 Streptomyces nanshensis | reverse complement strand
CGGGGCGCTGCGCGCCAGCGCGAGCAGCGCGTCCATGTCGCAGCCCTCGCGGACACGGGCGGCCAGCGCGGACACCGACTCCAGCGCGTCGCGGTGCCGTTCGGCGACGGGAACCAGCCCGAGGTGCCGCGAGGGCGTCTCGGCGCCGGCCGTACGCCGCAGCACGCCCAGCACCGGTACGCCGCAGCCCTCCAGGGCCTCCCGCAGCAGCGCCTCGTGCCGGTCGGAGGCGACCTTGTTGAGCACGACGCCCGCGACCCGTACCTCCGGGTCCCACGAGGCGAAGCCGTGGACGAGCGCGGCGGCGGAACGCGACTGCGACGAGGCGTCCACGACCAGCACGACAGGCGCCTTCAGCAGCTTCGCCACCTGTGCGGTCGAGGCCAGCTCGCCCGCGCCCGCGGCGCCGTCGAACAGGCCCATCACGCCCTCGACGACGGCCAGTTGGGACCCGGCGGCGGCGTGGGCGAAGAGCGGCGCGATCCGCTCGGTGCCGCACAGATACGCGTCGAGGTTGCGCCCCGGGCGGCCCGTGGCCAGGGAGTGGTAGCCGGGGTCGATGTAGTCCGGGCCGGCCTTGTGCGGCGAGACGGTCAGCCCGGCCTCGGTGAAGGCCGCCATCAGCCCCGTCGCCACCGTCGTCTTGCCGCTGCCGGAGGAGGGCGCGGCGACGACGAGACGCGGCGGGTTCACACAGCGCGCGTCCGCCGCGCCGCCGCTGCCTACGGCTGCGCTCATGTCCCCGGCTCCGCCGACGCCCTCACCACTCGATGCCCCGCTGGCCCTTCTGGCCCGTGTCCATGGGGTGCTTCACCTTGGTCATCTCGGTCACCAGGTCGGCGGCGGCGACGAGTTCGGGGGGAGCGTTGCGTCCCGTGACGACGACATGCTGGTTGCCCGGGCGCTCCTCCAGCACCGAGAGCACCTCGTCCACGGGGATCCAGCCCCAGTGCAGCGGATACGCGAACTCGTCGAGCACGTACAGCCGGTAGGTCTCGGCGGCGAGGTCCCGCTTGACCTGCTCCCAGCCCTCCCGGGCCTTCTCCTCGTTGCTCATCTCGCCGTCCCGCTGGATCCAGGACCAGCCCTCGCCCATCTTGTGCCAGGCGACGGTGCCGCCCTCGCCGCTCGCGCCCAGCACCCGCAGCGCACGCTCCTCGCCGACCTTCCACTTGGCCGACTTCACGAACTGGAACACCCCGATCGGCCACCGCTGGTTCCAGGCCCGCAGCGCGAGCCCGAAGGCGGCCGTCGACTTGCCCTTGCCGGGGCCGGTGTGCACCGCGAGCAGGGGGCGATTGCGGCGCTGACGTGTGGTGAGCCCGTCGTCCGGTACGGAGCTGGGCTGTCCCTTCGGCACTAGGCGGCCCTCCGGTTCTGCTTGTTCTGCGGGTTCTGCCGGTGGTCCCGATTCTGCGGCCGGGGGGTGGCGGTTCGCGGTCCGGGCACCTGTCCCGGCTGCGCGCCCGGCGCACCGGTGCCCGTGGCGTGCCGTACGAGGTCGGTGACCGCGTCCGCACGCAGCTCCTCCAACGTGACGGCGCTGCCGCCCAGTTCGGCGGCGAGAGCGCCCGCGAGCCCGAGCCGTACCGGTCCGGCCTCGCAGTCGAGCACCACCGACGCCGTGCCGTCCGCCGCCAGCAGCCGCGCCGCACGCCGTGCGCGCTCGACGGGCTCGCCGCCGCCGGTGGCCCGTCCGTCCGTGACCGTGACGAGCAGCGGGCGGCGCGACGGGTCGCGCATGCGCTCCACCCGCAGCACCTCGCGCGCTTTCAACAGCCCGGCCGCCAGGGGCGTACGCCCCCCGGTGGGCAGTGAATCGAGTCGCGCCGCCGCAGCCTCGACGGACGACGTCGGCGGCAGCGCGACCTCCGCCTCGGAGCGGCGGAAGGTGACCATGCCGACCTTGTCGCGCCGCTGATAGGCGTCCAGCAGCAGCGAGAGAACGGCGCCCTTGACGGCGCTCATCCGCTTCCGGGCGGCCATCGAGCCGGAGGCGTCCACGACGAAGAGGACGAGATTGCCCTCCCGGCCCTCGCGTACGACCTCGCGCAGATCGTCACGGCGCAGCACCAGTCCGCGTCCCTGGCGTCCCCGTGCGTGCTGGTGCGGCGCCGCGGCCTGCACCGTGGCCGGTATGTGCAGCCGGCCCAGCGCGCCTCGCGGTGTACGGGCGCCCGTGGTCCGGCCGTGCGCGGTACGGGCGCGGGAGCGGTTCCCGGACGCGCCCTCGCCGAGGCCCGGCACATAGAGGGTGCGGGCGCGGAAGGGCTCGCCGGCGGGGGCGGC
>NZ_LJGW01000320.1:1248-3177 GCF_001751255.1 Streptomyces nanshensis | reverse complement strand
TCCGCGGCGTCACCCCGGGCCCCGCTGTCGGCGTCGCTCTGGTCGCGCGGGCCGTCGTCCTCCGCGGCGTCCGTCTCGCGGCTCTCCTCGTGCGGCCCGTCCTGCGGCTGCTCCTGCGGGGGCGTCCCGTCCTGCGGGGGCCGCCCGCCGCCGGGATCGTCGGGACCGTCCGGGCCGTCCGTCCCGCCGCCCGGATCCGGGTCGTCGTCCCCGTCCCCGTCGCCGTCCGTCCCGTTCTCCTCGTCGTCGGCCGCGTGCTCCCGCAGCGTCTCGTCGAGCTTGTCCTCGTCCAGGCCCGGGGCGTCGAACGGATTGCGCCGCCGCCGGTGCGGAAGCGCGAGCAGGGCCGCCTGCCGTACGTCGTCCGCCGTCACCTCCGTGCGGTCCGCCCACGCCGCCAGCGCCGTGGCCGTACGCGCCATCACCAGGTCCGCGCGCATGCCGTCCACCTCGAACGCCGCGCACGTCGCCGCGATCTGCCGCAGCGCCGCGTCCCCGAGGCGTACCGACGGCAGCAACTCCCGTGCCGCCGCGATCCGTTCGCGCAGCGCGTCCTCCTCGTCCGCCCAACGCGCCGCGAAAGCCGCCGGATCGGCGTCGTAGGCGAGACGGCGGCGCACCACCTCGACGCGTTCGTCGGTGTCGCGGGAGGCCGTCACCTCCACCGTCAGGCCGAAGCGGTCCAGCAACTGCGGCCGCAGCTCGCCCTCTTCGGGATTCATCGTGCCGACGAGCAGGAACCGCGCGGCGTGCCGCACGGACACCCCCTCCCGCTCCACGTACGAGGAACCCATGGCCGCCGCGTCCAACAGCAGGTCGACCAGGTGGTCGTGGAGGAGGTTGACCTCGTCGACGTAGAGCACGCCCCGGTGCGCGTCCGCCAGCAGACCCGGCTCGAAGGCCTTCACGCCCTCGGACAGGGCCCGTTCGATGTCGAGCGCCCCCACGAGGCGGTCCTCGGACGCGCCCACGGGCAGCTCGACGAGATGGGCCGCGCGGGTCTTCCCCGCCGCGCCCTCGTGCGGCCCGTCCGGACAGGCGGGGTCGGGCGCCGCCGGGTCGCAGGAGAAGCGGCATCCGGGTACGACCTCCAGCCGCGGCAGCAGCGCCGAGAGCGCCCTGACGGCCGTGCTCTTCGCGGTGCCCTTCTCACCGCGGATGAGGACGCCGCCGACGGCGGGGTTCACGGAGTTCAGCAGCAGCCCGAGCTGCATGTCCCGCATGCCGACGAGTGCCGTGAACGGGTACGGGGTGCTCATGCCCTCTTCCCTCCCTGGGACGGACGTGGGTACGAACGGCCGTGCGTGCGGCCGGAGTTGGCGTGTACGGCGCGGCGGACGGCGGCGACGGTGCGCACCGTGGCGGCGTGAGTGGCGGCGGTCATGAGGGCGCTCCCTCGGGCCGTGGCTGCGGCAGGCCCGGCACGCTCGGGGCGCCCGGGGCGATGAACGGCAGACCCTGCGGCGGCCCCGACTCGATGAGCCGCAGCAGGGCGTCCGTGTCGGCGTGCTCCTCGATCAGGTCGCCCAGGCGGTCGAGTTGCTCCTCGCGCAGCGCCGCGAAGACGGTGTCCGGCGCGGGGACGAATCCACCGCGTCCGGCGTCCGCGGCGACGCGGCGCAGAAACGCGCGCCGGAAGCCGTCGCTCTCCAGCGAGCCGTGCCAGTGGGTGCCCCACACGGCGCCGACACGGCAGCCGTCCAGGGGCGCACCGGAGTCCGCGGCGGCGGGTACACGGGCGGCGCGTTCCGACCGGGCGGCGGCGCTCTCGTCGCCTGCGCCGCCCGCCGCCCTGAACACCGGTTCCCCGCCCAGCACTTCGGCCACACCGTGGTGGATCTCGTACCCCTCGACGTCCTCGCCGAGCGCGCGCCCCGAGGGTCGGGCCAGGGTCTTCTCGTGCGCGAAGCGCACCCGTACGGGCAGCAG
>NZ_LJGW01000320.1:0-1240 GCF_001751255.1 Streptomyces nanshensis | reverse complement strand
CAGCAGCCCCAGCCCCTCGACCGTGCCGGCGCCCGACTCGACCTCGTCCTCGATCCGTTCGCCGAGCATCTGGAAGCCGCCGCAGATGCCCAGCACCGGACGGCCCTCCGCCGCGCGGCGCCGCACCGCCTCCGCCAGGCCCCGTTCGCGCAGCCAGCGCAGCGCCCGCACCGTGCCGCGGGTGCCGGGCAGCACCACCAGATCGGCGTCGGCCAGCTCCTCGGGGCGGTCGGTGAAGCGGACGGCGACGCCGGGCTCGGCGGCCAGCGCGTCGACGTCGGTGAAGTTCGACATCAGCGGCACCGGCACAACCGCCGTACGCAGCACGTCCGTTCCGTGCGGGGGCGCCGTCACCGACTCGCGCACGGCGGCGCGCAGCGACAGCCGCAGCCCGTCCTCCTCGTCGATGCCCAGACCGTCACGGAAGGGCAGCACGCCCAGCACCGGGCGGCCCGTCAGCCCGTGGAGCATCTCCAGGCCCGGTTCCAGCAGCGACACGTCGCCGCGGAACTTGTTGACGAGATAGCCCGCCAGCAGCTCCTGGTCGCGCTCCGCCAGCAGCGCCGTCGTACCGAAGAACGAGGCGAAGACGCCCCCGCGGTCGATGTCGCCCACCACGACGACCGGCAGCCGTGCCGCCCGGGCCAGGCCCATGTTGACGATGTCGGTGCGCCGCAGATTGATCTCCGCCGGGCTGCCCGCGCCCTCGCAGATCACCGCGTCGTGCGTACGGCGCAGCTCGGCGAGGCAGTCGGCGACCGTGCCGAGCAACCGTTCCTGCCGCCCGGAGTGGTAGCCGCTCGCGCTCATCTCGCCCACCGGCCGCCCCAGCAGCACCACTTGGCTGCGGCTCTCGCCGCCGGGCTTGAGCAGCACCGGGTTCATCAGCGCCGTCGGCTCGGTGCGCGCGGCGGCGGCCTGCATGGCCTGGGCCCGGCCGATCTCGGCGCCGTCCAGCGTCACATACGAGTTCAGCGACATGTTCTGCGCCTTGAACGGCGCGACCTTCAGACCCTTGCGCGCCAGCCAGCGGCAGATCCCGGCGGTGACCACGCTCTTGCCCGCGTCGGAGGTCGTCCCCGCGACGAGCAGCCCGCCGCCCGTTCCCTCAGCCCTCACCCGGGCCCCCTCTCCCCGCGCTCGCCGCGCTCCCGGCCCGGTGCGCTCGCCGCGCCCCGCGGTACGTACGCAGCAGCGCCCCGGCCGCCGTCGTCACCGCCAGCGCCAGCGTGCCCACCCG
>NZ_LJGW01000324.1 GCF_001751255.1 Streptomyces nanshensis | reverse complement strand
GACGTACGCCCGCCCGCCCGCCCGCAACTGCCCTTGTACGGGGATCGGTTGGGCCACCGCCACGGGAGCACCGGGCACCCGGCTCCGGCCCGCCGCATGCCCTCGCCCCTCACTCCGGCTTCGGCAGAAGCCCCCGGCGGTGCCACTCCTCCGCGAGCAGCGCGTACGAGCGGACCCGGTCCGCGTGGTCGTGGGTGATGGTCGTGACGAGCAACTCGTCGGCGTGTGTGGCCTCTTGGAGCTGTTCCAGTTGGTCGGCGACCCGCGCGGGCGAGCCCACGAACTGGGTGTCGACGCGGTCCCGGACGAGCGCGCGGTCCGCGTCGGTCCACTCATAAGCGCGTGCCTGCCGCGGCGTCGGGTACTCGATGGCGCCCTCCGCGGTGCGGATGCTGCGCACCCACGGGCCGTATCCGGCGGCCAGTTCGCGCGCTGCCGCGTCGTCGTCGGCGACGACGACGTCCGCCGAGACGCTGACGTACGGCTCGTCGAGGAACCGGGAGGGCCGGAAGTGGGCACGGTAGCCCTCCACCGCCTCCAGCACCGTGGCCGGGCTGACGTGGTAGTTGGCGGCGAAGCGCAGACCGCGTGCGCCCGCGACCTCGGCGCTGCGTCCGCCGCTGCTGCCCAGGATCCACACCTCCACCTCGGCGCCCTCACCCGGTACGACGTGCGCCTCGACGCCGTCCGGTGAGCGGTAGGTGCCCTCCAACAGGGCCAGGATGTCGGCGACTTGCTCGCCGTACTCCTGCGACTGGGCGCCCGGAAGCTGAAGGAGCGTGCGCTGCAAGGCGATCCGGGGCGAGCCGAGCAGGTTCTCGAAGGAGAAGCGCTCGGGGATGAGCAGTCCGTTCGGGGTCCGGTGCCGGCCGGGCGGCGACGCGGCGGACTCCGCGCCCGTGCCCTTTCCCGTCCGCGGAGACCCGCCCGAGCGGCCCAGCCCGAGGTCGAGACGCCCCGGATACACCGCGTCCACCAGGCCGAACTCCTCCACCGTGGACAGCGCCGTACGGTGCCCGAGCTGTACGGCGCCCGAACCCAGCCGGATGGTGGACGTCGCGGCGGCGGTGAGGGCCAGCACGACCGCGGGAGACGTCCCGGCGACGCCGGGGTTGAGGTGGTGCTCGGCGAACCAGTGGCGGGAGTAGCCCAAGTGCTCGGCCTGGCGGGCCAGTTCGACGGAGTTGTGCAGCGCGTCGGCCGCCGTCGACCCGGACGGTATCGGTACGAGATCGAGCACCCCGAGGGGAATGGACACGGACGGGCTCCTCAGAGATCGGCGAGGACATCGGAGACGACGAGGGCAGCAAGGGCGGCAAGGACGACGACGAGAGGCGGCGTGAGCGGCGAGGGGTCCCAACGGGCGGGCGGCCAGGGGGCGTTCACGAGGCCGTACGCCTCCCCGTACCGCCCACGCGGGCCCCGTCCGGATGGGCGAGGCCGAGGTGGTCGCGCAGGGTCGGGCCCTCGTACTCGGTGCGGTGGACGCCCCGTTCCTGGAGCAGCGGTACGACCTTGTCGGCGAAGGCGTCGAGACCGCCGGGGGTGATGTGCGGGACGAGGATGAACCCGTCGGCGGCGTCGGCCTGTACGAACTCCTCCATGGTCCGCGCGACGGTGGCCGGTGAGCCCACGAAGCTCTGCCGGTTGCCGGTCTCGATGACGAGGTCGCGGATGGACCAGCCGTTGGCGGCGGCGCGTTCGCGCCACTCACGGGCCGTGGCCAGCGGATCCCGGTACATCCGCACCTGGGCCCGGCCTCGGGCGACGCGGTGCTCTCCGAGCAGCGGGTCGATGTCGGGGAGCGGCCCGTCCGGGTCGTACGCGGACAGGTCCCGGTTCCATACGAACTCCAGATGCCGGATGGCGGTCGCGCCGCTGACCTGCTGGCGGCGCACCTCCCGGGCCAGTTCCCGCGCCTCCTCGTCGGTGTCGCCCAGGACGAAGGTCGCGGCGGGCAGGATGAGCAACTCCCCTGGTTCACGGCCGTACTTGGGCAGCCGCCGCTTGACGTCCGCGGTGAAGGCACGGCCCTCCTCCAGCGAGGCGTACCGGCTGAAGATGGCGTCCGCGTCGGACGCGGCGAACTCGCGTCCCTCCTCGGAGTCGCCGGCCTGGAAGATGACCGGGCGGCCCTGCGGCGGGCGGGGGACGTTGAACTGGCCGTGGATGTCGAAGTGTTGTCCGGTGTGGACGAAGGACCCGGCCTTCGCGTCGCGCAGGAAGACGCCGGCGGCCTGGTCGGCGACGATCTCGTCGCCCCGCCAGGAGTCGAAGAGTTCGTTCGCGGTGGACAGGAACTCCTCGGCGCGCGAGTAGCGCTCCTCCTGCGGAAGGAAGCCGCCGCGGCGGAAGTTCTCGCCGGTGAAGGCGTCCCAGGAGGTGACGACGTTCCAGGCGGAGCGTCCGCCGGAGAGATGGTCGAGGCTGGCAAACTGGCGGGCCACCTCGTAGGGCTCGTTGAAGGTGGAGTTGATGGTGCCGGTCAGGCCGAGGCGGTCGGTGACGGCGGCGAGCGCGGCGAGGACGGTGAAGGTGTCGGGGCGGCCGACGACGTCCAAGTCGTAGATGGCGCCGCCGTGTTCGCGCAGTCTCAGCCCTTCGGCGAGGAAGAGGAAGTCGAACTTGGCGCGTTCGGCGGTGCGTGCGAAGTGCGCGAAGGACTCGAACTCGATATGGCTGCCGGCCTCCGGGTCGCTCCACACGGTGGTGTTGTTGACACCGGGGAAGTGGGCCGCCAGGTGTACCTGCTTCAGCGGCTTGCTCATGCCGTGGCGTCCCTTCCGCTCGCTCCGGCACCGGCTCCGGCCCCTGCTCCGGCCCCGGCGGCCGATGACGCGCCGGACGTGTGCTGCTCGCCGCGCCGCCCGCCGCGCTGTGCGGCGTAACGGCTGAGCGGGCGGGCCAGGCCCAGCAGTCCGCGCAGGGTGTCCGCCTCGTACGCACGGCGGAAGACGCCCCGGCGCTGGAGTTCGGGGACGAGGCTCCGGGTGATCGCCGGAAGGTCGTGGCCGAGCACCGCCGGACGCAGCCGGAATCCGCTCAGCCCCGCCGACCGCAACTCCTGGAGCAGATCGGCGAGTTGGACGGCGCTGCCGGCGAAGACGCGGGCGTCGCCGCGGTACGGGGATCCGTCGAGGGCGTCGAGCCGTGCGCGCCGGTCCGTCGCGGCCCCCGGTTCCTCGTCCAGGAAGACGGTCAAGTCGCCGAAGACGTGCAGCGGTTCGGCAGCGCGTCCGGCGGCCTCCTGTTCGCCGCGGATCCGTGCGACGACGTCCCGCGCCTCGGCCGCGTCCTGCGGGGTGACGTAGGCGACGTCGGTCTGGCGGGCCTGTAGCCGGTAGCCGGCGTCGCCGTGGGCGAGGGCCGTGACGACGGGCTGTCCCTGCGGCGGACGCGGGGTGATGGAGGGGCCCTTCACGCTGAAGTGCCGCCCCTGGAAGTCGATGTAGTGCAGCTTGTGCCGGTCGATGAAGCGGCCGGTGGCGGCGTCGCGGATCTCCGCGTCGTCCTCCCAACTGTCCCAGAGTCGGCGGACGACCTCGACGTAGTCGGCGGCCTCCTCGAACAGCTCGTCCACGGCCGCCTGTTGGGCCGGGTCGCCGCGCGAGCCGCGTACGACGGAGCCGAGTTCGGGCACCGTACGGCGGCCGAAGTGCGCGGCCTCGTCGGGGCGGGCGCTGATGCGCACCCGCAGGCCCGCACGGCCGGTGGCGGCGTAGTCGAGGGTGGCGATCGCCTTGGAGAGGTGGAACGGCTCGGTGTGGGTGACCACCGCGGTCGGCACCAGGCCGATGTGCCGGGTGAGCGGGGCGACGCGGGCGGCGACGAGGACGGCGTCCAGCCGCCCGCGGACCTGGTCGGTGCGGCCGTCCGGGGCGTACGGGTCGGAGGACTGCGGGCCGAGCCCGTCCTCGAAGGTCACGAAGTCGAGCAGCCCGCGCTCGGCCTCGGCGACCAGGTCCGCCCAGTACCGGGCCGTGAACAGCTCACGGGGACGGGCCTGTTCGGCACGCCAGGACGCGGGATGCCAGCCGGTGCCCTCCAGGGCGACGGCGAGATGCAGCGGCGAGGAGGATGCTGACGCGGATGCCGGGGTCACGGGGCGGGCGTGTTCGCGGCGGCGGGGACGGACATCGGTGGTCTCCCTGGGTCATGGCCGTGAGCCGTGGGTACGCGAAGGGATCCCGGAGGGACGGGAGATGAACGCGAGGGCGGGGCAGGCGCGGACGCGGCGCGCTGTGGGCGACGTGCTCGGGTACGGCGTGCTGAAAGGCAGCGGTGCCGGTCAGCCGCGACAGACGGCGCTGCACACACGCCGCAGATCGACGTGGAGCCGCACGGTCAGAAGCACCCCGCGGACCGGGACGACCGGGACGGCCGGGAGGTCGGCGGCGGACGCGTCCGTCTGCTCGCGGCGCTGCATCGCGACTCCCCTCGCCTGCGCGGACGGCTCCGCCGGATCGCGGCGCGTCCCTCCGTCCGATGCTCCGCGCACCCGGCGCGGTCGGTCAACAGCGCAGTGTTGCGGGCCTGTTGCAACCTTGTGCAGCGCGGCGGTGCACCCGCGTGCCGGTGCCGCTGCCGCTGCCCCCGCCCGGCTCCCGCTCACCGCTCACCGCTCACCGCTCACCGCTCGAAGCGGTAACCCATGCCCGGCTCGGTGATCAGATGCCGCGGATAGGCGGGGTCCCGTTCGAGCTTGCGGCGGAGCTGGGCCATGTAGACGCGCAGATAGTTGGTCTCCGTCCCGTACGCCGGTCCCCACACCTCGTGCAGCAACTGCACCTGGGTGACAAGCCGTCCCGCGTTGCGTACCAGGACTTCGAGCACGTGCCACTCGGTCGGGGTGAGGCGGACGTCGGCGCCGTCCCGTCCGACCTTCTTGGCCGCCAGGTCGACGGTGAACGTGTCGGTGCGTACGACGAGTTCCTCCGCGTCGGCCGGTGCGGCGCGGCGTACGGCGGCGCGCAGCCGGGCGAGGAACTCGTCCATGCCGAAGGGCTTGGTGACGTAGTCGTCGGCACCGGCGTCGAGGGCGTCGACCTTCTCGTCCGAGGTGTGCCGCGCGGAGAGCACGATGATCGGGACGCGGGTCCAGCCGCGCAGCCCCTCGATGACCTCGATGCCGTCCATGTCGGGCAGTCCGAGGTCGAGGACGATCACGTCGGGGCGGCGGGCGGCGGCGAGTTGGAGGGCGGTGGCGCCGTCGTGGGCGCCGTCCACCCGGTACTTGCGGGCCCGCAGATTGATCGTCAGCGCTCTGACGAGCTGCGGTTCGTCGTCGACGACGAGCACACGCGGCATGCGGCCCGCGGGCTCCTGCTGCGCGGCGGCCGCCCGGGAACCGGTCATGAGGTGGCCTCCGCGGGGAGGTCGGGCTGAACGGGCGCTCTGCCGGGGGCGGTCGGCAGCGTCAGCACCATGGTGAGACCGCCGCTGGGGGTGTCCTCGGCGGTGAGGGTGCTGCCCATGGCCTCGGCGAAGCCGCGGGCGACGGCGAGGCCGAGTCCGACGCCGTCGCCGCGCGGGGCGTCGCCGTGGCGCTGGAAGGGCTCGAAGATGCGTTCCTTGCCGGCGTCGGGTACGCCGGGGCCCCGGTCGATGGTGCGCAGTTCGACGCGGTCGCCGAACGCGCTGGCGGCGAGCAGCACTTGTGCGTCCTCGGGGCTGTACTTGACGGCGTTCTCGACGACGTTGGCGACGACGCGCTCCAGCAGTCCCCGGTCGGCGGTGACCATGGGCAGGGTCTCGGGGATGTCGAGCCGTACGGCGTTCTCGGGCACGCCTTTGAGGGCGAGCGGGACGACTTCGTCGAGGTCGGTCTCGCGCAGAAGCGGGGTGACGGCTCCGGTCTGGAGTCTGCTCATGTCGAGCAGATTGCCGATGAGATGGTCCAGCCGGTCGGCGCCCTCCTCGATGGCGGCGAGCAGTCCGGCCTCGTCCGCGTCCGACCATGCGACGTCGTCCGAACGCAGCGAGGTCACGGACGCCTTGACGGCGGCGAGCGGCGTCCGCAGATCGTGGGAGACGGCGGCCAGCAGGGCGGTGCGGATGCGGTCGGTCTCCTCCAGGCGGCGGGCCCGTTCGGCCTCGCCGATCAGCCGCCCGCGCTCCAGGACGACGGCGGCCTGGGCGGCGAAGGCGCCGAGGACGCGGCGGTCCTCGGCGGGCAGCACCCTGCCGCGCAGCGCGAGGGTCGTGGTCTCCCCGGCGGGTACGTCCACGTCGGCGTCGTCGGGGCTGCGGGCGGGGTCCGGCCCGACGCTGCCCTGGCGGCTCCACCGGCCGCGGTCGCCGGTGCGCTCCAGCAGCGCGGCGGACTCCATGCCGAAGGTCTCCCGCACGCTCTCCAGCAGCACGGTCAGTTCGCTCTCCTCGCCCTCCTTCGTCGGCGAGCGCAGCACGCTGCCCGCGAGGTGGCTGAGGATGTCGGCCTCGGAGCGCAGCCGGGCGGCCTGGTGCGTACGCCGTGCGGCGAGGTCGACGACGGACGCGACGGCGATCCCGACCACGACGAAGATCACGATGGCCAGGGCGTTCTGCGGGTCGGAGACCGTCCAGGTGTGGGTGGGGGCGGCGAAGAGGAAGTTCAGCAGCAGGGAGCCGACGACGGCGGAGACGAACGCGGGCAGGATGCCGCCCAGCAGGGCCGCGGTCACCGTCAGGGTGAGGAAGAGCAGCATCTCGTTGGCGAAGCCCAGTCCGGGGCCCGCCGCGGTGAGCAGCAGCGAGAGCAGGGCGGGCCCGGCGGTGCCGGCCAGCCAGCCGGCGACGGTACGGGCGCGCCCGAGACGTGCTCCCCGGGCGCTCGGCAGTCCCCGCCCCTTGGCCGCGTGCTCGTGAGTGACGATGTGCACGTCGATGTCGGGCCCGGACTCCCGGGCGACGGTGGCTCCGACGCCGGGTCCGAAGGCGTACTGCCAGGACTTGCGGCGGCTGGTGCCCAGCACGATCTGTGTGGCGTTGACGCCGCGGGCGAATTCGAGGAGCGCCTCGGGGACGTCGTCGCCGAGGACGGTGTGGAAGGTGCCGCCGAGGTCTTCCACCAGGGTGCGCTGGACGGCGAGTTCCTCCGGCGAGGCGGAGGTGAGGCCGTCGCTGCGGGAGACGTAGACGGCGAGGATCTCGCTGCCGGAGCCCTTGGCGGCGACGCGGGCCGCCCGGCGGATCAGGGTGCGTCCCTCGGGGCCGCCGGTGAGGCCGACGAGGATGCGTTCGCGGGCGGGCCAGGGCTGGGAGATGCCCTTCTCGGCGCGGTACTGCTGGAGGTATTCGTCGGCACGGTCGGCGGTCCACAGCAGGGCGAGTTCGCGCAGGGCCGTGAGATTGCCGGGCCGGAAGTAGTTGGAGAGGGCGGCGTCGATCTTGTCGGCGCCGTAGACGTTGCCGTGCGCGAGACGTCTGCGCAGCGCCTGCGGCGACATGTCGACGAGTTCGATCTGGTCGGCGCGGCGCACCACGTCGTCGGGGACGGTCTCCTGCTGCCGTACGCCGGTGATGGACTCCACGACGTCTGCCAGCGACTCCAGATGCTGGATGTTGACGGTGGAGATCACGGTGATGCCGGCGTCGAGCAGCTCCTCGATGTCCTGCCACCGCTTGGCGTTGCGGGAGCCGGGGACGTTGGTGTGCGCCATCTCGTCGACGAGGGCGACGGCGGGGCCGCGGGCGAGCACGGCGTCGAGGTCCATCTCCGTGAAGTGCGCGCCGCGGTGGGTGACGTCGCGCCGCGGCAGGATCTCCAGACCGTGCAGCAGCACCTCGGTGCGGGGGCGTCCGTGGCACTCGACGAAGCCCACGACCACGTCGGTGCCGCGCTCCAGACGGCGGTGCGCCTCGGAGAGCATGTCGTAGGTCTTGCCGACTCCGGGGGCGGCTCCCAGGTAGATGCGCAGTGTGCCGCGGGCCATGGCTCCATTGTCTTCCGGATCGTCGTACGGGCGTCGTACGGGGCGCGTCAGCGGTGCAGGTCGCGCAGGGCGAGGTTGAGTTCGAGGACGTCGACGACGGGCTCCCCCAGGAAGCCGGCCTCGCGTCCCTGGGTGTGCCGGCGGACCAGTGCGCGGACGTCGGCCGGGTCGAGGCCGCGTGCGCGGGCGACCCGGTCGGTCTGGATCCGCGCGTAGGCGGGCGAGATGTCGGGGTCGAGGCCCGAGGCGCTGGCGGTGACCGCGTCGGGCGGTACGGCGGAGCGCGGGACGTGGTTGAAGGCGGCGATCCGCTTCTTCCGCGCCTCGATCTGCCTCGTGAGCTTCGGGCTGGTCGCGGCGAGGTTGGAGGCACCGGAGGCCAGCGGGTCGTACGCGCTCGCCGACGGCCGCGGCTGGAACCACCGGCGGTCCGGCCCGCCGTCCCGCGTGTTCCAGGTCTGCCCGATGAGCGTCGAGCCCACGGCCTGGCCGTCGCTGCGTACGACGGAGCCGTCGGCCTTGTGAGGGAAGGCGGCCTGGGCGATCCCCGTGACGAGCAGCGGATAGAGCACGCCGGTGACGAGGGTGAGGACGAGCAGCGCCCGCAGGACGGCCGCGGCGAGGCGTGCGGTGTTGCGTACGGCGGTGTTCATGATCCGGTCCCGGGGACGAGGGAGACGAGCAGGTCGATGAGCTTGATGCCGATGAACGGGGCGACGAGACCGCCGAGTCCGTATATCCCGAGGTTGCGGCGGAGCATGCCGTCGGCGCTCATCGGCCGGTAGCGCACGCCCCGCAGGGCGAGCGGCACCAGCGCCACGATCACCAGCGCGTTGAAGACGACGGCGGAGAGGATCGCGGACTGGGGGCTGGAGAGACGCATGACGTCGAGGGCCTCCAGACCGGGGTAGGCGGTGACGAACATCGCGGGGATGATCGCGAAGTACTTCGCGACGTCGTTGGCGAGCGAGAACGTCGTCAGCGCACCGCGGGTGATGAGCAACTGCTTGCCGATCTCGACGATTTCGATGAGCTTCGTGGGATTGGAGTCGAGGTCGACCATGTTCCCGGCCTCCTTGGCGGCCGAGGTGCCGGTGTTCATGGCCACGCCCACATCGGCCTGGGCGAGGGCCGGGGCGTCGTTGGTGCCGTCGCCGGTCATCGCGACGAGCTTGCCCTCGCCCTGCTCCTGCCGGATGAGGGCCATCTTGCCCTCGGGGGTGGCCTCGGCGAGGAAGTCGTCGACGCCCGCCTCGTCGGCGATGGCGCGTGCGGTCAGCGGGTTGTCGCCGGTGATCATCACGGTGCGGATGCCCATGCTGCGCAGTTCGGCGAAGCGTTCGCGCATGCCGTGCTTGACCACGTCCTTGAGGTGGACGACGCCCAGGACGCGGGCGGCGCCGCCGTTCTCGGACGCCACGAGGAGCGGGGTTCCGCCCGAGGCGGCGATCTCCTCCACGGTGCGCCGGGCGTCGTCCGGTACGGTGCCGCCGCGCTCGGCGACCCACGCGGTCACGGACTCGGCGGCTCCCTTGCGTACGCGGTGGACGCGGCCGTCCTGCGTCACGTCGACGCCGCTCATCCGGGTCTGCGCGGTGAACGGGACGAACTCGGCGTTGCCCAACTCGCCCTCGTCGCGGGCCCGTAGCCCGTGCTGCTGCTTGGCCAGCACGACGACCGAGCGGCCCTCGGGGGTCTCGTCGGCGAGCGAGGAGAGCTGTGCGGCGTCGGCGAGTTCGGTGGCGTCGGTACCGCCGAGCGGCACGAACCGGGCGGCCTCCCGGTTGCCCAGGGTGATGGTGCCGGTCTTGTCCAGCAGCAGCGTCGTGACGTCGCCGGCCGCCTCCACCGCCCGTCCGGACATGGCCAGCACGTTGCGCTGGACGAGCCGGTCCATGCCGGCGATGCCGATCGCCGAGAGCAGCGCGCCGATCGTCGTGGGGATCAGACAGACCAGCAGCGCGGTCAGTACGGTCATCGACTGCTCGGCGCCCGCGTACTGCGCGAAGGGCTGGAGCGTGACGGTGGCCAGCAGGAAGACGATCGTCAGCGAGGCGAGCAGGATGTTCAGGGCGATCTCGTTGGGCGTCTTCTGCCGGGCGGCGCCCTCGACGAGTCCGATCATGCGGTCGAGGAAGGTCTCGCCGGGCTTGGCGGTGATCCGCACCACGATCCGGTCGGAGAGCACCCTCGTGCCGCCGGTGACGGCGGAGCGGTCGCCGCCGGACTCGCGGATCACCGGCGCGGACTCCCCGGTGATGGCCGACTCGTCGACGCTGGCGACGCCCTCGACGACGTCGCCGTCGCCCGGGACCGTGTCGCCCGCCTCGCAGACGACCAGGTCGCCGATCCGCAACTCGCTGCCGGGGACGGGCTCTTCGGCGCCGGAGTCCGCAGCGGGGACGCGCCGCGCGACCGTGTCCGTCCGCGCACGGCGCAGCGTGTCGGCCTGCGCCTTGCCGCGTCCCTCGGCGACGGCCTCCGCCAGGTTGGCGAAGACGACGGTCAGCCACAGCCACACCGCGATGGACCAGGCGAACCAGCCGGGGTCCACGAGAGCGAGCACGGTCGTCAGGACGGAGCCGACCTCGACGACGAACATCACCGGCGAGCGGACCATCAGCCGCGGATCGAGCTTGCGCAGGGCGGCGGGCAGCGACACGAGCAGCCGCCGGGGCTCGAACAGCCCCGCGGGAGTGCTCTGTTGCCGGCCCGTGGGGGCGGGAGCGTTGACGCTCGACATGGGGGCGGAACCCTCCGCTTCGTTCCCGGAGTGTGCTGAGGACGGGGTGGCGGTGCGGGAGGTGCGTATGGTCACGACAGACCCTCCGCGAGCGGCCCGAGCGCCAGGGCGGGGAAGAAGGTCAGCCCGGCGACGATCGTCACGGCGCCCACGAGCAGCCCGGAGAAGAGCGGCTTGTTCGTACGGAACGTCCCGGCGCTCTCGGGCACGGGGCGCTGCCCGGCGAGCGACCCCGCCAGGGCGAGCACGAAGACCATCGGCAGGAACCGTCCCAGCAGCATCGCCAGCCCGATCGTGGTGTTGAACCACGGGGTGTCGGCGCTCAGTCCGGCGAAGGCGCTGCCGTTGTTGTTCGACCCGGAGGTGTAGGCGTACAGCACCTCGGAGAAGCCGTGCGGCCCGGAGCCGAGCATCGAGCGCCGCGGCGTGGGCAGCGCCATGGCGGCTCCGGTGAAGCCCAGCACCAGGGCGGGAGTGACCAGGATGTAGCAGGCCGCGAGCTTCATCTCGCGGGGGCGGATCTTCTTGCCCAGGTACTCCGGCGTACGGCCGACCATCAGCCCCGCGACGAAGACGGCGACGACCGCGATGATCAGCATGCCGTAGAGCCCCGATCCCACGCCGCCGGGCGCCACTTCGCCGAGCATCATGCCCAGCAGCAGCACCCCGCCGCCGAGCGCGGAGAACGACGAGTACGCGGAGTCGGCGGCGCCCGTCGACGTCATCGTGGCGGAGACGCCGAACAGCGAGGACGAACCCTCCCCGAGGCGGGCCTCCTTGCCCTCCATCGCTCCGCCCGCGGCCTGCGCCGCGGCGCCGGGGTGCGCCGTCTCCAGCACCGTGACCGCGACCACCGCGCCCAGCCAGATCAGGCCCATCGCGGCGACGATCGCGTACCCCTGCCGTGCGCTGCCGACGAGCGTCCCGAAGGTGCGCGGCAGGGAGAAGGGGATGACGAGGATCAGGAAGACCTCGAAGAGATTGGTCAGGGCGTTCGGATTCTCGTACGGGTGGGCCGAGTTGGCGTTGAAGAAGCCTCCGCCGTTGGTGCCCAGCTCCTTGATCGCCTCCTGGGAGGCCACCGCTCCCCCGGGAAGGTGCTGCGTGGCACCGGTCACCGTGGTGATCTCCTGCGGGGAGGCGACGTTCTGCACCGCGCCCGCGGCGACCAGGACGACGGCCGCGAGCGTCGCGACCGGCAGCAGGACGCGGACGACGCCGCGCACCATGTCCGCCCAGAAGTTGCCGATCTCGCCCGTGCCGGAGCGGGCGAAGCCCCGTACGAGCGCGACGGCCACCGCCATGCCCACCGCGGCGGAGAGGAAGTTCTGCACCGCCAGGCCGCCCGTCTGCACGAGGTGCCCCATGGTGCTCTCGCCCGCGTAGGACTGCCAGTCGGTGTTGGAGACGAAGGACGCGGCGGTGTTGAAGGACTGGTCCGGGGAGACCGGCGGGAAGCCGAGCGAGAGCGGCAGCCGGTTCTGGAGCCGCTGGAGCGCGTAGAGGAACAGGACGCAGACGGCGGAGAAGACCAGGAGGCCCCGCAGATACGCGGGCCAGCGCTGCTGGACGCCGGGGTCCGCGCCGATCGCACGGTAGATCCACCGCTCGGCGCGCAGCGGCCGCGTCGAGGTGTAGACGCGGGCCATGTAGTCGCCGAAGGGACGGTGGACCAGGGCCAGCGCGGCGAGAAGCACGGAGAGTTGGAGGACGTCGGCGAGTGCGGTGCTCATCGGTCCTCAGAACCTCTCCGGGAAGATCAGCGCGAGGACGAGATAGACCAGCAGCAGGACGGCCACGCCCAGCCCGGCGGCGTTCTCGGCGCTCACAGCTTCGCCACCGCCCTGGCGACGAGAACCACCAGCGCGAACACCGCGAGAACGGTGACGACGAAAGCCACATCGGCCATCGCATGCTCCCCAGGAAGACCGGACGGACGGGCCCGCGGACGCGGGCTCACCTCGTCATGAGACTCCCCGTGCGGCCCCGGACAGCCGGCCCTGACGGCCTCCTGACGCCCCGATGGGCGATCTTGACGCGGCCTTGACGAGCCCGTTCACCGCATCGGGGGCCCCGCCGCCGGCCGCGGCCCCGCCGGGGCGCGGCGCCCGAGGGAGACCGCGCCCACCGGGCCC
>NZ_LJGW01000333.1 GCF_001751255.1 Streptomyces nanshensis | reverse complement strand
CTCCTTGCGTACGGAGGCGGGCAGCTCTCCCGCCAGGTCCCAGTCGGCGGCGCTCGGGAGCACCGCGGCGGCGAACCGCTCCGCTTCCGCGGCCGGGGCGCCCGCGGTCCGGGTACCGGCCGCGCCTCCGCTCCCGCTGCCGCCGCCGCTCAGGCTCCCGCTCACGGGGTCTCGGTGAACTCGGGCGCACCGGTCTTGCGCCGCACGAAGGCGGTGATGCGGTTCGCCGTGCGGAAGCTCTCCAGGTCCAGGTCCTCGACCTCGACGGTCAGGGAGAAGCGGCCCTCGACGAAGGTGACCAGCTCCAGGGCGAAGAGGGAGTCCGCGAGACCGAGCGCGAAGTAGTCGTCGTCCGGGCCGACTTCGCAGCGCAGGGCGGCGGAGAGGAACTCGGTGATCTCACGCGTGGTGTCGTTCACTGTGCCCGCTCCTCCTGGGGTCCGATCTCGGCCAGCAGCACACTCCAGGCCGCCACCGGGCTCACGTTGATCAGCACGGCGTGGTCTCCCTCGGCCAGCTCCCCGCGCTCGATCGCCGTCCAGAGGTTGAGGAACACGTCGTTGGGGCCGAGGTGCCCGTAGCGCCGCAGGTTGTCCCGGCAGACCGGCAGGATCCGGATGCCGAGGGACTCCTCGGTGAAGGTGAATCCGGCCGCCGAGAGGTTCTGGCTGACGTATCCGCGTACGTCCCCGGGCTTCAGCCCGTTGCGCTCCAGCAGCCCGTCGAGCAGACCCGAGAGCCGTCCGCGTCCCTCCATCGCGAGACGGAAGGAGTACGTGGAGACGTCGCGGCACTCCTCGCGCCACTCGGAGGTGGGCCGGTCGCGGTAGGCGACGTGGAAGAGGTCCCAGTGCTCGCCGTTGGTCTCCTGGGCGATGTCCAGCAGCCGTACGGGGGCGGATCGGTGGGGGCCGGGACCGGGGCCGGTGCCGGCGGTGCCCGCCGTGGCGTCGCGGGAGAGCAGCAGCGCCTGGCCGCCGTCGCCGTTGACGGTCACGGGGTGGCGGTAGCGCCCCGCGGCGGCCGGCTTGCTGCCGTGGACGACGAGGACGTCGCCCAACTCCGGGTCGGCGCACAGCAGTCCGCGGGCGGCGAGCAGCGCAGGCGTCACCGAGACGCAGCCCAGGCCGCCCACGGTGAACGTGACGGCCCGCTCGGCGCCCAGCAGATGCTGGAGCCGGGTGGCCTCGGAGCTGAGCAGCGTCTCGGGGGCGCGCGGCTCCACGACGATCAGCGCGCCCAGGTCGCGCGCGGCGAGCCCGGCGTGTGCGAGGGCGTCGCGGGCGGCGAGTTCGCCCAGGGCCGCCGCATTCAGCGCGTCGTCCGCCCGTACGGACTCGATGCCCAGCGCGAGGCACGTACGGCGTTCGCTCTCGCTCAGCGATGCCAGCTCGGTCAGCTCCGGCACCGCGACGGCCGTCTCGGGCACATGCCAGGCGGCACTCCGCACGGCCACCGGAAAGGCGCTCCCGGCCGCGGTGTGAGGCGTCACGCGTCCTCCCCCGTATTTCTGTGGTCGGGCCGGATGCTACAGGGCCGACCTGGCGTGGTGAAGAGAGGAATTGGCGGCACGCTCCGCCGCCAATGGTCGGCCCAATTCCCGGCACAAGATGGCCGGTTCACGTATTCGTCGATCCGCCCGGTACAGGCGCCGAGGCGGAAGTGAATCGTTCTGGGTGACTTTTGCGCGGAGAACACCGAGTGCGGACGCTCTGCCCGAATTCAGACGGTCACGTCACCCGGAATCTTGCATTCCGCCCGGAGGGCGCGCCGTTCCGCCGCGACGCCACGGGAAGGAGTCCGACCGCCGTGTGACGGCCGGTGGTTGAATCCCGGAGCGAAGCAGGTCAGCGGTCGCGGCGGCGGCGGACGCCGGGCGGCTCAGCCCGCGTCGTTCACGAGATGGGCGGGCCGCATGTCCGTCCAGTTCTCCTCGACGTAATCCAGGCACGCCTGACGGCCCTCCGGGCCGAAGGCGATCGTCCAGCCCTCGGGCACCTCGGCGAAGTCGGGCCACAGGGAATTCTGCCGCTCATCGTTGACGAGTACATAAAACGAGCCGTTCTCGTCGTCGAATGGATTGCTCATCAGCTCCCTTTCCCCGGTCCCCCGGTACGCGAGTGGAAAGCCGCTCCCCACCCTCCCGGCGGTGCATACTCCCGCAGGCCCGGCGGGCCCGCAACTATTCCGCGGACGAAGGGGACTCTCCGGACTTCCGGCGCTGGGGCGGCAGTTCAGCGCCGGGCCGTGCCGCCGCCTCCGCCGCCGTCTCCCCCGTCACCGTCTCCCCCGTCGTCGTCCGGACCGCCGTCACCATCACGACGGCCACGGGCGCCGGGACGAGCAGCAGCAGCGAGGCGGACCAGACCGTCGCCGCCCACACCCCGAGCAGCGCGAGCGACGGACCGGCGAGAAAGCGCAGCGGACGGCGGGCCAGCAGATGCAGGGCGCAGAGCCACAGCAGTCTGCCGGACCGCCCTTCGCGGGCCGCCCCCAGCGCGAGCACGGCGGGAAGCGCCGAGAGGGCGAGCACGGCGCAGCCGCCGCTCAGTCCGAGTGAGGGCAGCAGCCATGGCTCCGGCCGCTGCCGCCAGACCGTGAGCGCCACGAGGAAGAGCGCCAGCAGTGCCGCGGCGAGGAGCGTGTGCCGGATGCCGAACGCCCACAGCGCACGCAGACGGCCCCACCAACTCCGTACGCCCGCCCGGCCGGTGGCGGCGATCTCGTCGACCGTGGCCACGAGCGCGGCGGCCGGGGCGCCGGCCAGGACGGCGCCCAGCAGGACGGAGAGCGGCGTGACGCCGGGCAGGACCAGCACCGTGACGGCGCCGGCGAGGCACAGTGCCGCGGCGGCGGCGAGCAGCGCGGGCAGGCTCGGCCACAGCCCGCGGAGCGTACGCGCCAGGACGTCGTCCTCGACGGTCCCGTGGGCGTGCGGCCGGGACATCTCCTCAGCCCCGGAGTCCGGCGGAGGCGATGCTCGCGACGAAGTTGCGCTGGAAGACGAGGAAGACCGCCAGCACGGGGACGACGACGGCGGTGATCGCCGCGAACACGACCACCGACGAGCCCCCTTGGCCGTTCTGGAGCGTCACCAGTCCGACGGGCAGCGTCATGTGCTCCGGGGTGCTGAGGAAGATCAGCGGAGCGAAGTAGCTGTTCCAGGACAGCTCGAAGGTCAGGATCGTCATCGCCGCGAGCGCGGGTGCCGACAGCGGCACGAGCATCCGGAAGAGGATCCACAGATGCCCGGCGCCGTCGATGCGGGCCGCCTCGTCCAGCTCCCGCGGAATGGTGTTGAAGTACTGGCGGAGGAAGAAGATCGCGAAGACGTTGATCAGGGCGGGCAGCCAGAGCGCGGCGAGATGGTCGACCAGGCCGAGGGTGCGCATGAGGACGAAGACCGGGATCACGGTCATCTGCACCGGCACCATCAGGGCGCTGACGACGATCAGGAAGAGCGTCTCGCGCCCGCGGAAGCTGAGCCGGGAGAACGCGTACGCCGCCATCACGCTGACCAGCAGGGAGCCGCCGGTGGAGACGACCGCGACCAGCAGGCTGTTGAGCGCCATGCGGCCGAAGGGGATCAGGCCGGGCACGGCACGGAAGTTGTCGACGGTGAAGGGCGAGGGCGTCCAGCTCGGCGGCAGCGAGAAGGCCGACTTCTCCTCGGTCAGGCTCTCGGCCACCAGCCACACCAGCGGTGCGATCATGACGAGGCCGACCGCGAGCAGCACCAGGGCCAGCAGTACCTGACGTATCTGCCGTACGCGTACGGGCCCGCGTACCGCCCTCACCGCCCGTGCACCCATCGCCTGGCCCCCCGGAACTGCAATAGCGTGACGGCCATCATGACCACGAAGACCAGAAGCGAGACCGCCGAGGCGTATCCGGCCTGGAAGGACTGAAATCCCTTCTGGTACAGGTACATCACGACGGTGAGCGTGGAGTCGTCCGGTCCGCCGTTGGGCGTGATGATCTGCACCGGATCGAAGATCTGGAACGCCCCGATGAAGGTGACCACCGCGGCGAAGAAGACCGTCGGGGACATCATCGGCAGCGTCACGTGCCACAGCACCTGCCGGGAGTTCGCGCCGTCGCTGCGTGCCGCCTCCACCAGTTCCCGCGGCACGGTCTGGAGTCCCGCGAGCATGATGACGAAGGTGAACCCGATCGTGTGCCAGAAGTCGATGCCGATGATCGCGGGAAGCGCCCAGGACGGATCGTTGAACCAGTCCGGCGGAGCGATCCCGGCGGCGTCGAGATAGTAGGCGACCATCCCGAACGTCGGGTCCAGCACGTACTTCCACAGCAGCGCGACCGCGGCCCACGAGATGACGAAGGGGAAGAAGAGCGCCGCCCGTACGAAGTACGAAAGCACCCTGTTCATCAGCCTGTTGACGGCGAGCGCCAGCAGCAGTCCCCCGGCGAGATGGGTCACCACGGACGCCAGGGCGAAGACGAAGGTGTTCGCCAGCGCCTTGTACAGCAGCGGATCGGTGAACATCGTCGTGAAGTTGCCGACGCCGTTGAAGCGCGGCGGCGTGAGCATGTCCCAACTGAAGAAGCTCAGTACGACGGCGACGACGAACGGTCCCGCGATGAAGACGACGAAGAGCAGCAGCGCCGGGCTGAGGAACGCACAGGCCGCCCAGCGGCTGCGCCGGTCGGCCCGCTTCGCCGCCGGTGCCGCACGGCCGGGACCGGCGGCCGGCGGGCCGGGCACCGTGAGCACGGGTGCGGTGGTCATACCAGACCGCTCAGCTTCCGGTCGGCCGAACGCAGCGCCTCCCGCGGGGACTTGGTGCCGGTGATCGCCTCCTGCCAGGCGCGGGTGACGGCGACGTCGGCCTCCGCGCTCTGCCGCGGGCAGGGTATGGGCGTCCCGTACGTCACCGCCTCGGCGAGGACCTCCGTGCCCTTGGGCGCGTTCTTACGGAACTCGGGGCCCGTGGCGACCGAGTTGCGGGCCGGGATGTTGGTCCCGCCGATCTCGGCGAAGAAGACCGAGGCGTCCTTCGACATCAGCCACTTCAGGAACGTCCAGGCGGCGTCCTTGTTCTGCGACGCCTTGAGGATCGGCCAGCCGTCCCAGCCGACGGGCGAGCCCCTGCCGCTCCCGGTCGGCCAGGGGACGATGCGGACCTTGTCGACCATGCGCAGGCGCCGTACGTCGAGGGTGGGCCAGCGTCCGCCGCCGAAGGTGGCGAGGTTGCCCTTGTCCATCTGGGTCGGCACGTCGAAGGTCCCGCCGGGCTTGGGCGAAAGCCCCGCGTCCACCAGGCCCTTGACGAACTCGGCCGCCTCCACGGCGGCGGGCGAGGCGATCGTGGACTTCTTCCAGTCGGCGTCGAGGGTGCTCGCGCCGTTGCTCAGCAGCCACGGCATGATGTCGACGAACGGGAAGCTGTAGCCGGCCGGCAGCAGGAACGCCCCGGTCTTCTTCTTGATGCGCAGCCCGGCCTGTTTGAAGTCGTCCCAGGTCCAGCCGTCCGAGGGCAGGTCCACGCCCGCCTTGTCGAAGACCTCCGTATTGCAGTACAGGGCCACGGTGTTGTAGCCGCCGGGGATGAAGTAGGTCTTGTCGTCCGGGGAGCTGTACTCGGAGGTCCACTTCCGCAGCCGGGGGTCGGCGTCGTCGAAGTAGGCGTCGACGGTCTCGCGGTCCTTCTCGATGTAGGAGTCGAGGGGCTCCAGCAGCCCCTTGGAGGCGAACAGCCGCTGCCCCTCGGTGGCCACGGAGATGATGTCGGGGACCTTGCCGCCGGCGATCTGGGTGGAGACGGTGTTGGCGAACTCCGCCCAGTTCTTCGAGGCGATGCCGCGCGCACTGATCTTGATCTTTGGGTGTGCCCGGGCGAAGGCGCCGAAGAGCTTGTCGAACGTCTTCTGCTGGGTGGCGTCGCCCAGGTACACCAGATTCAGCGTCGATCCGGACGACGGGCTCCCGCCGCAACCGGTCAGCGCCGTGGCGGCCGGGACGGCCGCGGCCGCTCCCATCGCGCGCAGCACCTGGCGGCGTGTGGCCGTGTGCCCGCCCCTTACGGCAGTTCCGGCTGTTCCCGCTGTCTCCACCGTGACTCCTCCCAAGCTCCTGCGCTGAACGGCTCGTTGCGCTCGAGAGCGCGAGACGGAAGAAAAGAAATCGATTTCAGATCGAGGTGGTGACATGGAAACAGCCGGTCATGTCTGCGTCAATACATCTGCACGAGACCGGGCGCGGGCCGTACCCGTACCGTGAACGGCGCGCCCTCGTCCTCGCCCTCGAACCGGGCGCTCAACTCCCCCGCGGTGTCCGTCACTTCGACGGTTCCCAGCACGCCGCCGACGATCACCGGCCACCGTCCCGGCAGCGGGTCCACGAGGATCTCCCGGGCGGCCACGTCGACGACGGTCCCCGCCCAGGCGTGCGCGAGACCGAACGAGGCCATGGAACGCACGTAGTGGCTCCCGCACTCGACCTCGTCGAACGGGTTGCGCCGGCGCCCGTCGTAGCGCTCCCGTACGTCGGCGACCGTGTGCTCGGCGAGCTCCCGTTCGCCGTAGAGCGCCAGCGCCACCGCCGCGGTGTACTCCAGGCCCGTCCACACCTCGCTGCAGTACGGGAAGGGGCGCGCGGGCCGATTCCCGTGCGGATAGGTGCAGTTGAGCAGTCCGTGCTCGGAGCCGAGGGCGAAGCTGCGCAGATGGTTGACGTGGGAGTGGAACTCCTCCCGGTGGTTGTAGCGGACGACGCTCAGCAGCGCCTCGCGCGCGTGGCCCCGGTCCAGTCCGTCGGCGAGACCGCCCAGAAGTGCCATGGCGTGCCCGGCCAGTTGGTCGGTCACACACCCCGAGCCGATCTGCAGATCCGGGTGCACCAGGTCGTCCGAGCCCACATCGGGGTTGTCCCCGTCGTACCGGATGCGCAGCCCGTCGGCGATACGGTCCGCCGAGCCGGCCGGCATGACCCGGTGCTCGTAGAACTCGCCGTTGAACAGCTCCGCGTCGGTCCAGGACGCGCCCCGGGAGAGCGTCTCCCGGCAGACGGCCGCGAAGCCGGCGTCGCCGACCGCGTCCGCCATCTGCGCGCAGGCCGCCAACGCGGCCAGATACCAGGACTGGTTGGTGCCGGAGGGCCCGTAGTACTCCACGTCCGTGGTGCTGTGCTGGCAGCCCTCCATCACGCCGTCGCGGTCGGCGTCCCAGCCCAGCGGTATCCACGCGAACTCCATCGCCCGGCGCACACCCGGCCAGTACTCGGCGAGCAGGTCGTCACGTCCGGTCAGCCGCCAGGTGCGGTGGCAGCGCACGATCGCGCCCATCTGGCCGTCGGCGGCGGCCACGCCCCAGCCGGTGCCCTCGGTGGCCGGCGGCAGCCCGGCGCGGAAGCTCATCAGTCCGCGCTCGTCCAGGGAGTGCACGAACTCGACCTTCCGCATCGTCCAGGCCAGGGACGGAAAGAGCTGTTCGAGCGCGTACTGGTAGTTCCAGACGTGGGTGCAACTCCCGTGGCAGCTCCCGTGATCGGCGTTGCAGCCCTCCCAGGCCAGGAACGTGCCGTCCGCGATGCGGAAGCAGGCCGGCGACTTCAGCACCGCGACGTTGGAGAGCACCGCGTCCTGCACCGCGGGCGGCAGATCCGACGCGGTGACGGTCTCCACGTACGCGCGGGTACGCCGCTCGTACTCCGTCAGGCGCGGCACCACCGCCCGTACGACGTCGGCGGCGTCGGCGAAGCGGCCGGCGTAGTGGTTGCCGACGACGTCGGCGCTGTGTCCGAAGTCGGGCGGGCCCTGGAAACGGTGCGTCCAGCCACGCCTGTTGGGGAAGTGCCAGGCGAGCAGGAAGGTGAACTCCGCGCTGCCGCCCGCCGGGATCTCCTCGCCGACGACCAGCGAGCCCGTGGGGATCCGGGCGCCCTCCTCCGGTTCCCGGAGCGCCCCGTCCGCCGCGAAGTCGTCCCAGAAGTCCAGCAGGGAGTCGCCCCACGACCGGTGCGCCCAGTTCAGCCGGTGGCTGCCGACGGTGTGGCCGACGGCGGCGAGCGCGAGGCTGCCCCATGCCTCGTCGTCGTCCGGGACCGCGGGGGACGTACGCCCGTACAGGAGCGTGGCGCCGTCGACGGTGACGCGTTCGAAGGTGTTGCCCGCGGGCACGTCGCCGGAGGGACGCCGTCCCGCGACGTTCTGCAGACTGCCGCAGACGGAGACGGTGACCGGGGAGCGGGAGACGTTGCGGATCCGGGCGCGGTAGACCGCCGTCGGCAGTCCGCTCGCCTCCGGGTCGCCGGGAATCAGCGGGTTGTGGACCCGCAGTGTCGCCTCGACGGGCATCGAAGGGTCCGTCAGCCGCACCTCGCCGAAGGGATAGGCCGCGGCGAACTCGGCCGTGCGGAAGCGGGGAAGGCCGTGCAGCGCGGACGGGCTGCCCTGGTGCCCGGCGAACTCCCCGTCCAGCAGCCCGCCTTCGAGGACACGGGTCCGCACGGCCTCGCCGTCGTCGACGCGGACGCAGAAGAAGGAGTCCGGGGTGAAGCCCTTCGCGGGGCGGTTGAACAGCTCCCAGTCCTTCAACTGGCCGCGGCCGCCCAGGCTGACGCTGCCCGTGCCGATGCCGCCGACCGGCATCGCGACCCGCTCCAGGGCGGCCCCGCTGTAGCGGCGGACCGCCGGCCAACCGCTGTCGTCCGTCACGTGCTGTCCCCAATCCGCCGGTGGTTCCCGGAACTTGCGGGCCGTGCGATATGAAATCGATTGCAGGATGGGGAACGTAGGGCACGCCCACGGGACGGTCAAGATGTCGCGCGGTCGCGGCGGGCCGCTGCCGCCACTCCGCGCACGCGCTCACCGGGCTCTCTTATTCGTGTAGCGCCATTTTGATTCGCGTGGATAAACTCTTCGGCGGACGGACGGTACGGGGAGGAACGGAAGGGGGACGACGCGTGGAGCGGACCTTCACCAACACGGCCCGGAGGGCGCAGATCGTGCGGGCCGCGGTCGAGACGATCGCCGAACTCGGGTACGCCAAGGCGTCGTTCGCGCGGATCACGGAGCGGGCGGGCTTCAGCAGCCCGCGGATGATCTCGTACCACTTCACCGACAAGGACGAGCTGATCCACGAGATCGTGCGGGAGGTCATGGCGGAGGCGGCGCGGTTCGTCGTCGGCCGCATGGAGGGCGAGCAGACCGCGTCCGGAAAGCTGCGCGCATATCTGGAGGCCAATCTGCGGTATCTGCGCGACCATCCGCGGGAGATGGCGGCGCTCACCGAGATCGGCCCGCATCTGCGGGACGGCGCGGGCGAGCCGTACACCTCGCAGAGCGCGCAGGAGCCGAGCGTACGGGGCCTGGAGGAGCTGCTGACGGAGGGTCAACGCAGCGGCGACTTCCGGGACTTCGACCCCCGGTCCATGGCGGTGCTCATCCGGGGAGCCGTCGAGGCCGCGGCACAGCGGCTGCGGGGAGGAGCGCACGGGCTGGACCTCGACGCCTACACCCGCGAACTGGTCACCTCGGTCGGTCTCGCGACGCGGCGCTCCGAGAGCCCCGCACCGAGGGGAAGGGGCGTGCTGTGACGGAGAGTTCGAGCCGGGAGGCCGCCGGCCGACGGGACAGAGAAGAGCACGGCACGGAACAGCACGGCGCGAAGCGGCTCGGACGCACGCTGACCCTGCATGTGATCGCCCCGCTCGGGGTCTTCTACGGTCTGCGCTGGGCGGGCGCCGACCAGTTCACAGCGCTGCTGGCGGGCGCCCTTCTGCCGGCCGCGGGCGCCGTGCGCGAGATCGCGGCACGGCGGCGGGTGAGCGGGGTGCATCTGTTCGTGCTGGCCACCATGGCGCTGACCGTCGCCGTCTCCTTCCTCAGCGGCAGTCCGCGCGTGCTGCTGATCCGCAACTGCTGGGGCATGGCGGCGCTCGGGCTGTGGATCGCGGCCAGCCTCCTCACCCGGCGGCCGTTCCTCTACGAGGCGGCCCGGGTCGTCCTCGACGAGGACCGGCAGCGCACCTGGGAGTCCAACTGGGCGCGCTACGCGGCCTTTCGGCGGCTGCTGTGGGTGTGCAGCGCGTTCTGGGCGGTGGCGTGCCTCGCCGACACCGCGCTGCGGATCACGATGGCGGCGACCCTGCCCGTCGATCTCGTACCGCTGCTGGACGACGTGCTGCTGGTCTTCACCCTGGCGGTGATCCTCGTCTTCCAGCGCCTGTGGGGACGTTCGTATCTGCGGCGCAACGGGCTGCGCATCCGCGGGGTGCGGATCTCGGCCCTGGCGGAGGGGCGTGCGGAGCCGGGGGCCGCGGGCGCGGGCTGATCCGTACGGACGCCCCGGCCGCGGTCCCGACTCCCGTACGCGGCACGGCAGTTGACCGGGGGGGGGGCACGGTCGCGGCGGATGCGCCTCGGCGAACCGAGGCGGGCTCAGGCGGCCGAGGCGTCCACCAGGACGTAGTCCTCGGGCAGCGCGCGGCCCGCCAGGTACGCCTGAAGGATCTCCTTCACGCCCGCGGCGATGCGCTGCTGCGCCTCCACCGTCATGCCCGAGTAGTGGATCGTCATCGCGTGCCGCGGCATGGTCCGCCACGGGTGGTCGGACGGCGCCGGCTGCGGATACCAGGTGTCGCCCGCGTACCCGGCGAGATGACCGCTCTCCAGCGCCTCGGCCAGCGCGTCGGTGTCGACGATAGCGCCGCGTGCGGTGTTGACGAGCCAGCTCCCCGGCTTCATGGCGGCCAGCCGCTCGCGCCCGAAGAGGGCCCTGCTGCCCTCCATCAGCGGCAACGCCAGGCAGATCACGTCCGATTCGGCGACGAGGTCGTCCAGACGCGCGTACTTCACGCCCAGCGTCGCCTCCTCGGCCGGGTCGCGCCGGTGGTTGGCGTGGTAGAGCATCCGTACGTCGAAGCCCTTGAGCCGCAGCGCCGTACGGGCGCCGATCGCGCCGAGCCCGACGATGCCGACGGTCTTCTCCTCCAGGTCGTGCGCCTCGCGTGCGGCGTCCGCGACGTCCCAGCGGCCTTCGACCGCCTGCCGGTGTGCGGGGATCATGTTGCGGACGAGGGCGAGGATCTGCATCACGTTGTGCTCGGCGACGCTGACGACGTTGCTGCCCGTGACCTCGGCGACCGTGATGCCGTGGCGTTCGGCGACCTCCTCGTCGATGTGGTCCGAGCCGATGCCCGCGGTGATGACGAGCCGCAGCTCCGGCGCCTTCTCGATGCGCTCCTCGTCGAGGTAGAGCGGCCAGAACGGTGTCGTGATCAGCACGTCGGCGTCGGCGAGCTGTGCGTCGAGTTCCGCGCCCGTGTCGGACGTTCCGACGATCTCGTGGCCCTGTTCCTCCAGGAACGGGCGCAGCCCCAGGACGTTCTCGGCGGTCGCGAGGACCGGCGGGCCTCCCCCGTCGGTCTCGCCCTCCGGATACAGCACTGCGACGATCTTCATCGGCGAGGGCCTCCCCTCGGCGGGTGCGTCGGTACGCGGCGCGAGTACCCGAGGGGCCGCGGGGCTATCCGTACGGGCGGGCACACGTCTCCGTCCCCGTCCGGCCGGGCCGGTACAGGTCAGGTCAGGTCAGGTCAGGTCAGGTCAGGTCAGAGCGTGCCGTCCTCCTCCTGCACCGCGCGCGCCAGCTTCTTCGGCGCGACCAGGGTGTAGGACGTACGCACCCACTCCGTGAGCTGCGCCCAGCGCTCCGGCCCCGGTTCCGCGGGCAGGGTGAGCGCGATCCAGCCGTGTCTGCCCAGTCCGTAGCCGGCCGGTTCGGCGTCCGGGTCGGTAGCCACCACGGCGGCCGACTCCTCCGCGGAGAGCTTGAGCGTCACACGGCGGGCCTCGCCGTCGCAGAAGACGAAGTTCTTCCCGCGCACCCGGAACGTCGGGTGGTCGCCCCACTGTTCGATGTCGACGCGCTCCGCCTCCGGCAGCGCCGTCGCGATCCGCTCCAGCCGGTCGATGGTGCTCATCCGCGTTCCTCTCCTGGGGGTGTGCCGCCACTGGAGTCTTGCCGACGGCACTGACACCCGCGGCGGACCGCCCGGTCAGAACTCGGAGTTCATGACCGCCTCCACCAGGACCTTGCCGTCCCTCGTCAGCCGGATCTCCTGCGCGTCCCGGTCCACGACGGCGAGTCCCCGCTCCGCCAGGGAGCCGAACCTGCTCGCCCAGGGCTCGGCGAACAGCGAGGCGCCGGGGAAGCGCCGCCGGTGCAGCTCCTCGCTGAGCGGCTGAAGCGTGGAGAGGGCCATCTTGACCGCGCGGGCCTCCTGGGCCTGTGCGTCGAAGCGCGTCGCCGACCCCAGCGGTACGCGTCCCGCCTCGACGGCCTCGGAGTACGTCTTCCAGTTGACGTCGGTGATGGCCTCCGAGGCGCGGCAGCTCGAACTGCCGCCGAGCCCGATGGCGACCTCGGCCTCCTGCTTGTCCTGGTCGACCATGATGGCCTTCCACTTCTCCGGGCCGAGGCCCTCGCGGGCGAAGTACATCGTGGGCTGCTCGCGGTAACCGCCCTGCAGCAGGCCCTCGGTGAGCACCTCGCGCATCTGGTACTGCTCGCCGAGCGGCGGCCACCGGTGGCCGTGCTCGACCAACCGGGCGCGGTAGTCGGGCAGTTGCCACGCCGCGGGCTGCACCCCGGCGACCCCCGTACGGGTGTCGCTGTAGGAGGCGAGGTGCAGCTTCGTGCACACCACGGCGGTGACCTCGTTCTCCAGGACGATCTCCAGGTCCCGGCGAACGCTGTCGAGGGTCTGGTCGAGCAGCCCGTACATCAGGTCGACGCTGATCCACTCGAACCCGGTGCGCTGTGCGTTGCGTACGAAGTCCACGCACTCCTGCGCGGTGTGCTCCCGGCCGCACTGCTTCAGCACGGGGTCGTCGAAGGACTGGACGCCGCTGCTCAGCTTGGTGCAGCCCAGTTCGGCGAGGAGTTCCAGCTTCTCGGGCGTGAAGGTGCTGGGGTCGCCCTCGAAGCGGATCGCCGTGTCCGGCGTGAAGTTGAAGTGCTCCCGGTAGAAGTCGAGGAGGCGGCGGATGGCGTCCGGCGGCAGCAGCGAGGGGGTGCCGCCGAAGACGTTGAACTCGCCGACGGGCGCCGACGCCAGGTTCGGCACCTCGCGCAGCCACAGCCGCGCCTCGCGGATGTTCCAGTCGACCCACTGGTTCGCCTTGCGGTCGGCGACCTCGGGCGATCCCTTGACCAGGACGACGGGGTACTGGCAGAAGCGGCAGCGGTAGGCGCAGGTGGGGATGTAGGACCACAGGTGGATGGGCGCCGTCGAGGCGAGCTGTGCGTCGAGGTCGCCGAGGAAGTCCGCCGGGGAGTAGCCGGGGATGTTGCCGGGGAAGACGTGCGCACCGAACGGGTCCTCGGTGACGTACTCCAGCAGGTGCCGGTTCTCCGGTGCGGCCAGCTTGTCGACGACGGACGGCACGGGGTGGCCGGGGTCGGTCCGGCGCAGCGAGGCGAGGGACTCCTCGTAGGTGGGCTCGTGGCTCTGCCGGGTCGCGATGTCCATCAGAACACGCCTCCGTTCCCGAAGTAGTTGTGCGCCTCTCCGGATTCGCGGTCCTCGCAGTAGTAGCGGACGAACTCGGTGAAGCGTTCCTGCGGGACGTCGCGAAGACACGGCGGCAGCGGCGGCGGGTGGCCGATGTCCTCGCCGACGGTGGCCCGCAGCCGGGCGAAGATCTCGTCGGCGAACTCGAAGTACAGCCGGTAGGACGGCGTCTTGTAGGAGTGGATGGGCGTGAAGTCGACGACGCGCATCTCCTCCGTGATCTCCGCGATGCGCCTGCCGAGCCGTTCGGTGAGGGACGGCCCGAAGAACTCGGCGACGGCGTCGTCGTCGAGCAGCGAGGGTGTGAGCAGGACGGGCAGGATGGTGTTCTTCGGCGTGAAGTCCTTCACGGAGAACTCCCAGGCCTGGAGGGCCTCTTCCTCGGTGAGGTCCGGCAGGGACGCCGTCTCGGGGAGGGACGCCGCCCCGCTCCCCGTACCGCCGTCGGCGGCGCCGAGACCGCCGCCGCTGTCGCCGTCCGGTCCGCCGCTCTCGCCGCCGGCGGTCCCGTCGATCCGGATGTCGCGCATGACGATGATCCCGTCCGAGCCGTAGGCGCGTCCCGTGATCACCTCGTCGATGGCGTGGTTGACGCGGCGCGGGTTGATCTCGACACGGGAAGCGGGCACGTAGGTGATGTCCTCGCCGGAGCCGCGCACGAGGATGCCGAAGTCCCAGTCGTCGGACAGGTGGTTGACGAACCTGCCGTTCTGCAGTTGGTAGAAGATCTCGATGCCGCCGACCTTCTCGTACGCGTCGCGGTCGACGGCGAAGCCCTTGCCGTCGGGGAAGCCGCCGAAGAGGGAGAACGTCACGGCGCGGCAGCGCAGCGTGCGCTGGATGGCGTCCCACAGCCGGGGCCTGCCGGTGAAGTGCTCCGGCTCGTAGTAGTAGTCGCAGACGCCGATGGCGGCCTTGCCCGCGTCCATCGCGCTCAGCAGCTCCCACAGCCAGCGCGCGTCGACGCGGCAGTCCGCGTCCGCGGACACGAGGTAGAAGCGCTGCTCCGGGTCGGCGCCCGCGCGCCGCCTGCTGCGCTGCGCGGCGAAGTCCATGCCGGTCTTACGGGCGCAGGCGACGCCCTGTTCGGGTTCGGGGACGATGTGCAGGGCGAGGTCGGGGTGGTCGGCGGCGAAGCGGCGGGCGATGGCCACGGTGTCGTCGGTGGAGTTGTTGTCGACCAGGACGACTTCGTACAGGTCCCTGTCCAACGGCCCGTCGGGGCCGCACTGTCCGTGCAGGGAGGCGAGGACGGCCGGGAGGTTGGCGGCCTCGTTGTAGACGGGCAGCACGACGCTCATCCGCGTGCGCTCTCCCATCGGCGGCAGGAACAGCTCGTCCAGCACCTCGCCCGCCGTGTCCTCGCCGAAGTGCCGCTTGCCCAGCCGGTGGTTGAAGTCCGCCATCTGCTCGCGCTTCCTTTCGTCCAGGATCAGCTCGGCCACGCTGTCCACGAAGGCAGCCGTGGGCAGGTCTCCGTCCGTCAGCTCCATGACGGGGGCGCGGAATCCCCTGTCCCCGTAGACCGTGTCGTAGAGCTGGTAGCGGGTGGTCAGATACGGGACGCGGGAGGCGATCGCCTCGCCGACGGGGTTTCCGTAGCTCTCGTAGTCGTAGGAGGTCAGAAACGACGCGAGCTGTGCCTCGGCGAGCAGGTCGCGCACCGAGTGGCCCTCGTCGCCGGCCGCCGGGACGCCGGACTCGTGCGGGGCGAGCCGGCCGCCGAAGACGACGCGTCCGGCGACGCCCAGCGACTCGGCGAGGCGGACGAGCCGGGCGTGCTCGTCCGGTGCCTCCTGGGTGTCGCCCGCGACGAACAGGTGGACGTCGCCCGCCCGTTCGGGGAGGCGGGCCAGCAGATGGATGTCCCGGTCGATCCGCTTCTGCGGGATGATCCGGGTGAAGCGGGCGATGAGCGGCGCGTCCTGCGGGATGCCGAAGTGCCGCCGGAATCCGGCCCGTTCGCGCTCTTCGCCGCCGGCGGCGTGGGTGCGGGTATCGGCGTGGGTGTCGGTGTGGGCGAAGGTGTTGGGCAGGACCGTGATGTTCTTCAGGTCCGGCACCCACTCCAGGGTCCGCCGGCGGGCCTCCTCGTGCAGGGCGACGTAGCGGATGTACGGCGAGTTCACCGGTGCGACCGTGCTCGGGTAGGGGAAGGTGCCGTACTTGCCGGTGCCCGGTTCGCTCTGCCACATCAGATCGTGGTCGCGCCACAGGACGAACGGCCCCAGCCGGTGGCGCCGTCCGTAGCGCTCGATGGCCGAGTAGAGCGCCGTGGTGTAGGTGATGTTCTCCGGGAGCGTCCCGTTCTCCACCATCACGAAGGAGACGCCGCGCCGCTCCCAGGTCGCCACGAGCCGTTCGGCGACGGCCTCGGCCGCGGCGTGCACCCGGGGCAGCAGATGTGCGCCCGCGCCGTCGCGTACGTACTCGCGCAGCACGGTGGCGACGAACTCCTGGTCGTAGCCCGGGACTTCGCTCAGCTCGTCGACGCGGTCGAGCCGGATCCAGTCCGGGAGCTGTACGGCCTCGTCGCGGTAGGGCCGGAAGAACGCGTTCTTGTCCGCTTTCACGTCGTAGCCGAGATCCAGGTGGACTTCGTAGCCGCGGTCCCGGAAATGGCGGGCTGTCTTGACGAATTCCACCACCACGCCCGAGATCGGGGTGGCGTCGAACGATATTCCCCACAAGACGGTCATTGACTCGCGTACTCCTGCCGTCGCTTGCACCGTGCCGGGCCCGGGACCGGGACGGACACCGAGGGGTCCTACCCGGAACCACAGCCTCCGAGTCATCAACCATCGCTGAAGTGGGCCGGGATGACCGCGACTCGATCATTTTCCTGTCAGAGAACGACAGTTAGGAATAGCCTGACCGCCCGCGGCGACGGCCGGACGGCCGGACCTCCGGCGGAGTCCCGGGCGGGACGAGCAGCGGAACAGCAGCGTAACGAGCACGAGAACGAGCAGAAGGGGCACGCGTGGTAACCCAACGCGCCGCCGTGGCCGTGGTGTTCATCGTCAACGGCGCCCTCTACGGCTCCTGGGCCGCCCGCGTCCCCGCGCTCGCCGCGCAGGTCCACGCGGAGCCCGCCGGACTCGGGCTCGCCCTGCTCGGGCCCAGCATCGCGATGATCGTCACCGCTCCCCTCGCGGCGCGCGCCTGTGCGGCGTGGGGCGCCCGTACCGTCCTCCGGGCGGCGCTCGGCGGTGCCTGTCTGGTGCTGCCGCTGCTGGGTCTGACGGGGTCTCCGCTGACGCTCGGGGTGGCGCTGGCCGGTCTCGGCGGGCTGATGGGCACGGTCGACGTCGCGATGAACGTCGCTGCCGTCGCCGTCGTACGGCGACTGGACCGGCCGCTGATGCCGTTCTTCCACGCCGGGTTCAGCGCGGGCGGTCTGCTGGGCTCGCTGGGTGCCGCCGCGGCGGCGGCGCTGACGCTGCTGCCCGCCGAGCACTTCTGCGTCGTCTCGGCGGCCGGGCTCGTGACGCTGCTCCTCACCGTGCGCGCGCTGCCCGGCGAGCGGCCCGCGCCGGAGAAGCGCAGCGCGGCCGGCGGCGGCTACCGCCAGGTCGTGCTGCGCGGACGGCTGTGGCTGCTCGCGGCGGTGGCGCTGTGCGCGGCGGTGGCCGAGGGCACCTGCGCGGAGTGGTCGGCGCTCTTCCTCGTACGGGAGCGGGCCGTCGCCGAAGCGGCGGCGGCAGCCGCGTACTCGGTCTTCTGCGTGACGATGGCGCTGACGCGGCTGGTCGGCGAACGCATCGAGACCCGCTTCGGGCCGTACCGGGTGCTGGCGGGCAGCGGACTTATCGCGGCGCTCGGGCTGATCACGGCGGCGGCCGTGCCGGTCGGCCCGGTGGCGTACGCGGGGCTGGCGCTGGCCGGTGCGGGACTGGCGTTCTGCTTCCCCACGGCGATGGCGCTGGCCGGCGACGCGGGGCGGCGCGAGGACGGCGGCGGGGGCGAACGGGAACTCGGCTTCGTGACGACCGTCGCCTACGCCGGGTTCCTGGGCGGGCCGCCGATGATCGGCGGGATCGCCACGCTCACCAGTCTGACCGTCTCGATCGGGCTCGTCGGGGTGCTGACGGCGCTGATCACCCCGGCCGCGCTGGCGCTGCGCGGGGGCCGGTCCGGTACGCAAGCACCGCACGCGGCACGGGAGTTGCAGGACGCGGGACGGGGCGCGGGAGACGGGACGGCCTGAGCGGCGCCCGTAGCGGCATCCGGACGGCGAGGGGGACGCGTCGCCTGTCCACGGAGCGGTGCGATGCGGTGCGGTGCGGTGCGGCGCGGTCACCGGGCAGGCAGGACCGGCGCGGTGCGGCGTACGCGGGTGCCGCGTGCTCAACTCGGCGGCTCACGCCCTCAGATGGGGCTCCACTTCTGGCTGTCGTCGCCCGAGCACTCCCACAACTGGAGCGGCGTGCCGCTCTGGACGTCGCCGTCCCGCACCGCCACGCACTTGTCCGCCTGCGGGTTGACGAGGTCGCTGCCCTCGCTGAGCCGGAACTGCTGCGCGGGATTGCCGCTGCAGTAGGCGAGTTGGATCACGGCGCCGTTCTCCGTGGACCCGTTGGCCACGTCCATGCACAGCCCGTACGCGCGTACCGTGCCGTCGTCGGCGAACGTCCACCGCATCGAGTCGGCGTCCGAACAGGTGCGGATCTCCAGGGGTTTGCCGTCGCGGCCCTCGCCGCCGGGGACGTTGACGCACTGGTCCGAGTTGTGGTTCCAGATCCGCACCGTGCCGTCGTTGCCGCCCCCGCCGCCGCCACCGCCGCCGGGCGGGTGCTGGGGTCCGGACGGCGCGTCGTCGTCATCGTCCTCGGGCGGACGGTCCTTGCCGCCGTCGCCGTCCCCGGGCGAACTGCCGCCGTTCGGCTTCCCCTTGCCCTTGTCTTTGTCCTTGTCCTTCTTTTTGTCCTTCTTCTTGTCCTTGTCCTTGTCGGAGGACGGTGTGTCGCTGGGCGCCGGTGCGGTGCCGGGTGCGTCGTTCTGCTGCCCGCCGCGCCACTCCGGATCCGGGGTACCGCCCGCGCCGGGCGTACGGTCCGTACCGTCACCGCCGAACATCGCGTACGCACCGGTCGACATCCCCACCAGCGCCAGCGCGGCGACCCCGGCGAGCACGGCCTTGCGGACGCGCCCGGAGGACGGCGCGGAAGACGGCTCCGGTGACGTGGAGCCCCGCGAACCCGCGGGGACGATACGGGGGTTGACCGTCGTGACGACGGGGCTGATGCCCTCCGGCGGCCCGTCCCCGCCGTCGTCGGACCGCGATGAGCCGGCACTCTCCTCCGCGTCGCGCGCGGACGCGGCGGATTCCTCGTCGGGAAATCCGCCCAGTGCCTCGTTCTCGTCGCGGGAACCGGTCATCGCGTCCTCTCCGGTGACGACATGCTCGTAGGACTGGCGGAAAGCAACGGCCGGATTCCACCGGCTGTGCCGCGTGCCCGGACGCTCTCCCGCACCGACGGCGCCGGATCGCCGGAAGCCAGTTCATGACGTCCCGCAGGTACGCAACCGCTGCTCGGGCGCGGGTCACGCGCCCCGTATCAGTCAACGTGAAAGAACAAGCTCGTGAAAGGCGTTGAGGCAAGAAAACGGCTGGGACGTATGCGACGAGCAGCCGATTACGGGATGTGCGGCCCGCATTCGGCTCTGGGGGTTTTTCCCTCATGTCCCGGCATATCCGGGTGAATTCGCGCGCCCTGCCCATCGCTCTCGGACATCGTCCGCACGGACGGGGTCAGATCACCTCGTCCAACTCGGCCTGCATCTGGGACGCCTCGGCGTCGCGTGCGACGGCCTGCGCGAGCAGCATCCGCAGCACGAGCACGATCAGCGCCACTCCCAGGATGGCCACGCCCACCCCGCCCATGATCACCGTGACGCCCGGATCCTCGCGCTGGCCCGGCGCGTTGAGGACCGTGACCGTGAACCACACGAGGGCGGCGGCGACGATCGCGCCGATGATGCCGTCCACGTACCGGAAGGCGGCGTCGGAGAAGACGGTCCCGCGTCGCACCATCGCCACCAGCCGCCATACGCAGACCACGGCGGCCTGGACCGTCCCGAGGCCCAGGACCGTGACCACGCGCAGCGCGGTCAGCGGAAGCGTCCCGTCCTCCGGATCGTTCCCGGTGATCAACGTCCAGACCATCAGGGCCTGTACGAGCACGGTGCCGACGAGCACCACTCCGAGCACGGCGCGCAGCGCACCCACTGTCAGCTTTCCCATGACGCATCCTTCCATCGGCTCGCGATGGGAATCTATCGATTTTCGATAGGTAAGACAAGGGGTGGGACGGCGAGCGGACGACGACCCCGCACCACGGCCGGGACGCCACCGCACATCCACCGCGCACCCTTCGGGCGACCGTGCTGAACTGCGCGTCGAAGCCCGGCGGTTCGAACCGGCGGCGGACCGCGCCTGCGCGGAACCGACCTCCGTGGGGGGCGAGTTCCGGCAGCTCGTGACGGCGGAGGACACGGGGGCGCCCGACTCCCTGCCGTGGCGGGGAGTCGGGACGTACGGCGGTGAACTGCCCGGTCAGACTGCGGGCTTGAGAGCGACCCCGGCCCAGATCGGGATGTCCTGGTCGCGCAGGGCGTCCCGGTCGCCGGCCTCGACCTCCGCCGGGCCGGGACGCCACCGCTGCGGAGCCGTCAGCCCCGGCTCGACGAACTCCAACCCCTCGAAGAAGCGCCCGACTTCCGCCTTCGTCCGCGTACGCACCGTCGAGCCGGTGTCCTCGAAGTCCTCCTCGATGCCGCCGGCCCGCTCGTCGAAGTCCTTGGTGACATGGGTGACCACCAGCGCGCTGCCCGAGGGCACGGCGTCCAGGAGCGTACGGACCATGCCGTAGGCGTCGTATCCCTCCGGCAGCCAGTGCAGAAGCAGACACAGGGTGATGGCGACGGGCTCCGTCAGGTCCAACGTCTCCCGCAGCGCGGGCGATTCGAGGATGCTCACCGGGTCGGTGGCGTCGGCCTCTATATAGGCGGTGACGCCCTCGGGCGTGGTGGTGTGCAGGGCACGGGAGTGCGTGAGGACGATCGGGTCGTTGTCGGCGTAGACGACGCGCGCCGACGGGTAGACGTCCTGTGCGACCTCGTGCAGATTCGGCGAGGTGGGAATGCCCGTACCGATGTCGAGGAACTGGCGGATGCCGGCCTCAGCGACGAGATGGCGCGCCGCCCGGTGGATGAACGCCCGGTTCTCCCTGGCGCTGGCCGCCGCCGCGGGGACGGACGCGAGCACCTTCTCCGCCTGTTCGCGGTCGGCGGCGTAGTTGGTCTTCCCGCCGAGCAGGAAGTCGTAGACGCGTGCGCCGTGCGGCCGGTCGACCTGGAGGTCCACCGGAGTCCGCGCCTCGGTCTGCATCCACGCGGGCGTCTCGTCCATCCCCTGGTCCGCTCCCCGGTCACGTTGCGCGCTGCGAAGGTCAACTCAGGGTGATCCTAGCGGTGTTGGAGCCGCGTGCAGCCTGCTTCGGGGCGGCCCGGAGGCGGTGGAGGTGAGGGTACGGCGAGGGGACGGTGAAGGCCCGTCAGATGCGGACGGGATCCCGCCGGATGCCCGTCACCGGCCCGCGGTCACCGGCCCTCGTCGCCCTCGTTCGCGTCGCCGTCTTCGTTAGCGTCGCCGTCCTGGTTCCCATCACCGTCGTTCTCGCCGCCCGCGCCGTCCTCGCGCATGGGGAACGCCATCACCGTCAGTCCCACGCGTGCGGTCCCCGGTGTGCGCGGCGGGCGCGCGGCCCGGTGCAGCTCCATCGTCAGCTCCGCGAGGCGCTCCCGTACGTCCGCCCACACCTGCGGATCCACCCACAGTTCCGCGTCGGTCGTCACGCCCTCGCCCTCCGGGGCGCGCAGCGCGGCCCGTTCGCGCAGGGTGTGGGACAGCGTCCCGGCCAGCATCAGCGCTCCCTCGCGCTGCTCGGAGAGGGGTGCGCCGCGCACGGCGCGGTAGCGGCGTTCGCATCCGCCCCGTATGCGGCGTTCCTCGGTCAGCTCCACCAGTCCGACGGCGTCCAGGCGGCGCAGATGTCCGCTGGCCAGCGCGTGCGACACGTCCAGTTCGCGGGCGAGTTCGGCCGCGGACATCGGGCCGGGCCACATGAGGGTCATCATCCGCAGCCGCAACGGATGGGCGAGGGCGCGCAGTACGGGGTCGAGACCGGTCACGCGGGCCAGTAAAACGCATGCGCGCACAGGGCGTACGGAGAGCGGCACCCGTCCCGCCGCCCTACCCCCAAGCAAGTGGTTGGGGGTAGTGTGCCCCTCGTCAACGGCCGGACGGGGGCGGCGGATTGAGCTGGAGCGTGGTGCGGGTCCTGCGGGACCGCGACGCCGGTCTCTACCTGGGCGGGGTGACCGCCTCCGCCTTCGGCGACTCGGCCATGGCGCTGGCCGCCGGTGTCTGGGTCAAGACGCTCACCGGCTCTGACGGCCTCGCCGCACTCGTCACCTTCTGCTTCTGGCTGCCCGCGCCGGCGGGCCCCGCCCTGGGCGTACTGGCCGACCGCGTACGGCTCCGCCCGCTGCTGGCCGGCACCAGCCTGACGCTCGCCGCGGTGCTTCTCCTGCCGCTCGCGGTGCACTCACGGCAGCAGGTGTGGCTGCTGTTCGTCGTGCTCGTCATCGTCGGCACCGGGGCCGTACTGACGGACGCCGCCGAACTCGCCCTGGGCGCCGCCCTCGTGCCCGCGTCGCTGCGGGGCGATCTCAACGGCATGGCGCGCACCGCCGTGGAGAGCGCGAAGCTGCTGGCACCGGCGGTCGGGGCCGGGCTGTTCACCGCGTTCGGCGGGCACGCCGTGGCACTGCTGGACTCCCTGACGTTCATCCTGGCGGCGGTGGCGTTCACGCTGCTCCGTACGCGGGGAACGGACGGAGGCGGGAGCCGGGTCGGACCCGGGAGCGGGGCCGCGCCCGGACGGGCGGACGGACGGTCGTCCGCGGACGTCAACGTCCCCCGTGTGCGGCGCAGTTGGGCCGCCGAGACCGCGGAGGGCGTGCGCTTCGTATGGCACCGGCGTCCGCTGCGCGCCCTGGTGCTCGCGGGCGGGGCGGCCCTGGCCGCGTCCGGGCTCAGCAGCACCGCGACATACGCCCTGGTGGACTCCGGACTGCACCGCTCCCCCACGTTTGCGGCCGTGCTCACCACCGCGCAGGGCGCGGGCTCCATGGCGGCCGGACTCACCGCGGGGGCACTGCTGCGCCGCATGCCCGAACACCGCCTCGCCGCCGCCGGGTTGGCCCTCTTCGCGGCGGGCTCGCTCGCGCGGGCGGCGCCGTGGCCGTCCGTGGTGACCGCCGGCTCGCTGCTGATCGGGGCGGGCCTGCCCCTCCCGCTGCTCGCGGCGCTCACCGCCGTACAGCGCGAGACGCCCGGCAGCCTGCTGGGGCGTGCCGCCGCCACCGCCCACACGCTGATGTTCGCGCCCACCGGTGTCGCACTGCTCGTGGGCACCGCGACGGTGTCCGTCCTCGACCACCGCGTACAGGTGCTCGCCGCGGGCGCCCTCGCCGCATGCGCGGGCGCGGCCCTGCTGCTGACGGCCGCACGCCGCACCCGGCACCATGACCCGCAGGACCACGAACGGCAGCCGGACGCCGATGCGCCCCCGGATACGCACCCGGACCCCGGTACGGAAGGCAGGACAGAGCCCCGTGTTCGAGACTGAGAGGCTGACGCTGCGCCCCCTGACGCGGCACGACGTGGACGCGCTGGTCGATCTGCACGCGGATCCGCTGGTGAACCGGTTCGTCCCGGCCTTCTCTCATGAGCAGGCGCTGCGGCGGCTGTCGGAGATCGAGAGCCAGTGGTCCGAGCGCGGCCACGGGCTGTGCGCCGTCCATCTGCGGGCCACGGGCGAGTTCGTCGGGCGGTGCGGCCTCAACCACTGGCCGCAGTTCGACGAGATCGAGGCCGGCTGGTCCTTCAAGTCCGCCTTCTGGGGCCGCGGTTACGCCACGGAGGCGGCGAGGGCCGTCCTCGACTGGGGCTTCGCACAGCTCTCGCCGCCCTATGTGACGGCGATGATCCGCCCCGGCAACGAGGCGTCGGTACGGGTGGCGACCCGCCTCGGCTTCACTCCGCTCCGCGAGGACACCTTCCTCGGCCACCGCATCACCGTGTACGCGCTGCACGCGCCGTACTCTCCGCCGTCCCCGTTCCCGTTCCCGTCGGAGCCCTCCGGCGCAGACGACGACCCGCCACGTCCATGACGGGCCTCGTACGTGAGGGACGCGTACGTGACGGGAGCCACTGTTCGCCGTCCCCCGGGTCCGGGTAGGCGCTCCTGCGGACTTTCCCCGACCCGCGGCACCGCCCGCACCCCGAGGACCCGTGACCACTCCCCGCCGATTGCCCCCGCAGCAGCGGGAGTTCAGCGCGCCGCGCCAGGTCTGGTATGCGTCGTTCGGCTCCAACATGCACCGCTCGCGGCTCGAGTGCTATCTCTCCGGCGGACGGCCCTCGGGCGGCCGGCGTGCCCAGCCGGGCTGCCGTGATCCGCGTCCTCCCGAGCGTGCGCTGCCGCTGATGCTGCCCGGCGAGCTGTACTTCGCGCTGGAGTCGTCGCTGTGGACGGGCGGCACGGCGTTCTACGACCCCGCGGGCGAGGGGCGTACGGCGGCGCAGGCGTGGCTCGTCACGGCGGGGCAGTTCTCCGACATCGCCGCGCAGGAGATGCACCGGGCGCCCGGAGAGGATCTGGATCTGCGCGAGGTGCTGACGTCCGGCAGGGACGAGAGGGGTACGGGCCGCTACGAGACGCTGGTGTGCGCGGGGACCGTGGACGGCCGTCCCGTCCTGACGTTCACCGCTCCCTGGCGGCGCGGCGACGTCGAGGGCAACGCACCGGCGGAGAGCTATCTGCGGCATCTCGCCTCGGGGCTGGCCGCGTCGCACGGCTGGTCCGGCGAGCGCATCGCGGACTATCTCGCGACGCGTCCGGGAGCGGCCGGGCACTGGAGCGCGGAAGAGATCGAGGCGCTGCTTCCCCCCGCACCGTCCGAGGCGCCGCTACGGAACTGACGCGGCCGGAATCGCCCTTGCGCCGGCACGCGGCTCGGACCACGGGGACCGCGCCGCGTGCGGCGGCGTACGGCCCGGCTCAGCCGAGCAGGCCGTCGAGGTGCGGAAGGCTGTGGTCGAGACGCTTCCGCTTCGCCAGGAGATACTGGTGGTTCTCCTTGTTCGGCGGGATGAGCAACGGAATACGCTCGGCGATTTTTATGCCGTTCGCCTCGAGGGCGTCCCGCTTTCTCGGATTGTTGGAAAGCAGGCGCACGGATTCCACACCGAGGTCGTTGAGGATTTCGACCGCCACCGTGTACTCGCGGGCGTCGACGGGAAGGCCGAGCGCCAGATTGGCCTCGACGGTGTCGAGGCCCTCCGCCTGCTGGAGTTGGAGCGCCTTCAGCTTCGCGAGCAGTCCGATTCCGCGGCCTTCGTGCCCCTGTATGTAGACGAGGATGCCGGAACCGTCCGCGACCATCATCTTCATCGCGGTGGCGAGTTGGTCTCCGCACTCGCAGTGGGTGGAGCCGAAGACCTCGCCCGTGAGGCACTCCGAATGCACGCGGGTGAGCGCTCCGTGAGCGGTAATCTCACCGTGCACGAGCGCGACTTGCTCTTCGTTGGTGCGGCGGTCCATGTATCCGATGGCTCGGAATTCTCCATGGACCGTGGGCAGCCGGACCTCCACCACCCTCTCGACAGCGGCGCTTTGCCGCGGGGAGCCGTTCACAGAGAGTTCCTGGTACGCCATGCGCTGAGCATACCCGTCGGCCAACTCCGCATCGGATTTTTTAGGAGAATCCACAACCCGGTTGCGTGCAGGTGGAATTGATCTCACGGAGCGGAGGGGAATGTCTGGTTTCCCGGGCATTTCGTCGTCCGTCATGCCAGCTCAGCCCCTTTGTGCCCGCCCGTCGCCGGTTCGCCTCCGCGCTGGGGCACCACGGCGAGTTCGAGCGCGCCCTGCGCGATGACGGGCAGCGTACGGACGTGCCACAGCCACGCGATGTCACGGCTGAAGGACCACACGAGAGCCGCGAGGGCTCCCCCGGCCACGAACACCGCGACCGGTCCCGGCACAAGCCCGGATCCGGCCACCACCAGAGCGATGCCCTGGAGCGCGGCCACCGTCTTGCGTGCCCGGCTGGGCGGCAGCGGCCCGCGCAGCCACGGCAGCACCTGCTGCGCGGCGACGAACACATAGCGGATGGCGCCGATGGCCAGCACCCACAGCCCCACGAACAGGCCGACGAACGCGCTGAGTACGAGTATCAGGAAGGCGTCGACCTCCATGTCGAAGCGGGCGCCGAGCCCCGAGGAGGTCCCGGTGCGCCGTGCCACCTGTCCGTCCACCGCGTCCAGCACCAGCGCCGCGCTGGCCACGACCGCGACCACGACCAGGGAGGCGTCGCGCCCCTGGTCCGCGACGAGTGCGGCGGTGCCGCCCGCGAGCACCGCTCTGCTCAGCGTCACCAGATCCGCCGGCCCCAGCGACGGCTTGCCCGACCGCAGCAGCAGGGCACAGAGAGTCACGCCGCACGCCGTCCCCACGAGCCAGCCCACAAGCCCGAGTCCGCTCACGGCCCACAGGATTCCGAGCACCAGCATCTGCCCCGCCAGACCGGCTCCCGTCTGAAGTCTCAACTGACCCGTGGCCCGCCTGTCGTGCCTGTGCTGGCTGCTCATCGCGCCTCCTGGTGCATATGGCGGAGTCGAAGGGGGCTGATTATGGTACGAGTGGCTGCTGGGATGTGAAGGGTTGGCATTGTCGTCATACACGGAGGACACATTGATGGAGCGCACCGCCGACGCCTACTGGCTGCGCTCCCCGGGATCCGGCGGCATTCGCTCCGTCCCTCTCCGCTCTCCCGGTCCCGGCGAAGTCCTCGTCCGTACGCGCTATTCGGGCGTGAGCCGCGGAACGGAAACCCTCGTCTTCGACGGGCGGGTGCCCGAAAGCCAGCACGCGGTGATGCGGGCGCCCTTCCAGGAAGGCGATTTCCCGGGGCCGGTGAAGTACGGCTATCTCAACGTGGGCGTCGTCGAGGAAAGCGACGATCCGGCCCTTACCGGTCGTACGGTCTTCTGTCTCTATCCGCACCAGACGCGCTATGTGGTGCCCGCCGACGCCGTGACGCCCGTCCCGGCGGACGTGCCCGCGCGGCGTGCGGTGCTCGCCGGGACGGTGGAGACCGCGGTCAACGCCGTGTGGGACGCGGCCCCCGCGCTCGGCGACCGCGTCGCGGTGATCGGCGCGGGCATGGTCGGCTCGTGCGTGGCCTCGCTGCTCTCCCGATTCCCCGCCGCGCGTGTGGAGTTGATCGACGCCGACCCGGCGCGGGCCGCCGTCGCCGAGGCGCTCGGTGTGCCCTTCGCGCTGCCCGCCGACGCGCGCGGCGAGTGCGATCTCGTCGTGCACGCCAGCGCGTCCCAGGAGGGTCTGGCGCGTGCGCTGGAACTGCTCGCGCCGGACGGGCAGGTGATCGAACTGAGCTGGTACGGCGACCGGCAGATCAGCGTCCCGCTGGGCGAGTCCTTCCACTCGCGGCGGCTGACGGTGCGCAGCAGCCAGGTCGGTGCGCTGCCCCCGGCCCGCCGTGCGCGCCGTACGTTCGCCGACCGCATGGCCCTCGCGCTCGAACTGCTCGCCGATCCCGCGCTGGAGACGCTGATCACCGGGGAGTCCGCGTTCCGCGAGCTGCCCGAGGTGATGCCGCGCCTCGCCTCCGGCGAACTGCCCGCGCTGTGCCACCTCGTCACCTACGCCGGCGACGGCGGGACGGCCGCCGGCTGAGCGCGCACGGACCGCGGCGCACGGCCGTCACCCGTGTCCGACCACCGACCCTCCCCCGACCGTCACCGGCCGACCGCCCGTGCGCACCGGCGCGTTCGGGCTCGTACAGACAGCACCGTGTACAGGAACACGTACCGCACCACGCACAGGAAAGTGAGCCGATGTACAGCATCACCGTTCGTGACCACATGATGATCGCCCACAGCTTCCGCGGTGAGGTCTTCGGCCCCGCACAGCGCCTGCACGGCGCGACGTTCGTCGTGGACGCCTCCTTCCGCCGCCGCGAACTGGACGCCGACGGCCTGGTGGTGGACATCGGCGCCGCCACCCAGGAGCTGAACGGCGTCCTCGCGGACCTCAACTACCGCAATCTGGACGACGAACCCGCCTTCGCGGGGATCAACACCTCCACGGAGATGCTGGCCCGGTACGTCGCCGACCAACTCGCGGAGAAGATCGAGGCGGGCGCGCTCGGCGAGGGGGCCCGCGGTCTGGACGGCCTGTCGGTCACGCTGCACGAGTCGCATGTCGCATGGGCGAGCTACGAGCGAGAGCTGTGAGCCGTACGGACGGGAACGGCGACGGCGACGAGGACCCGGGTACGGGCGCGGGCGCGCCGCCCGTCCTCGTCGTGGTGCCGGGGGACGTCGACGACCCCGGCTCCGTCAGCGGCGGCAACGCCTACGACCGTCGCATCTGCGACGAGTTGACCGCCGTGGGACGGCCGGTGCGGGTGCGGGCGGTCGCGGGCGGCTGGCCCCGTCCCGGTCCCGCCGCGCGCGCCGAACTCGCCGCCGTGCTGGGCGAGTTGCCCGACGGCGCGGTGGTCCTGCTGGACGGTCTGGTGGCGTGCGGCGTCCCGGAGACCGTCGTACCGGAGTCCGCCCGGCTGCGGATGGCCGTCCTGGTGCATCTGCCGCTCGCGGACGAGACGGGCCTCGCGGCGCGGGAGGCCGCCGAGTTGGAGGAGCTGGAGCGGCGGACCCTCCGCGCCGCCCGCGCCGTCGTCACCACCAGCGACTGGGCGGCCCGCGACGTGGCCCGGCGGCACGGCCTGGACCCCTCCCGCGTCCACGCCGTACTCCCCGGCACCGATCCGGCGCCGCTCGCACGTGGCACCGACCGCACTGACCGCACCGGCGGCACCGACCGCACCGACCGCACCGATCGCACCGATCGCACCGGCGAGGGCACCGCGTCCGGGCCCCGGCTGCTCTGTCTCGCGGCGCTCACCCCGCGCAAGGGCCAGGACCTGCTGGTCGAGGCGCTCTCCGCCGTCACGTCCCTGCCCTGGACGTGCGAGCTGACCGGGCCGCTGGACCGGGCGCCCGCGTACGTGGCCCGACTGCGCGCCCGCGTGGCCGAGTTGGGACTGGGCCAGCGGATCGCGCTGACCGGGCCGAAATCGGGCGAAGCGCTGGCCGCCGCGTACGACGCCGCCGATCTGCTCGTCCTGCCGTCGCACACGGAGACCTACGGCATGGTCCTCACCGAGGCGCTCGCGCGGGGCGTGCCGGTGCTCGCGACGGAGGCGGGCGCCGTTCCGTACACCGTGGGCGCCGCACCCGACGGGAGCAAACCCGGCATCCTGGTTCCTCCGGGCAACGTCGCAGCTCTAACCGCTGCGCTGCGCCGATGGCTCACGGATCCAATAATTCGTTCGCATCTGACAACATCCGCACGCGGGCGGCGCACGACGCTACAGGGTTGGGCTGAAAGCTCTCGTCAGCTCGCCGGAGTGCTGGAGAGAGTCCGGCACGGATAACGGAGTGGCGCTTGAACACTGTCGGCTCGCCCCGCTACGCCCCCGAGTGGCTCGCGCTGCGTGAGGACGCGGACGCCCGCGCCCGCGCCGAGCGGCTCCTCGGCCCGCTGCGCGACCACCTGGCGAGAGGGTCCGCGCCCGACGGCGCACTGACCGTCTGCGACCTGGGATGCGGTACGGGATCGATGGGGCGCTGGCTGGCCGCCCGGCTCGGCGGGCCGCAGCGCTGGTTCATGAACGACCGCGACCCGGCGCTCCTGGAGGACATCGCCGCGCGGATGCCGCAGCGGTCCGCGGACGGCTCCGCGGTCGAAGTGGTGCCGCAGCAGCGGGACATCACACAGCTCACCGCCGGCGACCTCGAAGGCGTCGGCCTCGTCACGGCCTCCGCGCTGCTCGACCTGCTGACCGCGGACGAGGTGGAATCCCTCGCCGCGGCCTGTGCGTCGGCGGGCAGCGCGGTGCTGCTGGCGCTGTCCGTCGAGGGACGCGTCGAACTCGACCCGTACGACCCGCTGGACGCCGACTTCGCCGCGGCCTTCGACGCCCATCAGCGCCGTGCCGACGGCGGACGGCGGCTGCTCGGCCCGGACGCCGTCGAGGCGGCGACGGCCGCCTTCGAACGCAACGGCGCACGCGTGTTCACCGAGTCCAGCCCATGGCAGCTCGGCCCCGACGACCGGGCGCTGACCGGGCAGTGGCTGCTCGGCTGGGTCGCGGCGGCCTGTGCGCAGGACCCGTCGCTGGAGGCGGCGAGCGGAGAGTATCTGCGGCGCAGAATCGAGACGTGCGAGGCGGGCGGCCTGCGGGCGGTGGTCGGCCACCGCGATCTGCTGGCGCTGCCCGCGGACGCGGCGGGCGGCGGCCCGGCAGGGACCGCTTCGCTATGAAGGGCACGCTCTGGCGCCGACTGCGCGTCCCCGTCGCCCTGCTCATCCTCGGCGTGGTACTGCACCGCCTGGGAACCTCCGCGCTGCTGGGGGCACTTGACCGTATCGACGGACAGGCCGTCGCGCTGACCTTCGCCTTCAGCATCCCCGCGACCGTCTTCAGCGCATGGCGCTGGCGGCTGGTGGCGGGCCGGCTCGGGATCGCGCTGCCGCTGCGCACGGCCGTCGCCGACTACTACCAGGCGCTGTTCCTCAACGCGACCCTGCCCTCCGGGGTGCTGGGCGATGTGCACCGCGCCGTCCGCAACGGCCGCGACGCCGGCGACGTGGGCCGCGGTGTGCGCGCGGTGATATTGGAGCGCACCGCGGGCCAAGCCGTGATCGTCTTCGCGGGGGTGGTGGTGCTCGTGGCCGCGACTCCCCCGCTGCCGGTGCTGGACGCCCTCGAAGGACCGCTGGCCACGGCCGGCGTGGCGGTGTGTGCGGTGGCCGCCGTCGCCGGGGCGGTCCTCGCCGGACGCAGCGGACGGGCCACGAAGTGGCGCCGCGACGTCGGGGGCTTCCTCGTGGACGCGCGCACCGCGCTGCTGGCCCGCCGTAGCTGGCCCGGCGTCCTCACGCTGTCGGTCCTCGCGCTCGGCGGGCACCTGGGGCTCTTCCTCGCCTCGGCACGCGTGGCCGGGTCGTCGGCTCCGGTGACGGCGCTGGTGACACCGCTGCTGCTGGCGCTGCTGGTGATGGCGCTGCCCGTCAACGTCGGCGGCTGGGGCCCGCGCGAGGGCATGTGCGCGCTGGCGTTCGGCGCGGCCGGACTGGGCGCGGCACAGGGCCTGGCCGCCGCGGTGGTGTACGGGGCGCTGGCGCTGCTCGCCGCGCTGCCGGGCGTTCTCGTACTGGCCGTACGGCTGGTGGCCGCGCGGCGTGCACGCCGTGCCGACGCCGCCGTCGATACGGGCGCCGGCACCGAGACCGAGGCCGGCGCCGACGCCGAAGCCGCCTCAACCGCCGGTGCCGGTACCGGAGTTCAGAAGGTCGAGTTCGAAGAGCATGTCCGCGCCGAGCGCGAAGGCACGGGTACGGGGCCACAGGGCCTCCCCCATCCGTACGGGCCCTGGGAAGCGGAGCCCCGGCACGCCGTCGCCGATGAGGACCGGCGCGACCGTGACGTACAGCCGGTGCAGCGTCTCCGCCCGCAGGAAGCCGGAGACCGTCGCGCCGCCGCCCTCCACAAGTATCCGGCCAAGGCCGCGGCGGGCGAGGGTCTCCACCACTAGCCGCGGCTCGAACCCGCCCTCGCCGCGCGGCAGTTCGACGACGTCCTCGGTGCCGCGCGGCGCCGTCACGTCCGTGCCCTGCCCCGCGCCGACCAGGCGCAGCGTCGGCGCCCGTCCGTCGGTGAACAGCCGCGCGCCGGGCGCCTGGCGGGCCGCTCTGCCGCCGGGGTCGAGGACGACGCGTACGGGATGGTCGCCGGCGCAGGCGCGCACGGTGAGCTGCGGGTCGTCGGCGACCGTGGTCCCGGCCCCGACGAGGACGGCGTCCGCGAGGGCACGCAGCCGGTGCAGATGGAGGCGGTCCTCTTCCCCCGTGACGTAGTTGGAGTGGCCGGTCCTGGTGGCGATGAAGNGGGTGGCGATGAACCCGTCGATGCTCTGGCCGAGTTGGGCGAAGGCGAAGGCGGGGCCGCCGAGGCACAGCGGGGTGTAGAGCGAGGCGAGGGTATCCGCCTCCGGGTCGGCGGGCTGCCGCCAGCGCCAGACGCCGTCGTCCTCGCCGCGCAGGAGACCGGCGCCCGCGGCCTCCTCCGCCGTCCGCAGGCGCAGCAGCCGCTGCCAGGCGGTGGCGGCGTCGAGCAGGCCGCCGCCCGCGGAAACTCCCGCCCCCGTACCGGAGTTGGCCCCCGTGCCCGTGCCGCCGTCCTCCGCTGTCACCAGGACTCCAGGACGCGCAGATGGTCGGCGAAGGCGCCGCTCAGCGCGGTCAGCACCTCGTCGCCCTTGCGTGCGGAGGCCAGCGAGGGCCTGCCGACGACTCCGGACTCGGTGTACGGGCCGAGGCCCAGCGTGTGCAGATGCCGGCGGTCGTCGCTGATCACGTCGGCGCTCTCATAGCCGTCGCGTACGCACTCGGGCTGTACGTGCAGCAGGATCGACGTCTCCAGCTCGCCCGCGTGCATGTCGCTGCGCGCCGGGGTCTCGACACCGGCCTTGGCCGACGCCTCCTCCCAGTCGGCGGCGACGGGGAAGAGCGCCATGCGGTGCCCGTCGGCGGTCGCCTCCTGCACGACGTTGCGCAGGACGTAGTTGCCGCCGTGGCCGTTGACCAGCACCAGCCGGTGCACGCCGGAGCGGCGCAGCGAGTGCGCGATGTCCCGTACGACGGCGCCGAGGGTGCCCGCGGTGATGCTGACGGTGCCGGGCCAGCTCGCGTGCTCCTGCGAGCAGGAGACGGTCAGCGGCGGCAGGAGCCGCACCGGGTAGGCGGCGGCGACGCGTTCGGCGACGGCGCAGGCGATGAGCGTGTCCGTGGACAGCGGCAGGTGCGGCCCGTGCTGTTCGTGGCTGCCGACGGGCAGCAGGGCCACGGCGGCCTTGCGCCCGGCCACGTCGCCGGTGGTCTCCGTCGGCAGAACGCGGACGGCGGGGGCGTGGTTGTCCATCGAGGGGTCTGCTCCTCCGGTGCGGTGCGACGCCGGGACGGCGCCGCTGCGGAGCGGCGCACGCGGCGGGCGCTCATGCGCCGCGATCACGCTTCCACAGATGGACGACGGCCACCAGCCCCGGTGGCGGGTACGGCGGGACGGCGGGTAGGGCGGGGCGGAG
>NZ_LJGW01000319.1 GCF_001751255.1 Streptomyces nanshensis | reverse complement strand
GGCCAGCGGGAAGTCCTCGGGCTCCGGCGGCAGTTGGCTGTTGAAGGCCGGTACGGTCGGCTCCGGTACGGGCGCGGAGACATGGGTCGGCGGGGGAGTCTGCGGCGGCACCGCGGCGCCGTTCCCCTGCTCGGGCTCGGGCCGCGGCCCGCCCAGTCCGGGCCCGGAGCCGGACCCCGGCCCGCTGCCCGGCTCCTCCACGGTGATCCCGTACTCGGTGGCCAGACCGAGAAGTCCGGTGTCGTAACCCTGCCCGAGCGCACGGAACTTCCAGCCGGTGCCGCGCCGGTAGAGCTCTCCGCAGATCAGCGCCGTCTCGGCGCCCGTCTCCGGCTCGATGTCGAACCGCACCAGCGGTTCGGCGCCCGCCCCGCCCTCGGCGTACAGCAGCAGCCGGAGCTGCCGTACGTCGGCGAAGGTGCCGCCGTCGGTGGACGCCGCCAGCAGCACCCGGTCCACATGCGGGGCGACGGCGCCCAGATCGGTCTCGACGGCGTCGTGCATGCCGTCCTGCTCCTGGGACTTGGGCAGATGGCGCACCGCGCCCGAGGGGTGCTCCGGCTGGTTGTAGAAGACGAAGTCCTCGTCGGAGGTGACGCTTCCGCCCTCGTCGATCAGCAGCGCGGACGCGTCGACGTCCGGCACCCCCGAGCCGGGAGGCCAGCACAGGACGGCGCGCACCGCCACAGTGTCCAACTGGATGTTCGAGCCCTTCACCATGGCGTGCGTCATGCCCTCATCCTGCCCTCCGCCTGTGTGCCGCGACAACGTGGGAGGCGCGCGAGGGGCAGGTCTGGTGCGGGGCGGTAACACATTCTTCATCCCGGACGGAACCAATGACCCCCTCCCGTACGTACGATGAGCGGCTGCTTCTCGCCGGTGGACGTCGGGCCGGTACGGCGGCGCACGACTTGCAGCGGCGGCGTCGGCCGTCGCGGATGCCGGGCGGCCGGAGCGCCGGCGCCCGCGCGAAGGGAAACGGGGTCACGGATGCGGCACTTCGGTCACCTTCCGCGTGCGGTGCGGAACGGGCTATTCCAGTACGAGCCCGGCGAGTTCACGGCGCAGTCGCCGGGACGCACCCTCGCGACCGCGCTCGGCGGCACCCTCTACTGCCCCGCGACGCGCACCGGCCTCGCCGCCGACGTGGCCAAGCAGGCACGGCGGGGCGTGGTCTCCATGGTGCTGTGCCTGGAGGACTCCATCGGCGACGCGGACGTGGCGGACGCGGAGGAGAATCTCGTCCGGCAGTTCGCGTCGCTGGCGTCGGGCGAGGCGGGTCTGCCGGAGCGGGAGGTGCCGCTGCTGTTCATCCGGGTGCGCGAGCCGGGGCAGATCACGGATCTGGTCGCGCGTCTGGGGGCGGCGGTACGGCTGCTGTCGGGGTTCGTGCTGCCGAAGTTCACCGAGGAGTGCGGCATTCCGTTCCTGGAGGCGCTGACGGAGGCCGAAACCTCCGCAGGGCGGCGGCTGTTCGCCATGCCGGTGCTGGAGTCCCCCGGTCTGCTGCATCTGGAGGGGCGCGCCGGGACGCTGGCGGGGATCGCCCGCGCCGTCGACAAGTACCGGGAGCGGGTGCTGGCGCTGCGGCTCGGCGTGACGGACTTCTGCTCGGCGTACGGGCTGCGCCGCACACCGGAGATGACGGCGTACGACGTCCAGCTCGTGGCGTCCGTCATCGGGGACGTCGTCAACGTCCTGGGCCGGGCGGACGGCACCGGCCACACCGTCACCGGGCCCGTGTGGGAGTACTTCCGGCTCCAGGAGCGGATGTTCAAGCCGCAGTTGAGGCAGAGCATCTTCACGGGGCGGGCCGAGGAGCTGCGTACCGCGCTCATCGACCACGACATGGACGGGCTGCTGCGCGAGATCGAACTCGACCGCGCCAACGGCCTGCTGGGAAAGACGTGCATCCACCCCTCCCATGTGCTGCCGGTGCACGCGTTGTCCGTGGTCAGCCTGGAGGAGTACAGCGATGCGACGGACATCCTGCGGCCCGAGCGCAGCGGAGGCGGTGTTGTGCGATCCGCGTACACGAACAAGATGAACGAGGTGAAGCCGCACCGGGCCTGGGCGGAGAGGACCCTGCTGCGCGCGGAGATGTTCGGAGTGGCCCGCGAGGGCGTCGGGTTCGTCGACCTTCTGGCGGCCGGGGCGCGTGCGGCCGATGAGCCGGCAGGAGAGAGATGAGCGACGGGAGGGGCGGCGCGTTGGACGGTGCGGTGCGGGTGGACGGTTCGGATGAGGGAGCCGGCGACGGGGCCGGTCACGGGGCCGGTTACGGGGACGGTGACGCGGTGTGGTCCGGCGAGTGGGTCGCCGGGCGGCTGGGCGTCGGGCTGAGCGGTGCCGGGCCGAACGGCACGGGACCCGGCGGGACGGGACTCGGCGGCGCGGACGCGGACGGGACCGGGACCGGGGATGAGACCGGCCGCCTGCGGGAACTGGTGGGCCTCGCGCTGCGCCGCAACCCCAAGCGCGCGCATCTCCTCGTCTCCCGCGTCCTGGGCAAGCACGTACCGGAGCGGCCCGCGACCGTCTACGGGACGGGCCTGCGGCTGGGGCGACGCGTACGGGACCTGCTGGGCGAGGACCTCGCCGCCCGTGCGGTGGTCCTCGGTTACGCGGAGACCGCCACGGCCCTGGGCCACAGCGTCGCCGACGGCATCGGCGGCGTACCGTTCCTGCACTCGACGCGGCGGGCGGTGCCGGGGGTGGCGGCCGCCGGCGGCTTCGAGGAGGAGCACAGCCACGCCACGTCCCATCTGCTGCTGCCGGAGGACCCGGAACTGCTGCGGGGCGACGGGCCGTTGGTCCTCGTCGACGACGAGTTCTCCACGGGGCGCACCGTGCGCAACACCGTGGCGGCGCTGCACCGGCGGCATCCACGGGAGCGGTATGTCGTGGTGGCGCTCACCGATATGCGCTCCGACGACGACGCGGCGGCGCTGGAGAAGGCGGCGGCCGAACTCGGCGCCCGCGTCGACGTGGTGGCGCTCGCGCGCGGCCGGGTCTCGCTGCCGCACGACGTGCTGGAGCGCGGACGGCGGCTCGTGGCGGAGGCCGAGGCGGCAGCCGGGCG
>NZ_LJGW01000322.1 GCF_001751255.1 Streptomyces nanshensis | reverse complement strand
GCCGCCGACGAGACCGCCGCCCACAGCACCCGCTGTGGCGCCGCCGGCGCCGACACCGCCCACGCTGCCGCCGGCCCCGACGCCCGAGGCGGCTCCACCGCCCGACACGCTGGCACTTCCACCGCCGGAGATACCTGCCGGCGCGCTGTCGACGTGAGTCTGACTCGTCGGCACCTGCTGACCGCCGGAGATGCCGGCGTCACGCGGACCGGTCGCGTCTCCCACCTTGGCTGTGCTCCCCGCGTCCGTCTTGGAATTGACTCGCCCGCTCGCGGAGGGCGTCGCAGAGGATCCAGAAGTAGCCGGAATCGGCGTGGGCATAGGGGTCGTCGGATCCGACGGCGGGATGTCGTCGCGACCGTCACCGACGCCGGGGTTGCTCTTCAGCCTCTGCCCGTACCCGACATAACTCCGCCCAAGGTTCTCCATGATGGCGACGGCCTTGAGCTGCTCTTCCTTCTCAGCCCCGATGTAGCCCTCGTTGGCCTGGGCGATCAGGTCCTTCGGGATGTTTCCGCTCTTGACGTCCTGCTCGGTGTACTTGTCGTCACGGCCGGAGTCCGTGACGCAGTCCCACGCCTTCGAGAACCAACTCGGCTTCTCGATCTTGCTGATGGCGTCCCGCTGCGTTCGCAGGTCGTCCGAGGCCCGGGTCATCACCTGGGAGACGTTGGAGGCATGCGTCGCGCTGTTGGCAATCTGCTGAAGAATCTTGTTGGCCTTGGTCCTGAACTGGTTGGCGCTCTCGCCCTCCCAGTGCTCAAGAACGTTGTCAACGGCCTTCTTCAACTGGCCGTAAGCACTGTCACCCGAGGGAGAGCCGCCGCCGCCCGAACCGACCAGCTTGTCGTGAACTCGCTTCCAGTGCTTGCCGATCTGATCCACACCGTCCGGATTGGCGTGCTCGATCATGCCCTTCAACTGGTCGATGTCGTGGGCAGTGAAGTCGGTCTTGAGCGGAAATTCCGCATTGAGCTTTTTGTAGTCCGAGATCTCTTTCTCGTGACCCTCGAGGCCCTCAGCGTGCGAATCCCGCTTGGCGTTCTCGATCGCCTGTCGCTGAGCCTCGATCTGCTCCGGCGTCTGATAAGCCGGGTATCCCATGAGCCGTCACTCCCCACCGTTATCCGTCAACACTCGGCTTACGCACCGAAGTCGGTGTCGCTTGAGACTCCGCGCTTGTTCTTGTGCTCCTGGTCGTCGTAGTTCCGGCGAACCTGCGAGGCATTGGAGCTGAACTGGTTGATCAAGCGCTGCAACTGCTTGATGTAACCCTCGATGTCGCTCTTGACTCCCGAGTGGGCCCCGCGGAACTCGTTCTCCTCAGCGAACCCCTTCCCCAGCCACCCCGCAGGAAGATACGTCTCGTACTTGGCACAGGTGTGCGGCCCGCCCATGTCGTCGACGACGCGGTTCAGCTTCTTGATGACCTCGTCCAGGGCGCTCAGATCGACCTTGTATCCGCTGCTCATTGCCCCGTCTCCTCTCCCCCTGCTGCCTAGTGGCTCGTTGAAGTTGTCGTGTCCGCCGGGCCGTTCGCGGCTGCGCGCTTGCGGCGGTGGTCGCGGGCTGCGATCGCAGTGCCGCCGATAAGAAGTGTCAGTACGGTGCCTGCTGCCATCACATAGACGGAGAGGCGCTGCGTGCGTTCCGTCGGGCTCTCGCCGATGGTGAGGGACATCGGCGAGACGTGCCGGCCCCTCTGCTGCTTGTCCCGGACCGGCCGGTCCTGTGGCTTGTCGTCGCCCGAGACGGCGGCGACGGGATCGACGACACCCCAGCCCAGTTGCGGATCGGGGCCCGAGCCCGGCCTGTTGGCCGTCTGGGCGAGGCGGGCGGCGATCTGCTCGGAATTCCAGCCGGGGTACTTCTGGATCATCAGCGCGGCCACGCCCGCGACGTACGGCGCCGAGAAGGAGGTGCCGTCGGCGGAGCACTGGCCGCCCTTGGGGACGGTGGAGACCATGCCGACGCCCGGAGCCGCGACGTCCACGAACTTGCCGGACTGGGAGAAGAACGCCCGCTCGTTGTTGCGGTCGGAGGCGGCGACGGCGACCACGCCGTCGTACGCCGCGGGGTAGGTGTTCTCCTGCTTCCCGTTCGCACCGTCGTTGCCCGCGGCGGCCACGACCAGGATGTCCTTGGCGACCGCGCTCTGGATCGCGGCCTCCAGGGCGGCGTTGGGCTCCTTCTCGACCGTGTCCGACGAGATGTTGATGACCTGCACGCCTTTGGAGACCGCGTACTTGATGGCCTGGGACAGCGTCTTGGAGTTGCCCTGCTTCTTCGGGTCCTCGCTGCCGGTGTAGCGCAGCGGCAGGATCTTCGCTCCGGGCGCGATGCCGGAGAAGCCGGTGCCGGGGGCCTTGCGGGCGGCGATGATGCCCGCGACGCGCGTCCCGTGGCCGTTGACGTCGGTCGTGCCGCCCGAGTTGCCGACGAAGTCCTTGCCGCCCGAGGCGAGCGCGGGGCGGATCTGGGAGTTGCCCTTGTCGACGCCCGTGTCGATCACGGCGACGGTGACGTTCTCGCCGGTGGCCTCGCTCCACAGCTCGTCCAGCAGGACGCGCTGGAGCGACCACGGCGTGCTCTTGATGTTGTCGCCGCCGAACTTGCACTCACTGCTGCTGTCCAGGCCGCGGTCCTGGCCCGCGGCTTCCGCGGCGCCCTGCGAAGTCCGCGTACCGTGCGCGGAGTCCGCGGCCGCCGGTGCCGCCGAGCCGGCCGCTGCGATGCCCAGGGCCGTGAGTACGACGAAAGCCCGCTGCGCACAGCGGGTCGCACGGGGCGCGACGGCGCCGGCCCCTTCGTTCAGTGCTTCGTCATCGAATCCGGTGACAGCCTTGGACATCGTGATTCTCCCCCGGGGACGCCGGTCCGTGCCGACGTGCTCACCCCGGCCCAGTCGAACGCCCTTGACGCAACGGCAGGAGCGGGCCGGCCTGTTGTGGCCGGACCCACTCCTCGTACGGGCGCTGCCGGTTGCTCAGTTGCCCCAGACGTTCGCGTTGCTCTTCTCGGTGGACTGGTAGTTGTCCGCCGAGTTCTGCAGCGCGGTCGAGATCTTGAGCAGCACCTGGTGCAGGTGGTCCGCCGTCTGGTCCCACTGACGCTGCTTCGTCTGGTAACCCTCCTGGGCGGAACCTTCCCAGGTGTTGGCGACGCGCTTGACCATGGCCTCAAGGTCGTCGAGCTGACTCTTGATGCGGCCGGCAGTGGACCTCACGTCCTGCGAGGCCTGCGACACCGTCTGGAAATTGACAAGAATTCCGGACACTTACGACTCCTCCTTCAGCGATTCTTCGGTAGTAGTAGCTGTGAACTCGTACGGGGTTGTGGACACCCGCTGACCGGCCTGACGGGCCTGGCTCAGCCGAAGTCCGACATGATCTTGCTGACCTCGGAGTTCTGCTGCTCTTCCGTCGCCGAGTAGTTCTGACGGGTGGAGTCGACCGCTTCCTTGATGTCGTTGAGGATGTTGTTCATCTTGCGTGCATCCTCGTTCCACTGCTGCTGCAGCCGGTGGTAAGCACTGGCCGCCTGGCCCTGCCAGCCGCCGGCGATCTGGCTGATCACACCGTCGAGGCGCTTGACCTCGCCCTGGACGGAGCTGTTGACCTCGCTGATCTTCGAAGACAGAGCGCGAAGCTCGTCCTCTGTTACCCGAAACTGTCCTGCCATGGCGCACCTTCCCCCATGCTTCTTCTGATGAACGTCTCAGCAGCCCGTGTCGGGCTGGTGGGTCACCTTATGCCACGTACAGAACGGGCCGTCAGTTGACACCGTGAGAACACTACCTTGCCCCGCAGACACGACTGTTCGCACGCGATTTCCGTCACGTGGTCAACACACCGCCGCGACCAAACCGTGATCGCGCGGGCGCCAGGTGCGATCACGCACCGAACTCACCTTGCCCCCGACCGTTCCCCCGAAACCCCCCGGACGTACGTAACTCCCGTGACGGACACGGGAGTTACGTCCTACCCAGGAACGCACCGGGTGATGCGCGCGCCAGGCGCGAGCGGAGGCGGAGGCGTCACAGCCCCTGTTCCTGCGAGGCGCTCGTCGAGTCCAGCGAGGGTCCCTTGGGCAGCAGCGCGGACCAACTCTGCGGCACCCGCGCGATCTTGGCCTTCTCGTACCCGAGCCGGAACTGCGCGTCCTTCTCCTTGTCGCCGCCGGACTCGTCGCCCTTGCCGCTGTTCTGGAGGGCGTAACGCAGCCCGGAGTCCGTCAGCAGGAACCGGCCTCCGCCGCCGCCCCGGCCGCTGAACTCCCGGTAAAGCAGCCCGGATCCGGAACTGACGTACGCGCTGGCGGCACCGTCGACGATGTTGGCCGGGTAGTCGGGACCGGCCCAGGCCGCCAGCTTCGGCGTACCGCCCGACATCTTGCCGGTGTAGACGCTGCACGAGACGGTGCGCGGGGTCGAACCGATGCCCTCCGCCGCCCGGTTGACGGGGTCGAGCACGTCCTGGGGCCAGCCCTTGCCCCCGGTCGCCACGGTGCTGTCCGCGCCGGCCCGCGTCGCCTGGAGCTCGTTGACGGAGACGGGCTTGCGCTGGCCGAGGCCCGCGCCGCCCATGGCGAGCTTGGCGACGAGCGGGCTGGTGCGCTGCACCTTCTTCTTCATCACGACGAAGTAGTAGGGGTTGGCCGCGTTGTCGGACTTCAGCACCTTGCCGACCTGGCGTGCCTCCTGCGGCAGTTCGGACGCGCCCCCGAAGCTCACCGGGGTGCCGGCCGTGGCGTCCAGGTCCGGGAACGTCAGCTCGTCACCGGACTTCAGCGTCTTCAGCCACTGCGTGGAGACCTGCTGGGGCCTGTCGGGGTTGCGCAGCGCGAGCCTCGTCAACAGGTCCCGCTCCGCCCGGTACTTGGCGCTGCTCTGGTTGGGCCCGTGCAGCATCATCTTGGTGCCGGTGCCGTCCACGACGTACTGGTCCCCGGTCTCGCTGTCCTGGACGAAGAGGGCCTCGCCGTCGCCGAGCCGGTTCTTGTCCTGCAGCGCCTTCTTGTCCCGGCCGCCGAGCACGAACACGCCCTGCTGCGGCTCCCCTTGGCCGTTCGAGCCGGGCTTCTCGCAGACGGCCCACTCCTTCGGGGTCTCCGCGTCCTCGGTGCTCGGCAGCCGGTCGGGGGCGTAGGGGATGCCGATGGTCGCGCCGCGGGCGAGCGGACTCTCGTCGATGTCCTTGCCGGAGACCTCGATGACCTCGCCCTTGCCCTTGTCGAGGACGAGCTTGGCGGAGGCGAAGTTCAGCACCGGGTGGAGCTGTTTGACCTTCTTCCCGGACTTCGTCCTGTCCGTGAGCACCACATACCGCGTCGTCGAGTCGCTGTCGACGATGATGTGTTCGCCCGCCTTGTCCCAGCCCTCGGGCGCGCTCGGGGCGATCGCCCCCCAGGCGATGGAACCGGCCACCAGCACCACGCCCACCACGATGCTGGGCATCATCGCTCGTACGGGGCGCGGCGCCTCCTCGTCGGACACTCTCGATTCCGGCTGCAGAAAGGCAGCAAGCGTGCGCTTCCGCGCGAAGGTGTGGGCGCTGAGCTCGTCCCGCCGCGTCGCCATCGGTCCCCGTCTCTCCCGTTCACGTGCTGGTGAAATACCCGGTGCCGGCGGTGACTTGAGGCCCCCGCGCCGGTCCGGCGCCCGCTCGGCAGGTGATCCCCGCGGACGGACGGGACGCGCCCCTCCGCCTCCTCGGCACCGCACCGGTCCCGGATCCGCCTCCCCCCGGCGGCACTACTATGCCGCCCCACGATGCGTGCGCAAACGCCCGGGTGGGGGCGGACGTCGCCGTATCCGCACAATGCCCTCACGTGCCCTGCTGTCGGCCACCTGCGGGACGGCTCCCGCGATGAGTATCCTGACGTCCGGCCGGCGTCCGCAGCGGTGCCGGCCGCTCCGGCTCCGCGTACGGCACCGGGGGTGAGGGAGCAGACGGCACAGCAGGGGGCGGCGGCGGACGCCGGGGGGCGGACCGCCCGTACGGGGTTCACCGGAAGCGTGACGCGGCCGGCGCCTGTGCGGCCTCCCACGCCCGCGCATCCCGTCCCCGTTCCGGCGGCGCCCGTGCGGCAGCGCCTCAGCGGCGGGCAGGCACAGGGCACCGCACACGGAGACGGCCGCACAACTGAGGTCAGCAGCCGTGCAGATGACACCTCGAAGGGGAAATACGGGGGATGACGAGCGCCACCCGCAACCGGTCCCAGGGCCGGCGCGACCCGTCGCAGCGCACCGACGAGCAGCAGGCCACGGCCGCCGCCTCGCCGGCGCCCACCACCGCGACGCTGCGTCTGAGCAGCAAGCCCGGCAGCTTCGGTCCGGTACGGCTCCAGCAGCTCGTGCTGATCGAGGTCGCCGCGGCCCTGCTGCTGGCCGCGTGGACGACGCAGAAGTGGCTGCTCGTTCCGGCCGCGGTGGTGGCCGGGCTGCTGACGGTCCTCGCACTGGTACGCCGCCGACAGCACCCGCTCTCGGAGTGGTATGAGCTGAAGCGTTCGCTGCGGCGCCGCAAGCGCGGGGCGAAGTACCCGATCCCGGCGGGCACGGACCCCAGCCTCACCCCGGCCGTCGAGTGCGACCCGGCGTTGCAGACCTCGACGTACGTCACCCGTGAGGACCGCGCGATCGGCATGGTCGGCGACGGCACCTTCCTGACGGCCCTCATCGCCGTCGAGGGCAAGGACGCCCCGCTGCGGCCCGGGCGCACGGGCCGAGTTGAGCGCCCCGTACCGCTCGACGTGCTCCATGACGCGCTCTCGACGGACGACATCCGGCTGGAGTCCGTACAGATCGTGCAGCACACCCAGCCGGCACCCGCTCCGCATCTGCCGGGCCAGTCCGTGGTGGCGCGTTCGTACGGGATGCTCCAGGAGGCCTCGGGCATTCCGTCCCTGCGCATGACGTGGGTGGCGCTGAAGTTGACGCCCGAGCTGACCCAGGAGGCGATCGAGGCGCGCGGCGGCGGTCTCGGGGGCGCGCAGCGCTCGCTCGCACGCGCCGCGGACCAGCTCGCGAGCCGTCTCGAAGGCGCGGGGTTCAGCGCCTCCGTGCTCAACGAGTCGGAGGTCGTCCAGGCGCTCGCCACCTCCACCTGCCTCAACCCCCGTGTCAACAGCGCCACTTCGCAGGACGGCCGCAACGCACAGCGCCGTACGGAGGAGAGCGTGCGCGGCTGGCGCTGCGACGACCGCTGGCACTCCACGTTCTGGATCAGCCGCTGGCCCCAGGTCGGCCCGAACGCGGTGAGTTCGGCGCATCTGGCGTCGATCCTCACCTCGCTGCGGGTCTTCACCTCCGTCTTCAGCCTGACCATCGGCCGCGGCGACGGGCGTTCCGCCGAGATCGCGGGCCATGTGCGCATCGTCACGCGCAGCGAGGACGATCTGTCCGACGCGCGGCGTGAACTCCAGCGCACGGCGAGCCGGGCGAAGACCGGGCTCGTGCCGCTGGACCGGGAGCAAGTGCCCGGTGTGCTCGCCACTCTGCCCCTCGGAGGCACCGCCTGATGTCCACTCCGATGATGCCCCGACAGACCGGTATGCCGGGTGCGGGCCTGGGCCGTCAGCAGCCGCAGGGGGGCGTGCCCGGCCAGGGTGGTCCCGGCCACGACGGCGAGTTCTCGCAGCCGCGCCATGTGGCGACGGCGACCGACACCGGTGTCATCCCGGTCTTCGGGCACACCGACGAGGCCGCGCTGGAGGCGACCCGTCCCCGCCGTCCCGGCTTCGGTCTGCGCGGCCCGCGCCATCTGCGGCACCGGGTGGCGGTCGAGGAACTGTCGGCGATAGGGGTACCGCTCGGCGACGACGGCGTCGTCATCGGTACGGACGCGCAGCGGCAGCCCGCCGTGCTGGGGCTCAGCCGGCGTACGGCGTACGACGTGCTGCTCATCGGCGGTCTGTGGACGGCGCAGGTGCTCGCGCTGCGCGCGGCGGGCACGGGTGCCCGTGTCGCCGTGGAGACGGGCCGTGCCCATGTGTGGACGGCGCTGGTGCGCGCGGCCGGCGCCGAACAGCAGTGCATGACGCTGTACGACGTGGGTCATGTGCCCTCGCTGGGCCCCTCGGTGAGCAGCCCGGTCGTCATCATCCGCGACTGCGGCATGAAGCCGCCGCGGGGCCGTGTGACGTCGGCGCCGTGGCAGTCCGTCGTGACGCTGCTCCCCTATCTCAGCCCGGCCGCACCGCGGTTGCTGCAGACGTCGTCCCTGGTGGGCATCCAGCGCGTCTCGCCGGACGAGGCGGCGCATCTGGCGCGGACGATGCGGCTGCCGCGTGAGGAGACCGAGGCGCTCCCGACGCTGGGCGACGGCGTCACTCTGTGGTGTACGCGCAAGGACCGCTACTACTCGCTGACGCAGCCGACCGACGCGGAGACGGGGCTGCTCGGCAACGCCCGCCGGCTCGACTGATCCGCGCCGGGCCCCGGGGTTCGCCGCGGACGTCAACGGCCCGGCGGGCGGCGACGGTTGGCCGCGGTCGGTCGCCCGGGGCGTCGCGCCGGCCGCCGGGACCGCCGGGCTCCTGACCGGCGACCAACCCCGGCATTCCGCCCAGATCGGCCCCTCCCCGTACCCGGAGGACAGCGGTCGTGAAGGGGCGGAAAGTTGACCGCCGGACGGCGCCCTCCGAGACTGGACCGAGACCTTCGACTGGTTGAGTCGGGTCGTGTCGAACAGAGTGGTCCCCGGGGCGCCGAGCATGAGGGGGCCGCAGTGCCGTGCCCCGGAGTCGTCGTCATTAGGCTGGGCCACTGCGCAACAAACGGGGTGTGCGACCACACAGCAGGAGGCATTGTGAGCAGCGATCGGGACGAGATCCGCTGGGGCAGGACGGGGCCCGACGCCGATCGGGCCGATGCGGATTCAGCGCCCGAGAACGACACGGAGTCGACGGGGCAGTTCACGATCGACTACACGCCGCCTGCCTGGTACACGCAGGACGCGGACGCTGCCGCAGCCCCCAACACCCCCGGTGTGGGGGGCAATCCGAGCGGTCCGACGACGCCACCCCCGTTCCCCGTGGCGAACGCTCCGCAGCCGCTGCCCGGTGCCCAGCAGCCCGGCCCGCCGCCGCCCGGTCCCGACGCCCCCGCGCAGGAGCCTCCGCAGAACGCCGCGCCGTACGCCCCGCCGGTGCCGCCGCAGTTCCCGCAGAGCCCG
>NZ_LJGW01000033.1 GCF_001751255.1 Streptomyces nanshensis | reverse complement strand
CAGCGGACGCCAGGCGAGGGCGTCCCGCACCAGGTCGCCGACGAGGTCGCGCACGAGCTGAACGGACATGGCAGCGACCATATTTGGGCGCGACGGCGACGGCATCCGTCCCAGGTCGCATCGGTCCGGGTCCCCCTCAGGGACTACGCGGAACCGCGGGAAGGCCTTAAGGTCCACGTCAGGGGCCCGCGCCCGTGCCGTGCGGGCGGCCCCGCCGTCCCCGCCGTCCCCGTCCCCCTCCGCCGGGCTCCGCCGTCCCGGCACCACACCGCACCGCACCGTTCCGGAGCCCGAGCGTCCAGGAGCCCCCGAGCGCGCGGGATCCCCGCCCGGTCCCGATCTCGGTCCCGGTCACGGTCCCGTACGACTCGGCCCCGATCCCCGTACGAAAGGAGCGACCGTGCGCGTCGCCGTCCTCGACGACTACCAGCAGGCCGCCCACCACTTCGCCGACTGGCAGAGCCTGGACGCCGAAGTCACCTTCCTCCACGAGCACATCGCGGCCGACGACGACCTCGCCGAGGCGCTGCGCGGCCACGACGTGGTCGTCGCGATGCGCGAGCGGACGCCGTTCACGGCGGAGCGTTTCGAACTCCTGCCGGACCTGCGGCTGCTGGTGACCACCGGCATGGCCAACGCGGCCGTCGACCTGGAGGCGGCCGAGCGCCACGGCGTGACCGTCTGCGGCACCCAGAGCCCCGCCACCGCGACGCCCGAACTCACCTGGGGGCTCATCCTCTCCCTGCTGCGCCACATCCCGGCCGAGTCGACGGGCGTACGCGAGGGGCAGTGGCAGCACTCGATAGGCGGCGACCTGTACGGACGCACCCTCGGCATCGTCGGCCTCGGACGGCTCGGGTCCCGCGTGGCCACGGTCGGACGGGCCTTCGGCATGCGCGTCCTGGCCTGGAGCAGCAACCTCGAACCGGCCACCGCACGCGAACGCGGAGCCGAACCCGTCAGCAAGCGGACGCTCTTCGCCGAGTCCGACATCGTGACCGTCCACTACAAGCTCAGCGAGCGCAGCCGCGGCCTCGTCGGACGCGAGGAGCTGTCGTGGATGAAGCCGACGGCCTTCCTCGTCAACACCTCGCGCGGTCCGCTGCTCGACTCCGAGGCCCTCGTCGAGGCGCTGATCGAGGGGCGGATCGCCGGGGCGGGCCTGGACGTGTACGACGAGGAGCCGCTGCCCGCCGACCATCCGCTGCGCACGGCGCCGCGCACCGTACTGACACCGCACATCGGCTACGTCACCGAGGAGACCTACCGGGTCTTCTACGGGGAGGCGCTGGAGGACATCGCGGCGTGGGCGGCGGGGGCGCCGGTGCGGACGCTCACGCCGTGACGCCGTGACGCCGCGACGCCGCGATCCCGCGACGCCGTGACCCGGTGACGGGCGCCTGACCGCCGGATTCCGGGTGCCCGCCGTCCCGCGCGCGGCGGCGCGCACCCGGTGCGACCCGGCGGAAGGAGCGAGCGACCCCGGAGTGCGAGGGAGAGCGGCATGGCGAAACGTGTGGTGGCCGAGGCGTACGGCGGGCCGGAGGTTCTCTCCCTGACCGAGTCCGACGTACCGCCGCCCGGCCCCGGCGAGGTGACGGTGCGGGCGATGGCCATCGGCACGAACCCGGTGGACTACAAGCTCTACAGCGGCGCCATGGGCGACGACCCCGCGGCGCTGCCGATGCCCGTGGGCCAGGAACTGGCGGGCGTGGTGACCGCGGCCGGCGAGGACGCGGAGGGCCCGGCGGGACCGCTGAGCCCCGGGACCGACGTGATCGCCTTCCCCGTGCCCGGCGCCTACGCGACCGAGCTGACCGTCCCCGCCTCCAGCGTCGTACCGAAGCCGCCGGAGCTGTCCTGGGAGGCGGCCGCCGGTCTGATGCTGGCCGGCGGGACCGCGGTGCACGCGCTGACCGTCGTCGGCGCCGGCGAGGGCGAGACCCTGCTGATCCACGGCGCCTCGGGCGGCGTCGGCCTGCTCGCCGTGCAGATCGCGGTCGCGGACGGGGCACGGGTCATCGGTACGGCGAGCGAGCGGCGGCTGGAGTCCGTCGAGCGGTACGGGGCGACCGCGATCCCGTACGGACCGGGGCTGCTGGAGCGCGTACGCGAGGCGGCTCCCGGGGGCGTGGACGCGGTGGTCGACACCTCGGGCACGCGCGAGGCGATCGACGCCTCGCTCGAACTGGTACCGGACCGCGCGCGCATCGTCTCGATCCTCGCCTTCGACCGCGGTGACACCGGCATCAAGCTGATCGGCGCCGCCCCCAACGCGGACTCCGGCACGGAGATCAGGGCCAACGCCTGGCGGCGGCTCGTCGAGCTCGCGCGCCAGGGCGAGTTGGAGGTCGTCGTCGCCCGCCGGTACTCCCTCGCCGAGGCCGCGGAGGCCCACCGCTTCCTCGCGGAGGGGCACCCCGGCGGCAAGGTCGTGCTGCTGCCCTGATCGGCGGCGCGTGCGCGACCCGTGACCCGCGACCCGTGAACGCGGAGGGGCCGGGGGGCCGGTGCGCTCAGAGCCGCTCGCGCAGGAAGGCGAGGGTGCGCTCCCAGGCGAGCCGGGTGGCCTCGGGGTCGTACGTACCCAGGTGGTTCTCCTCGTTCGCGAAGGCGTGGCCCGCCGGGTAGCGCTCGACGGTCACGTTCGCGCCGGACTCCGCGCGGATGCGCGCGGCGATCTCCTCGGCGCGGGCCGGCGAGGCGTTCTCGTCCAACTCGCCGTAGTGGCCGAGGACATCGGCGCGCACACCGGAGAAGTCCACCTCGTCGTCGCTGGTCACGCCGTAGTACGGGACGGCCGCGGCGATCTTCTCCCCCGCCTCGGCCGCGAGCGCGAGGACGAACCCGCCGCCCATGCAGAAGCCCACGGCGCCCACGGCGTCGCCCCGCACGGCCTCGTGGGCGAGCAAGTAGTCGACGGCGCCCGCGAGTTCGCGTACGGCCTGGCCCATCGGCAGCTCGGAGGCGAGCCGGGCCGCGTCGTCGCTGTCGTGCGTCGTACGGCCGCCGTAGAGGTCGGGGGCGAGCGCCACGAAGCCGGCCGCGGCGAACTGGTCCGCCACCTCGGCGATCTGGTCCGTCAGCCCCCACCACTCCTGGATGACGATGACGCCGGGGCCCGTACCGCCCTCCGGAAGTGCGAGATAGCCGAAGATCTCCACGCCGTCGGCGTCGAAGCGCAGGTTCTGGCGCAGCGGTGGTGCAGACACGGATGTGCCGCCTTTCTGCTCGTTCTGCTCGTTCTGCTGGGAGCGCACCGCCCGTACGGCCACGGCGTCGTCATGCCGTCGTCATGCCGTCGCCGTGGCGTACGGACCGGTGCGGGGACATACACGGGACGGGCCCCGCGACGGCGGCCCGCCGCGTCGGTGGGTGCCCGGCGTGCGAGGTCGTAACCCGCCGGGACCACGGATCACACACGGACGGCACAGACGCCACACACGGCATGAACAGCGAGGACGGTACGGCCGGCCCAAGGACGACAGGGACGGCAGGGACAACAGGGACGACGCGGACGGCGGCGACGGCGACGGCTCAGTGCAGCAGCTTCAGCCCGACCACCCCGGCCACGATCAGCAGCAGGCACAGCACACGGGCGGCCGTGAGCGGATCCCCGAGCGCCGCCATGCCGTACGCGGCCGTGCCGATGGCGCCGATGCCGACCCACACGCCGTACGCGGTGCCCAGCGGGATGTGGCTCACCGCGTACGACAGGCCCGCCATGCTGGCGGCCAGCGCGAGGACGAAGAGGAGCGACGGCCACAGCCGGTGGAGCGTGCCGGAGGCGGCGAGCGCGCCCGCCCACACGGTCTCCAGTACGCCCGAGACGACGAGGACCACCCACGCGAGACCCATCCGACGCGCTCCGCTCCGCTCGCACACCCGCACCCGCACCCGGCGGCCGCCCTGGACGTCCGCGGGACCCGGCCGCCTTCGGCAGTCGATCACAGGGGCGGGCCGCCGGTGAGCAGGCGGGACCGGGCGGTGGCGGCGCCTCAGTCCAGCGGATCGATCGGCGTCAGGATGCCGAAGGCGTCCTCGATGTGCTGGGCCGCGGTCAGGCACAGGTCCTCGCGGAAGGGGCGGGAGATGAGCTGGACGCCGGTCGGCAGTCCGTCGCTCACGCCCGTCGGGACGGCCACCGCGGGGACGCCCGCGAAGCTGCTCGCCGTGCACAGGCGCATCGCCGAGGCGACCCGGTCGCGGCTCTCCGTGTCGCGGGACTCCAGGCCCGGTTCGACGGGCGGCTCGGTGAACACCGGTGCCAGCAGCAGCGGATGCTCCTCCAGGAACTCCGCCCAGGAGCGGCGGATGCCCAGCCAGGTGCCCATCAGCTCCGTCAGTTCGGCGGACGTCGCCGGCGGGGTCTGTTCCATCGCCGTCGCGATCCAGCGGTCACCGCCCTCGCCGAGCAGCGTCCGTACCAGCGGCCAGCGCGGGGCGAACTCGGTCACGGTGATGCGGCCGTACGCCTCCAGCGCCTCGTCGAGCCGGGGGACGTCCGCGACCTCCCGTACGTCGTACCCCGCGTCCCGCAGCGCGGCGGCGGCCCTCGCGACGGCGGCGCGGACCGTCGGGTGGACGCCCCGGCCGCCGGGATCCGCGACCACCGCGACCACCGGCGGCTGCGGCAGCGGTTCGCCGTACGCGGGCACCGGGACCGCTCGCGGGTCCCGCGGGTCGGTGCCCGCCAGGGCCTCGTACGCCAGCCGCAGATCGGCGACCGTACGGGCCAACGGGCCGTCCGTGACGAGGAGTTGGGATGCCGGTCCGGGGTCGTCCGGGCCGAGGACGCGGGGGTCGGAGGGGAAGCGTCCGGGCGTCGGCTTGAGCCCCGCCACCCCGCAGAACGACGCCGGTACCCGGACCGAACCGCCCGAGTCGTTGCCGAGCCCGAGCGGTGCCATGCCCGTGGCGACCGCCGCGGCGTCGCCGCCGCTGCTGCCGCCCGGCGTACGGGCGGGGTCCCACGGGTTGACCGTGTCGCCGAACAGTTCGCTGCGGGTGTGCATTCCGGCCAGGATCAGCGTCGGCATGTTGCTGTGGCCGATCGGCAGGGCGCCGGCCGCGCGCAGCCGTGCCACCGGGAGCGCGTCGGCCGCCGCGGTCATGTCGCGGAACCGCGTCGCGCCGAACGTGGTCGGTACGCCCTCGACCGGCGTGCACTCCTTCACCGTGAACGGCACACCCGCCAGCGGCCCCAACTCCTCGCCCGCCGCCCGCCGTCGGTCCGTGCGCGCCGCGTCCGCGCGGGCCCGTTCCGCCAGGAGCTGTGTGACCGCGTTGATCCGCGGGCCGGTCTCCGCGATGCGTTCCAGATGGCTGTCGACGAGTTCGACGGCCGAGATCTCTCCGTCGCGTACGGCCGCCGCCTGGGCCGCGGCCGTCATCCTCCACGGGGCGTCCCGCGCGGTCGCCTTCCGCTCTCTCGCGTTCTGCACGGCTCTCGTTCTCCCCCTTCGTGTTCCTGCGTACGTCGTGCGCACCGCCGTCGCGCGTACCGCCTGCGTCCGTACGTCGTGCGCCGTGCGCCGTACGTCGTGCGTTCCGGCGGTGCCTGCACGAGCCTATCTCGTATTCGATACAGTCGTATCGAATAAAGGAGGCGGCCGGGATGCCCAAGCAGGTGGACTACGAGGAACGGCGGCGGCGGATCGCCGAGGCCGTGTGCGTCCTCGCGGGCGACCACGGGCCGGAGGGCGTCGGACTGCGCGACGTCGCGGCCCGCGCCCGGGTCTCGCTGGGCGCCGTGCAGCGCTGCTTCCGCAGCAAGGAGGAGATGCTGCTCTTCGCCGTCGGTCACGTCGGCGAACGCGTGCTGGAACGGGTACGGGCCGGTGAGGCGGACGGCGGGGACCGGCCGGGCAGGGGCGGGTCGGCCGCCGCCGTACTGGAGCGTGCCGTCACCGAAGTCGCCCTGCTCCGCGCGGAACACCGTTCGGAGGCGCGGATCTGGCTGGCGTTCGTCGCACGGGCCGCCGTCAGCCCGCCGCTCGCCGAGGCGCTGCGGAGCAGCTATGCCGCGCTGGAGGAGCTGTTCGTGCGTCTCGTCGCGGAGGCGGCCACGGAGGCGGCGCATGCCGAGGGCCGGGCTGCCGGATCCGCCGCCGCGCACCGCCGTGAGGCACGGGCGCTGATCGCTCTCGCGGACGGTCTCACCGGCCATGTGGTGCTCGGCCACCTCACCGAGGAGGAGGCCGGGAGCACCCTGCGCTCGCAGCTCGCGGCCCTACGGGAACGCCTCGGCGGCAGCGCCCCGTCCGCAGGCGTGCCCGACTGCCGTACGTAGAACGCCCGTTCACGACGGAAGGCCCGGAACCCCCGTACGGGATTCCGGGCCTGCGCCGCGGCGTCGGACGTGAAGTGCGCGCTACTTCGTCTCCTCCAGGCGCGGGAAGAGCACCGCGCCCTTGGTGACCGTCGCGCCCGCCGGGAGCAGACCCCAGCGGCCCGCGTCGGCGATGCGCTGGTCGGCGAGCGGGCCGAGGTGCGGCTCGGCGCCGAGGGACTCCCACAGCTTCGCCGACGACTCCGGCATGACCGCGTTCAGCAGCACCGCGCAGGCGCGCAGCGACTCGGCGGCCGTGTAGAGGATCGTCGCCAGCCGGGCCTGGGCCTCGGGGGAGTCGTCCTTGGCGACCTTCCAGGGTGCCTGCTCCGTCAGATAGCCGTTGACCTGCTTGATGAACTCGAAGACCGCCGCGATGCCGCCGGCGAAGTCCAGCTCGTCGCCGATGCGTTCGTCCGCCCTGGCCGCCGCCTGCGCGAGGCCGTCCACGACGGCCTGCTCGGCGTCGCCGCTCGCCGTCGCCTCCGGCAGCGTGCCGCCGAAGTACTTGCCGACCATCGCCGCGACGCGGGAGGCGAGATTGCCGTAGTCGTTGGCCAGTTCGCTGGTGTAGCGGGCGGAGAAGTCCTCCCAGGAGAACGAGCCGTCCTGCCCGAAGGCGATGGCCCGCATGAAGTACCAGCGGTAGGCATCGACGCCGAAGTGCTCGGTGAGCTGCTGCGGGGAGATGCCCGTCAGGTTCGACTTGGACATCTTCTCGCCGCCGACCATCAGCCAGCCGTTCGCCACGATCTTGCCGGGCAGCGGGAGGCCGTTGGCCATCAGCATCGCGGGCCAGATCACCGTATGGAAGCGGAGGATGTCCTTCCCGACCAGATGGACGTCCGCGGGGAACGTCCGCTCGAAGCGCTCCTGGTCCGCTCCGTAGCCCACCGCCGTCGCGTAGTTGAGGAGCGCGTCGATCCACACGTAGATGACGTGCTTGTCGTCCCAGGGCACCTTGACGCCCCAGTCGAAGGTCGAGCGCGAGATCGACAGGTCGTCCAGGCCCTGCCGGACGAAGTTCACGATCTCGTTCCGCGCGGACTCGGGCTGGATGAACTCCGGGTGGCGCTCGTAGTGTTCGAGCAGCTTCGGGCCGTACTCTGAGAGCTTGAAGAAGTAGTTCTCCTCCTGGAGCATCTCCACCGGCGAGCGGTGGATCGGGCACAGCTTCTGCCCCGCGAACTCGCCCTCGCCGTCGAGCAGTTCGCCGTAGGTCTTGTACTCCTCGCAGCCCACGCAGTACGGGCCCTCGTAGCCGCCCTGGTAGATCTCGCCCTTGTCGTAGAGATCCTGGACGAACTCGCGGACGCGCTCGGTGTGCCGCTTCTCGGTCGTACGGATGAAGTCGTCGTTACGGATGTCGAGGTGCTCCCAGAGGGGCTTCCACGCCTCCTCGACGAGCTTGTCGCACCACTCCTGCGGGGAGACGCCGTTCGCCTCGGCGGTGCGCATGATCTTCTGACCGTGCTCGTCCGTGCCGGTGAGGTACCACACCTTCTCGCCGCGCTGACGGTGCCAGCGCGTGAGCACGTCGCCTGCGACGGTCGTGTAGGCGTGGCCCAGGTGGGGAGCGTCGTTGACGTAGTAAATCGGGGTCGTGACGTAGTACGCCTTCGATCCCGTCTGCTCTGTTCCAGTGGCCGCCATGCCCGGAATCCTAACGGTCCGGGAGGGGCCGCTTCCTTCCGATAACGGTGTGTGACCCCGCGTGAACGGGAGCGGGGAGCCGCCGGGCCCGGGGGGCCGCACGGCCGTGGCGGACGGCCTGTTGACGCCCCCGGTGCGCCTCTGCATGCTTGCGCGCGTACCGAACTTCACATCCGGGGACCGAACCGGGGAGGCCGCCATCCGTCGCGTGATCGCCTCGCTGTCGGGTGTCGTGGCGGCGGCCGGCCTCGTGGTCGCGGGCGTCCTCGTCGCCGGCTCGGACTCGGGATCGCAGCCCGCGCAGTCCGGGCCGAAGCCGGGCACGTACGTCATCGGGCAGTTCAACATGGCCGGCGGTACGACGGAGCACGGCGGCAAGGGCAATCCCCCCGCCGACGCCCTCGCCGAGGAGATCGAGGACCGCAAGCCCGCGTTCGTCACGGCGCAGGAGACCTGCCGCGACTGGGACGAGCGCCTGGAGCAGCGGCTGCCCGGCTACACGGTCCTCTTCAGCCCCGTCCGCAACCTGGAGCGGAACCCGGGCACCCCCGCGCGCTGCCACCACCCCACCGACTTCGGCAACACCATCGTCTTCCGCGACGGCCTCGGCTTCGACAAGGACGAGACGGACGTACACCAACTCGGCTCCACGGACGGCGACGAGTACCGCGAAATGGTGTGCGTGCGCGCGGAGCGGCGGAAGTTCGTCGTCTGCTCCGCGCATCTGACGCCCGGCGGCGGCAAGTACCTCGCGAGCCGGCAGCGCGAGGTGGCGACGGTGCGGCGGGTGCTCACCACGCGGTACGCGCACTACACCGTGCTGCTCGGCGGCGACATCAACGACGTACCGCTCTCCCGGGTGCTCGGCCGCCTGTACGACCGGAACTACGGGCACGGGGCGAGCGGCGCGTTCAAGGAGGCGAGCAGCCCCTGCGGCGACGCGATGAAGCCCGAGCGCCGTGCGTCCGGGCTGCCGAGGGCCCGTTACGCGCCCTGCCGTTTGGGCCAACCCACCCACAGCAAGGGGAAGTTGGACTACCTCTTCGTCTCGCCGTCCGTACGGGTCGAGTCCAGCGGCCTCAGCTACTCCGAGCACTCCGACCACAAGCAACTGTGGGCCCGTGTGAAGTGGGGGCGCGGCGCGGGGCGGTCCGGCGACTGAGCACGCCGCGGGTACGGGGGCTCGGCACACTCCGGAACGAGGGCCGCCGGTACGGCCGTTGTGCACGGCGCCGGTGCGGGCGCACGGGCGACGACAACCGCAAGATCCCGTGAGGATCATGAGGAGACGGCCTCCGTCCCTGGCCGGGCCTCCCGCGGGCGTGTTCTCATCCCCCGACCTCCGGAATCACCGGACAGGTGTACGTCCCGCCCGTTGATTGGAAGCCACCATGCGCAACACCTCCCCGCAGATCGAGACCGCCGAGATCTCCGACGCCGACCTGGACAACGTCTCCGGCGGCGTCGCCGACCTCACCGGCAGCCTCAACGCCGGCCTGCAGAGCGTCACCGGCACCGTGAACGGCGGCGTCGCCGGTGTCGGCGGCGTCAGCGGCAACGTGAGCGGCGCCCTCCCCGGCGTCGACGACGTCACCGGCCTGGTGGGCTGAACCGCCTCACCGCCTCACCGCCGATCCCCCGAGGGCCCCGGAACGCATGCGCCGCGTGTGCTCCGGGGCCCTCGGCGTGGGGCGGTGCGGTGCTCGCGGATGAGTGGCGCGAGGGGGCGTAACGCCCAACTCACGCTTGCCGTCCAGGGGTTGAGAACGTAAGCGCTGACATTCATAAGATCACGTGAGGATCATGAGGAGACGGCCGTTACGAGTGGCCGCGAGGTCCGTGTGGATGGTCTGATCCCACGACACCCGGAACATGAGGCACCTGTTCCCGTCTGTTGATTGGAAGTCCCCATGAGCAACACCTCCCCGCAGATCGAGACCGCTGAGATCTCCGACGCCGAGCTCGACAACGTCTCCGGCGGCGTCGGCGCCAACCTCCCCGCCGGCCTGGGCGCCGTCGACGTCACCCCCGGCCCGGGCGGCGTCTCCGCCAGCGCGAGCGCCGGCGTCCCCGGTGTGGGCGGCGTGGCCGGCAGCGTGAGCGCGGGCGTGCCGGCGGTCGAGGGCGCCAGCGGCCTGGTCGGCTGAGCGGCTTCACCACGGATCGACGAAGGCCCCGGAACAGCGCGTACGGCGCGCGTTCCGGGGCCTTCGGCATGCGGGGGCGGGGCGGATACGCCCCGGTCGGCCACGGCCCGGTCGGTCCGGTGCTGCTACGCGCCTACGCCGGGTGCAGGCACGTGCAGCACGTCACGCGCTTCTCCCCCTCAGCCCCAGGGACGACGAACCCCTGCACCCCGTTGAACGGGAAGCCGTGCCGCCGCGGACGATGTCCGGACGCCGCGGCGTGCGCCGAGATGCGCGCCACCACATCGACGTATCGCGGGTCCGTCCAGCCCGGAGGCTGGTTCTCCGGCGTGCGGGATTCATCCGTCATGTCCCCTCCTGTCAGCGCGAGTTGATACGCAGCGTACTCGTGCGACTACTAGTTGGGGCCGGTGTTGCTGCAATCCGCCCCACACCCGGCCGGCGGCGGCTCGGAGTGCTCGCACTCCGCCGCCACGGGGACCGTGCTGTCCGTCGGCGGCAGCCACAGCAGCGGGTCCGTCACGTAGCCGGCCGCAGCGATGGCGGCCTGAGTACGGTCCAGATCCCCGGAGTTGTGGCGGGACCGCACGCTGGACACATGGTGGTGTCCCCTTCGTGCTGGCGGGTGAGCCCGTTCCGGGTCGCGTCGTGGAGTCCCGCGGCGGGGGTCTCGTCAGTTGCCTGTGGCGTCCGATTCCGCGGGCTGTGTGTGGACTTCGGCTCGTACGGTCTTGCCGGGATGGCCGGGCGGATGGGCGACGACGGCCCAACGGTCCGCGAGCATGCCGACGATGAGCAGACCGCGCCCGTTCTCCGCGTCGTACGGATTCGAGCGCGGCTTCGGGCGCCGCTCACCCCGAGTGTCGGTCACCTCGATACACAGCACCGCATCCGTCGCGGTGAGGCAGACACGGAAGTCCCTCCCCGGTACATGACCGTGCCGTACGGCATTCGCACACAGCTCACCGGCGATCGAGACCATCGACTGATACGCCTCGCTCTCCGGCGAACACCCCCACTGCTCCAGCCGCTTGGCCACCAGCCGACGCGCCAACCGCGCCCCACGCGGCGTCGAAGAAAAACGCATGGCAAACCGCGGCACTAACGGTGACGGCGCCCCGGGGGTCTGTTCGTCGGCCGCCTTGTCGACCTTTTCGTCGGCCTCTTCGGCGCTGGCGGCGGCAGGCAGGGGCGGCGCGGTGAAGCTCGGCATCGTGGGCACGGACAGCCACCCCTTGGTCGGTGAGTGATCGGACACTCACTGACCGTAGGAAGGGATGTCATCGGCCACCATGGCACTTCGGTCCGTGACCGGCTCGAAGTACCCTTTGCTCGCTGCGACCTGGCGTTACGTGAGGAACAAACCTTACGGACTGTTATGCCGCGGGACTGATCGCATCAGCGAGTTCCCGCATCTCCGCCGTCAGCGTGCGACGGCTGTCGATGATCCGGCCCATGATGTCCTGTGCGAACCGCTGCTGCGGCAGCCACTCCGGGCTGTTCTCGCGGATCTTCTGCAACGTCTCGACGGCATCGCCGTACTGACGCATCGACGTGTGGGCGTTCGCCACGTCCAGCAGGTGCCGGTTCCTGTTGTTCGACGTCGGGCGCAGTCCGCCCTTCGGCACCGTGGCCGCGACCCGCAACACCACGTCCGGCTGATCCGTGACGCTTGCGTTCTCCGCCCGCTTCAGCACAACGGTCGTCGGCCCGAAGGTCCGCAGGAAGTCCGCGTGCGGTGCGTGTTCGCGGCCCAGAGCGACCGCCGCGGCCCGCGCCATCCGCAGCGCGTCAGCGGCCTCCCCGCTCCGGTTGTCGCGTACGGCCGCCGCCGAAACGCGCAGCAGCATCCACCCCCAGGTGCTGAGCTCTTCCGGAGTGGCCTTGCTCAGGCGGGGCTCGGTGTCGTCGGCCCAACGCGTCGCCAGTTCCCGGGCCTTCGTGAGTCGCCCCGTACGCAGCAGCAGCCAGCAGCGCGTGTTGACCGACGCCGCGCAGGAAAAACGATCGTTGGCGTCCGCCTCGGCCCGGTCCAGCGCCATCTCCGCAGCCTCGTACTGCCGCGTCTGCGTCAGCAGCCAGCCTGTCAACTGGAGCAGCCGCACACGCACGGCCCGAGCGCCCGGGTCGTCACCGTCGAGCGCGTCCGCATCCCGCAGCAACTGCGGCAGCAAGGCCGCCAGATCGGCGAACCGGTCCCCGGAGAAGAGCGGTTCGGCTGCCTGAAGTGCCTCGCGTACGCCTTCCGTGGTCGGGGGCTCCTGCGGCTGTGCCTGGGGGGGCGCGGCCAGGGCCGCCCGTACCGGAGCCCAGTGGTCAACCGTCCCGGCGTGGGCCGGGGCTTCATCTCGGGCGAGGAGCGCGGTCGTTGGCACCCGCAGAGCCGTTGCGAACCGGCGCGCGGTCTCCATGCGCATGGTCTCGGTCTCGCCCTGCTCCGTCTTCCGGACTGTGGACAGGGATACGCCGGCGCTGCGCGACAACTGCTGTTGTGTCATACCGCGCCGCTTGCGCAGCTCAGCGAGAGTGGCGCCGATGTCGGTGTGCTCGGGCATATCTGCTCCAAGTTGTTCTGCGGTGACATTCAGGACGGTACGCCCCTTCGGTGAGAGCGTGTGTAGTTCGTCGCTCTGCGCGACTATGGTCTCGTTCACACCTCTGCAAGCGGGAGCCGAAGCCATGACTCCAAGCCGCTCGCCATCGACGCACAGAAGCCTGACTGCCAGTCAGGGTGTCCATCGGCAGGCACGCGAAGGTCTGGTCGCTGGGTACCTGTTCAAGATCACGAGAGAGTGATCGGGTCTGACGCAGAGCGCACTTGCCGAGGCGTTAGAGGTCGACGTGACGACGGTCCAGGGCTGGGAGTCCGGCCGCCGCCCGCTGAGCGCCTCGTCTTCCACACAGTTCCGCTCGATTCGACGCCATCTGCCCAGGTGCGGTGCCGATCCCGCGTTGACCTCAAAACGTTCATTCGGTACGGGCATTGCTCGCCGTGCGTCCTGGCTTGCCCGCCATCGACCCCACCCCCACCCCCACCCACGACTTGAAAGACCGCGTTGGCCTCCTACTTGACGCCGGCCGTGTGTCCAAGCAGTCGAGACGCGAACTCGAAGCCGCGCATTACGGTCTGAGGCTGAACACCCCGTGATTCGCTGAGAGGACGAGCCGTATGTCTGGTGATCAGTACGCCAAGGGTTCCGTTGGCTACCTGATGGAGATGGGCGCGCTCAAGCGTCAGAAGCGCTCAGGCTGGTGGATCGTGGGCGTGAAAGACCCAGAGACGATCGCCGAGCACTCGTTCCGTACCGCTGTAATTGGCGCCGTCCTGGCAATGATGGAACAAGCCGACGCCGCCAGGGTCGCACTGCTGTGCACCTTCCACGACACGCAGGAAACCCGCGTCGGGGACATCCCATGGATCGGCCGCCGTTATCTCACCGCAGCGAAGAACGAGGAAGTAACGGCCGACCAGGTCGCCGACGCCCATCCCGCTGTCGCGTCCGGCATCAAGGCTGTGGTGGACGAGTACGAGAACGGCGACTCCCTTGAAGTGCTGGTAGCCCATGACGCGGACAAGCTGGAGTGCATGATCCAAGGGATGGAATACCTCGAACAGGGCTACCGCAACGCTCAGGAGTGGGTTGACGCCACACGCGCCAAGCTCAAGACAGCCTCAGCCATCGCTCTGGCCGAGGCCGCAGAGGGCATGTCGTCGGCTGAGTGGCAACGAACCTACCTGCGATAGACGCCGGTCCGAGTCGAGACGATCCCATCAGGTGCCTCACCGGCCAGGGTCACCCCGTCGCGAAGACCTGCGCGTCGTCCGCGAACGCCTTGAACTCCAGGGCGTTTCCCGCCGGGTCGCGCAGGAACATCGTCCACTGCTCGCCCGGCTGCCCCTCGAACCGTACGTACGGCTCGATGACGAACTCCGTGCCCGCCGACCGCAGCCGCGCGGCCAGTTCGTGGAACGCGGGGACGGAGAGGAGCAGGCCGAAGTGCGGCACCGGCACCTCGTGGCCGTCGACCGGGTTGCGGGCTCCGGCGGCGGTGTGGCCCGGGACGAGATGGGTGACGAACTGGTGGCCGTGGAGGTTCCAGTCCGTCCACGTCTCCGCGCTGCGGCCCTGTTCCAGGCCGAGCACGTCGCCGTAGAAGGCGCGGGCGGCGGCCAAGTCGTCGACGGGCACGGCCAGATGGAAACGCGGGACGGGGGAGTCGAAGGTGCTCACGGGGCTTTCGCCGCCTTCCTGGGCGTTCGCGGGGTACGGCGCGTGCGTACCCGGCGGCGTGGACGCCTATCCCGGTCCGGCGTCCGTCCTCCGGGACCGGCTCGTCCCCGGCGCTCGTAACGGCCCGTCCGCGGCGCCCGTGACAGCCCGCCGGTGTCACCGTACGGCGGGCCGCGGCACGTTCGGGTGAAGCCGTACGGTCCCGGCCCGCGCGGGGACCGCGGAGCCTACGGTGCGGAGGCAGGTGACGTCATCGTCGGCAATCCGTGAGGAGACGCATGCCTCTCACGTCGCAGAGCCTCCCCGAGTACTGGGACACGTACAAGCCGCACAAGGGGGAGGGAACACCCGCGGCTCCCGCCGTCGACTCCTTCGAGTGGACGCAGTATCCGGGGCACGGTCCCGGTACCGGCTTCCTCGGACGGCCGCGCACCGCCCTGGAGTTGGGCTCGGCGGAGGGGAGGGAGGCGGTCCATCTGGCGCGTACGGGCGTCGAGGTGACCGCGCTGGACTTCTCGCCCGCGCAGACCGCACGCGCCCGGCTGTGGTGGGAGGGCACGCCCGGGCTGTCCTTCGTCAACGCGGAGGCGTGCGACTACCTCGCGGAGACGACCTCGACGTTCGACGCGGTCTACTCGCGGTGGGGCGCGGTCTGGTTCACCGATCCGGAGCGGCTCGTCCCGCTCGTCGCCCGCCGCCTCAACCCCGGTGGTGTGCTGGCCCTTTCGCAGGCAGAGCCCATCGACGGGTTCTACGGGCCGCAGGCGATGTACGGCAACGGCCTCAGCGGGCGCAGGCTGCCGGTGCTGCGCTGGGCGTACTCCCCCGAGATGTGGGCGGAGCTGCTGGAGCGCCACCGCTTCACCGGTATCGACGCCTCCGTACTGCCGGCGCCGGAGCCGGACAACGTCGGCACGCTCATGGTGCGGGCGAAGACGCCGGGGGCGCCCGGACCACAGCGGCGCCGACGCCGCACCGCCGCGTAGCCGCGTCCCCCTCTGGCGCACTCCGTCCGCGGGGCACCGCTCCCGCGCACGCGCGCGGGAACTGCCGGTGCCGCGTGCGGCGTCAGTTCCGGCATGGGACCGAGTGAGAACCGTGAAGAGCGTGAAGCTCGTGAGGGGACGGCCGTCGCGGCGGCCGGCTGCCTGATCGCGCTGCTCGCGGCGGCCACCGGTCTCGGGGTGTGGCTCTACGGCGCGGTGCCCGCGCTGCGCGGCGGCTTCGAGGGCGAGCGCGATCCGAGCCTGCTGTACATCGAACTGCCCGCCATGGCCGCCGGGTTCCCGCTGCTCGCCCTGCTCACCTGGTCCCTCACGCGGGCCGTGATGCGCGCCCATGGCAGCCCCGGCGCCCGGCGGGCCGTGCAGGCGGCGGTGGTGGTGCTGACGCTGCTGCTGCTCTCGGGGGCCTGCTGGATGTGGCTGGGGCACCGGGTGGAGACGCTGCTGACGGTGCAGTGCTCCGACCCGCCCTGCTGAGCGCGCCGCGCTCGTTCCGCTCCGCTCCGGCGCTCCACGTCCACGCGCCTCGCCTCCTCCGCGCTCCCGCGTACGCATGCGGGCCGACGCGTACGCACGCGGGCCGGGATTCACCCGTGGTTCATCGTGCGGTCGTCTCCTCGCGGGGCTGCGCCCCTAGCGTGCGCTTCGCCGCGTATGTACGGACACCCGGAGGAGACCATGCGCAAGCTGCTGACGGTGCTCGGTTCGCACCCGGGCGGGAGATCCGCGATGACGTGCCGTTTCCGCTGCGGCGACGCCTGCTTCCACGAGGCGCCCAACACCAGCGGCAACGAGTACGCCGGTGATCTCATCGCCCGCGCCCTCTCACGCCGGTCCGTACTGCGGGCCGGAGCGATCGTCTCCGTGGCCGCCACGGTCACGACGACGGGGGCGTGCAGCGGGGAGTCCGCCTTCGCCTCCGAGGACGCCGCGAAGGCGAAGGGCAAGCCCGCGAAAGGTCTGCGCTTCACGCCCGTCGAGCCCAACACCGACGACAAGGTGACCGTCCCGGAGGGCTACGGCCAGAACATCGTGATCCGCTGGGGCGAACCGATCCTGCGCGGCGCACCGGACTTCGACCCGGAGAAGCAGTCCGCGACGGCGCAGGAGGGGCAGTTCGGCTACAACAACGACTTCCTGTCGCTGCTGCCGCTGCACAAGGGCCACAAGGAGCACGACGACCACAAGGCCCGCGCGGACCGCGAGAACCGCAGCCACGGCCAGGAGGGCGGCGGCAGGCGGCAGTTGCTGGTCGCCAACCACGAATACACGGACGAGGTCCTGATGTTCGCCGGGTACGACCCGGACGAGCCGACCCGTGAGCAGGCCGAGATCGCCTGGGCGGCACACGGGCTGTCGGTCGTGGTCGTCGAGGGCGAGAAGTCCACCGGCGCGCTGCGCGCCGTGCCGCGCCACCGCCTCAACCGCCGGGTCACCGCCACCACGCCCTTCGAGGTCACGGGCCCCGCGGCGGGCAGCAGGTGGCTGCGTACGTCGGCCGATCCGGACGGCCGCGAGATCCTCGGCACCCTCAACAACTGCTCGGGCGGCACCACTCCGTGGGGTACGACGCTGCACGGCGAGGAGAACATCGACCAGTACTTCGCCAACACCGAGAAGGTCGAGGACGAGGAGCACCGCAAGCGCCTGGAGCGCTACGCCCTCAAGGGCACCGACACCGAGCGCAAGTGGGAGCGCTTCGACGACCGCTTCGACGTCACGAAGGAGCCGTACGAGCCGCACCGCTTCGGCTGGGTCGTCGAACTCGACCCGTACGACCCGGACTCGCCGCCGCGCAAGCGCACCGCGCTCGGCCGCTTCAAGCACGAGGCGGCGCAGCCGCGGCTGACCGACGACGGCCGTCCCGTCGTCTACATGGGCGACGACGAACGGTTCGAATACCTCTACAAGTTCGTCTCGTCCAAGCGCATGCGGCGCGGGAACAGCCGCGCCGACCACGAGCACAACATGACGCTGCTGGACCACGGCACGCTCTACGTCGCCAAGCTGCACGGCGACAGCCCCGCGGACGAGATCGACGGCTCGGGCGAACTCCCCTCCGACGACCACGAGTTCGACGGGCGCGGCACCTGGATCCCGCTGGCCACCGGCGACCGTTCGCACGTGGCGGGCATGACCGCCGACGAGGTGTACGTCTTCACGCGCATCGCCGGCGACAAGGCGGGCGCCACCAAGATGGACCGCCCCGAGGACGTCGAGCCGAGCCCCCGCACCGGACGCGTCTACGCCGCCCTCACCAACAACACCGACCGCGGCGCCTCCGGCAAGGCCGGACCGGACGAGGCCAACCCGCGCAACGGCAACAAGCACGGCCAGGTGCTGGAGTTCGCCGAGCGGGGCGACGACCCGGCGGCGCACGCCTTCACCTGGCGGCTGTTCCTGGTCTGCGGCGACCCGGAGGACCCCGGCACGTACTTCGGCGGCTTCCCCAAGGACCAGGTCAGCCCGATCTCCTGCCCCGACAACGTCGCGTTCGACGACTACGGCAACCTGTGGCTGTCCACCGACGGCAACGAACTCGGCTCCCACGACGGCCTGTTCGGCGTCGCCACGGCGGGCCGGCGGCGCGGCGAGGTGCGGCAGTTCCTGACCGTGCCGACGGGCGCGGAGACCTGCGGCCCGCTCATCCAGGACCGCCGCGTCCTCGTCGCGGTGCAGCACCCGGGCGAGGTCGACGGCGCGAGCGTCGAGAAGCCGGCCTCCCAGTGGCCGGACGGCCCCGACGCGTACGTCCGCCCCTCGGTCGTCAGCGTCTGGCGGAAGGACGGCGGCGGCATCGGTCTCTGAGGCAGGGGCCGGGCGGGGAATCCGCGAGGGGGCCGGGCGGTCTCCGGCGTTACGGTGGTCAACCACCCTAGGGAACATGGAGACACCGATGGCCGAGACCCCCGCCCGGCAGATCGCCGACGACCTCCGCGCGAGGATCAAGTCCGGCGATCTCGCCCCGGGCACCCGCCTGCCCGGCGAGCCCGCCCTCGTCCGGCAGTACGGAGTCGCCAAGCAGACCGCGGCGAACGCGCTCAAGCTGCTGATCGCGGAGGGGCTGGCCTCCGCGCGGCCCGGATCGGGCACGTACGTACGGGAGTTCAAGCTGATCCGGCGGAGCGCCACGGAACGTCTCTCCCGTGGACGGCGGGCCTCGGGCGGCTCCGTCTGGGCGGCCGACGTCGAGGAGCGCCCGCTGGAGGTGGACGCCCTCGACGTGCGTGAGGCCCCGGCCCCGGAGTGGGTGGCGGAGGCGCTCGACCTGTCCGGGGACGACACCTCGGTGCTCGTACGCAGCCGTCGCTACGTGGTGGACGGGGAGCCCGTCCAGCTCGCCGACTCCTACCTCCCGGCCGCCCTCGTGCGCGGCACGCGCGTGGCCGAGCCGGACACCGGGCCCGGCGGCACCTACGCCCGCCTCGCCGAACTCGGCGCCGAGCCGGTCGACTTCACGGAGGAGCTGCGCGCGAGGATGCCCGACAGGGACGAGGCGGAGGCGCTGTCCCAGCCGCCGGGCACCCCGGTCATCGAGATCCTGCGCGTCGCCCTCACCGCGGACGGCCGCCCGGTCGAGGTCAACCGCATGCTCCTGGACGCCGGTTCGTACGTCCTCGACTACCGCTTCGGCGGCTGACGACGGACGGACGGTGCGTGATCCGCCGAGCGCGCCCCTCCCGCACGCCACCCCGGAAGAGGGCGGCCGGAGTTCGGCCGGGTCCACGCGCTTCGCCAGCGCAGGGCCATGCGGCGGCTGTTGTGCCAGGTCTGTGGCCGTCCGGCCGACCGGAACCGGGAAGGGGTCCTGTGGCTGATCGGCGGCGAGGCCCCGGAGCACACCGGCCGGACGGACGCCCTCACCACGTCTCACCCTCCGCTCTGCGAGCCCTGCGCCGTGCGTTCCGTCCGCGCATGCCCCCATCTCCGGCCGCGCGCCACGGCGTTGCGCGTGCGAGCGCACACGCTCGTGGGGGTACGCGGGGCGCTCTACCGGCCGGGCCGGCCGCGTCCGGCGGCGTGGACCGTCGCCGGCGTGGCCTACGACGACGCACGGATCCGCTGGGTCCGCGCCGGGCAACTCGTCGTGCGGCTGGAGTCCTACACCGTCGTGACGCTCGCGGCGCCGTGCCCGTGACGCGCAACGCCCCCGCACACACCCGAACCCCCGGACGCTGTCCGGGGGTTCGGTCGTGAAGCGAGTCGGCGGCGCGCCCCGCAGGGCTCCCCGCAGCGCTGCCCGCCAGGGCTACAGCTTCGGCTTGCGCACCGACAGGTGCAGCTCCTTCAGGCGGGTCTCGTCGACCTCCGTGGGGGCGCCCATCAGCAGGTCCTGCGCGTTGCCGTTGAGCGGGAAGGCGATCGTCTCGCGGATGTTGGGCTCGTCCGCCAGCAGCATCACGATGCGGTCGATACCGGGGGCGATGCCGCCGTGCGGGGGCGCGCCGAAGCGGAACGCGCGGAGCATGCCGCCGAATTCGCGCTCGACCTCCTCGTTGGAGTAGCCCGCGATCTCGAACGCCTTGAACATGATCTCGGGTTCGTGGTTACGGATGGCGCCCGAGGACAGCTCCACGCCGTTGCAGACGATGTCGTACTGCCAGGCCAGGATGTCCAACGGGTCCTGCGTACGCAGTGCCTCCAGGCCGCCCTGCGGCATCGAGAAGGGGTTGTGGGAGAACTGGACAGCGCCGGTCTCCTCGTCCTTCTCGTACATCGGGAAGTCCACGATCCAGCAGAAGCGGAAGACGCCTTCCTCGAAGTGCCCGGTGCGCTTGGCGGCCTCGACGCGGACCGCGCCCATGATCTTCGAGACCTCGTCGAACTCTCCCGCGCCGAAGAAGACCGCCGTGCCCGGCTCGGCCTTCAGCGCCGTCAGAAGCTGCGAGACGTCGTTGTCGTCGAGGAACTTGGCGATGGGCCCGGTGAGCGTGCGGTCCTCGCCGACGCGGACCCAGGCCAGACCCTTCGCGCCCTGCTCGACCGCGAAGTCGCCCATCTGATCGAAGAACTTGCGCGGCTGGTCCGCGGTGTCCGGCACGGCCAGCGCCCGTACGTGCTTGCCCGCGAAGGCCTTGAAGCCCGAGTCCTCGAACACGTCCGAGACGTCGACCAGTTCGAGCTGCGCGCGCAGATCCGGCTTGTCGGTGCCGTACCGGAGCATCGCCTCCCGGTAGGGGACGCGCGGGAAGGGCGAGGTGCACTCGCGCCCGTCGCCCAGCTCCTGGAAGAGGTCCGTCATCACCTTCTCGATGACCGCGAAGACGTCCTCCTGCTCGACGAAGCTCATCTCCATGTCGAGCTGGTAGAACTCGCCGGGCGAGCGGTCGGCGCGGGCGTCCTCGTCGCGGAAGCAGGGCGCGATCTGGAAGTAGCGGTCGAAGCCCGCGACCATGAGCAGTTGCTTGAACTGCTGCGGCGCCTGCGGCAGCGCGTAGAACTTCCCGGCGTGCAGCCGCGACGGTACGAGGAAGTCGCGCGCGCCCTCGGGAGAGGTGGCCGAAAGGATGGGCGTGGCAAGCTCGTTGAAGCCCTCGGCGACCATCTTCTCGCGGATCTTCGCGATGACCTGCGAGCGCAGCACGATGTTGCGGTGCATGCGCTCGCGGCGCAGGTCGAGGAAGCGGTATTCGAGCCGCCGCTCCTCGTTGACGCCGTCCTCGGCGTTGATGGTGAAAGGGATCTGCTCGGCGGCGCCGAGCACCTCCACCTCGCCGACCTCCACCTCGATCTCGCCGGTGGGCAGTTCGGGGTTGACGTTGTCGGCGCCCCGCGCGCTGACCTTGCCGTCGACCCGTACGACCGACTCCTTCGACAGCGAGCTAAGACGCTCGTGCACGGCCGTCTCCTCGGGCCGTACGACGAGCTGCACGATCCCGTAGTGGTCACGGAGATCGATGAAGAGGATGCCCCCGAGGTTCCGCCTGTTGTGCAGCCAGCCGCTGAGGCGGACGTCCGTGCCGACGTCCGGAGCACGGAGCTCGCCGCAGGTGTGGGAACGGTACCGGGGCATGGGGTCATCCAGTCGTCGGTCGACAGTGGTGGGGCCAGTTGCCTGGCGGGTCGGCCCTTCAGACTACCGTCCTGGCTCAGCCCCACTCGCACCGATTTCCGGAACGCACATAAAGTGGGGCAATGCACACCGAGGAGGTGCTCAAGGCCACCCGGACCGGGCTGTGGCGCTGGGACAGCGCAACGGGCACCTCGACCGTGGACGTCCGTACCGCAGCCCTCCTCGGCGTCCCCTTCCGGCAGGGCGAGGCGACGGACCGGGCCGAGCGTTCGCTGACCGTCGCCGGTCCCGGCTCGGACGCCCCGTCCGATACGGCGACGGAGCCGGGCCTCGCCCCCGGGCCGGTCTCCGGCGAGGGGACCATGACGCTGGCCGAGCCCTTCATCCGCACCCGCATCCACTTCGCCGACTACGTGGAGCTGACCGCGGCCGCCAACCTCGCGCTGTCGGAGTGGACGGTCGTCGAGTCGGTGCTGCGGGTCGTCGACGAGAACAGCGAACCGGTGCGCTCGATCCGTCTGCGGATGACCCCCGTCGAGGAGAAGGGGACGCTCTCCCTCATCGGCACCGTCTCGCAGATCCCCGACCAGCCCGCCACCGAGTCGCCGTCGCAGGTGGGAGAGGGCCGGCAGCACAACCGCGAGGCGTTCCTGCTGCACACCGGGCGGGCGTTCGCGGAGGCCCGCACCACGGCGGAGGTGCTGCGGGTCGCGGGCTCGCTGGTCATCCCCGGCCTCAAGCCGCGCGCCCTGGCGGTCTTCAGCCTCGAACGCGGCCGGCTCACCCTCGTCGGGCCGGCCGCGCAGCGGCCGGTGCCGCGGCATCTGCTGCCGTACATGGACATGCCCGCCGAGGCCGACCACCCGGCGGCCGTCGTCGTACGGACGGGACGGCCGGTCTATCTGCCCGCGCCGGAGGACTACCGCCGCGAGTTCCCCGACGCCTGGCCGGAGGCCGAACGGATCGGGAACCGGGGGTGGGCGTGGCTGCCGCTCACCGTCTCGCGCCGGGTGCTGGGCGCGTGGATGGTCGCCTTCCCCGAGCCGATGGAGTTCACCAGGGAGGCGCGGGCGCTGCTGACGAGCATCGCGCGCATGCTCGCGCAAGCGCTCTCCCGTACGTCCATGCACGAGATGGAGCTTCAGCTCTCCTCCGGGCTTCAGCGCACGCTACGCCCCACGCGCAAGCCGGGCATCGAGGGCATGAAGCTGGCGGCCCGCTATGTGCCCTCGGGCGACGGGCTGGAGGTCGGCGGCGACTGGTACGACGTGATCCCGCTGCCGTCCGGCCGTACGGCACTGGTCATCGGCGACGTACAGGGGCACGACGTGCGCGCCGCGGGGATCATGGCGCAACTGCGGATCGCACTGCGGGCATACGCGGCGGAGGGGCACCGTCCGGACGCGGTGCTCGCGCGTGCCTCCCGCTATCTGGCGGGGATCGGGCGGCCGGAGGTGATGACCGGCTCCGAGGACGAGCGGGCGGGTTCGGCCGCCGGTGCGCCGGAGCCGGCGGTGCCGGAGCCCCCGCCCGCCGGGGAGCCGGACGGGGAGCCCACCGGGGAGCCGGACGACGGGGCCGCGGGAGGCCCGCCCGACGACGACCGGTTCGCCACCTGTCTGTACATGGAGGCCGACCCCGTCACGGGCACCCTCGACGTGGCCCGCGCGGGCCACCCCGACCCGGCGATCTGGCTGGCCGACGGGACGATGCTGATCAGGGCCACCGCGGGCGGGCTGCCGCTCGGCGTCGCACCGGGCACGGAGTATCCGACGACGCGGCTGGTGCTGGAGCCGGGCGAGACGCTGCTGGCGTGCACGGACGGTCTGATCGAGATCGGCGGGCACACGATGGACACGGGCTGGCGGCGCATCCGTACCGTCTTCAAGGAGCAGTCGGCGGGGGACACCGGCACACCGGCGGATCTGGAGGGCTTCGCGGACGCCCTCATCGGCTCGGTGCAGCAGCCGCCCGGCGAGAACGCGGGCCCGCTGGAAGACCGCCGCGCGGACGACATCGCGCTGCTGCTGATCACGCTCGACCCCGCGTACGCGGCGGAGCGGGCCGCGGCGGCGTCCGGCGTCTCACGGCGTACGACCTTCACCGTGGCGCAGGCCGAGCCGGACCGGATCGGCGAGGCGCGGCATCAGCTCCAGGGGATGCTCTTCGACTGGGAGAGCGAGGACCAGATCGACGGCGCCGTGCTGATGCTCTCGGAGATGCTCACGAACGTGCTCGTCCACACCGAGGGAGACGCCGTGGTCGTCGCCGAGGCCAGCGGGAAGAGGGGCGCGCGGCTGCTGCGCGTCGAGGTCTCCGACACCAGCGACGCGCTGCCGCACCGCCGTACGCCCGGTGAACTGGCCTCGTCCGGGCGGGGGTTGATGATGATGGAGATGCTCGCGGGCTCGTGGGGGGTGGATCCGCGCGGCGAGGGCAAGAGCATCTGGTTCGAGATGCGGGAGAACGTCGCGACGCCCGCCTGGGCGTGAGGCGCCGAGCCGGTACGGGACGACGGGCCCCGAGGCTCACCTGGCGCGCGTCCGCAGGCGCTATCCGTACATCCGGCGCATCGCGTAGTCGACCATCTCCTCGACGGCCTTGGCGTCGAAGACCACGCGGTGGTCGCCCTCCATGTCGAGCACGAAGCCGTAGCCGGACGGGAGCAGGTCGAGCACCTCGGCGCCCGTGATCACGAAGTAGCGGGACTCCTTGCCGGCGTAGCGGCGCAGTTCCTTGAGCGTGGTGAACATCGGGATCACCGGCTGCTGGGTGTTGTGCAGCGCGAGGAAGCCCGGGGTCTCGCCGCGGGGACAGTAGACCTTCGACGTCGAGAAGATCGACTGGAAGTCCTCCGAGGTCATCGTGCCGTTGGTGAACGCCCGCACGGTCTCCCGAAGCGAGGGCGGCGACGAGGGCTCGGGGTAGAGCGGCTGGCCGTTGGCCTGCTGGCCCTGCTGGTGCTGGCCCTGGTGCCCGTAGGGAGGCGGAGCAGACTGCTGCGCCGCGTACTGCTGGTGGCCCTGCTGCTGGTGGCCGTACTGCTGCTGCCCGGCGTGCGGGTATCCGTGGCCCGCGGAAGCGGTCTGCTCGTAGCCGTACATAGGAGAAAGAGTAACGAGTCACAGATGAGCGGTTAGGGGTTGCTTCTTATTACCGACGGGTAGCATCATGGCACTCAGACCGAACTGACTTCCTGTCCGTCGAGTGAGACCACACGGAGCCGTTGCCATGGGGCACTACAAGTCGAATCTCCGCGACATCGAGTTCAACCTCTTCGAGGTGCTCGGCCGCGACACGGTGTACGGCACCGGACCGTTCGCGGAGATGGACGTGGACACCGCGAAGAGCGTGCTGAGCGAGATCGCGCGCCTCGCCGAGAACGAACTGGCCGAGTCCTACGAGGACTCCGACCGCAACCCGCCGGTCTTCGACCCGGAGACCAACACCGCGCCCGTTCCCGAGGCGTTCAGGAAGAGCTACCAGGCGTACATGGACGCCGAGTGGTGGCGCCTGGGCACCCCGGAGCAGATCGGCGGCACCACGGCGCCGCGTTCGCTGCTGTGGAGCTTCGCGGAGACCGTGCTCGGCGCCAACCCCGCGGTGTGGATGTACGCCTCGGGCCCCGCCTTCGCCGGCGTCATCCAGGAGGAGGGCACCGAAGAGCAGCTCAAGGTCGCCCAGTTGATGGTCGACAAGCAGTGGGGCTCCACGATGGTGCTCACCGAGCCGGACGCCGGTTCGGACGTCGGCGCCGGGCGCACCAAGGCCGTCAAGCAGGACGACGGAAGCTGGCACATCGAGGGCGTGAAGCGCTTCATCACCTCCGGTGAGCACAACCTCTCCGAGAACATCGTGCACTTCGTCCTCGCCCGCCCCGAGGGCCACGGCCCGGGCACCAAGGGCCTCTCGCTCTTCCTCGTCCCGAAGTACGACTTCGACTGGGAGAGCGGCGAACTGGGCGAGCGCAACGGCGTCTACGCCACCAACGTCGAGCACAAGATGGGCCTGAAGGTCTCCAACACCTGCGAGATGACCTTCGGCGCCAACGCGCCCGCCAAGGGCTGGCTGCTCGGCGAGAAGCACGACGGCATCCGCCAGATGTTCAAGGTCATCGAGTTCGCGCGGATGATGGTCGGCACGAAGGCCATCGCCACGCTCTCCACGGGCTACCTCAACGCCCTGGAGTACGCGAAGGAGCGCGTACAGGGCGCCGACCTGGCGCAGTTCACCGACAAGACGGCGCCCCGCGTCACCATCACGCACCACCCCGACGTGCGCCGCTCGCTGCTGACGCAGAAGGCGTACGCGGAGGGCATGCGCGCCCTCGTGCTCTACACCGCGTCCGTCCAGGACGAGATCATGCTCAAGGAGTACCGCGGCGAGGACGCCTCGGCGGCGCAGCGCCTCAACGACCTGCTGCTGCCGATCGTGAAGGGCTACGGCTCGGAGAAGTCCTACGAGCAGCTCGCGCAGTCGCTGCAGACGCTCGGCGGCTCCGGCTACCTCCAGGAGTACCCGGCCGAGCAGTACATCCGGGACGCCAAGATCGACACCCTCTACGAGGGCACCACCGCGATCCAGGGCCAGGACTACTTCTTCCGCAAGGTCGTCCGCGACCAGGGCCAGGCGCTCACGGCCCTGTCGGAGGAGATCAAGAAGTTCCTGGCGGAGGCGAAGGGCGGCGAGGAGCTGGCCGGCGCCCGCGAGGAACTCTCCACCGCGGCGGTCGAGTTGGAGGCCATGGTCGGCGCGATGCTGACCGACCTGGCGGCCACCGAGAAGGACGTGACGTCGATCTACAAGGTCGGCCTCAACACCACGCGCTTCCTGCTCTCCTCCGGCGACGTCGTCATCGGCTATCTGCTGCTGCGCGGTGCGACCGTCGCCGCGGAGAGGCTGGCCGACGCCTCGGCGAACCTGTCCGCGAAGGACAAGGCGTTCTACGAGGGCAAGGTCGCGGCGGCGAAGTTCTTCGCGGGGACCGTGCTGCCGTCCGTGGCCGTCGAGCGCTCGCTGGCCGAGAAGGTCGACTCGTCCGTGATGGAGCTGGACGAAGCGGCCTTCTGATCCTGCGGCGAGGCCCCGCCGGACGGCTCCGCCGGTGCCGGTGCGCGGCCTCGCCGAGATCCCCCCATGCGGAACGTCCTTCTCCCCCCGACGGGGCGGGAGAAGGACGTTTCGCCTTCGTATGCTGAGCGTATGACCCCAAGTCCCCAGACTTCCCCGCCGCCGGATCACGCGGCCCGCGCCCACGCCGACGGCCTCATCGGCTTCCTCTCGGACTCGCCCACCCCGTACCACGCGGTGCGCAGCGCGGCCGAGTTGCTGGAGAAGGCGGGCTTCCGGCAGCTCGGCGAGACGGAGGCGTGGGACGCGGCCGGCACCGGTGCCACGGAGGGCGGCCGCGGCCACTACGTGCTGCGCGGCGGAGCGCTCATCGCGTGGTATGTGCCGGAGGGCGCCGGCCCGGCCACCCCGTACCGCATCGTCGGCGCCCACACCGACTCCCCCAATCTGCGCGTCAAGCCCGTGCCCGACACCGGCGGCAGCGGCTGGCGGCAGATCGCGATGGAGATCTACGGCGGCACGCTGCTCAACACCTGGCTCGACCGCGACCTGGGTCTGGCGGGACGGCTCTCGCTGCGCGACGGCTCGGCCCGGCTGGTGAACGTCGACCGCCCGCTGCTGCGCGTACCGCAGCTCGCCATCCATCTGGACCGGCAGGCCAACGACGGGCTCAAGCTGGACCGGCAGCGCCATATGACGCCGGTCTGGGGTCTGGGCACGCCCCGCGAGGGCGACCTCGTGCGCTTCGTCGCGCAGGAGGCCGGCGTCCCCGCCGAGGAGGTCGTGGGCTGGGATCTGATGGCGCACAGCGTGGAGCCGCCCGCCTACCTCGGACGGGACGAGGAGCTGCTCGCGGGGCCGCGCATGGACAACCTGCTCTCGGTGCACGCCGGTGCGCTCGCGCTGGCGGAGGCCGCCGGGGCCGACGGGACCGGCGGGACCGGCGGGCCGCGCTCGATCCCCGTACTGGCGGCCTTCGACCACGAGGAGAACGGGAGCCAGTCGGACACCGGCGCGGACGGGCCGCTGCTCGGCTCCGTGCTGGAGCGCTCCCTCTTCGCACGCGGCGGCGGGTACGAGGACCGCGCGCGGGCGTACGCGGGGAGTGTCTGCCTCTCCTCCGACACCGGGCACGCGGTGCACCCCAACTACGTGGAGCGGCACGAGCCGGGGCACCGGCCGACGCCCAACGGCGGCCCGATCCTCAAGGTGAACGTCAACCAGCGCTATGCCACGGACGGTTCGGGCCGCGCGGTCTTCGCGGCGGCGTGCGAGCGCGCCGGTGTGCCGTGGCAGACGTTCGTCTCCAGCAACGACATGCCCTGCGGGACGACGATCGGGCCCATCACCGCGGCCAGGCACGGGATTTCGACCGTCGACGTGGGCGTGGCCATCCTCTCGATGCACTCGGCGCGCGAACTGTGCGGCGTGGACGACCCGTTGCTGCTGACGCGCTGTATGCAGGCGTTCCTGGCGGACTGACGTCCGTACGGGACGGGACGGACCGGGAGGCGGCAGGACGGGGCGGAACGGTACGGGGGCGGGGCGGGCGTGAGGGTCAACGCGCCCGCCCCGCAGGCATGTTGGGCCCCGGGTTCTGCCTCCCGTCTGATTGACCTTCGCCGCGGGGGGCACCCGTACGCCGTACGAGAGCCGTACACGCAGGACAACGCCAGTCGGAGGCAAGGGATCCATGGGCATCGTCATCTGCATCGGCATGCTGGCCGTGGGGGCCATCCTCACCTTGGCCGTCGACGTCAACACCGACGTCGTGAACCTCGACGTGGTGGGGCTCGTCCTGATGGCCGCCGGCCTGATCGGACTCTCCGTCTACGTCAGCATCTTCAAGCGCCGCAGGACCCAGCCGCCGCACCCGGCCGCGCCGGTGGTCGTGGAGGAGGAGCGCCACCACCTGAACTGAGCGCGCGTGCACAACGGCTGACCGGGAACAGAACACCGACGGCCCGCCGCCCTCACCCGTACCGGAGGCGGCGGGCCGTTCGCAGGGCGGATCGGGCCGCAGACGGGGAAGGGCTACGGGCATGAGATATCTCGTACGCGAACGGATCTTCGGCATCGGCGACGACTACTGGATCGACGACGAGTACGGCGACCACGCCTTCCTCGTCGACGGCAAGGCCCTGCGGATCCGGCAGACGTTCCAGCTCAAGGACGTGCAGGGGGAGGTCGTCGCCGTCATCCGGCGGAAGATGATCAGCCTCTGGGAGACGATGGAGATCGAGCGCGACGGCCGGACGCTGGCGACCGTGCGCAAGAAGCGCTTCACGCCGCTGCGCAACCGCTTCAAGGCGCGGCTCGCGGACGGCGGCACGCTGTCGGTGCACGGCAACGTGCTCGACAAGGAGTACGACATCGAACTCGGCGGCGGGCGGCTCGCCCGCATCTCGCGCCGATGGTTCCGGGTGCGCGACACCTACGCCGTCGACATCGAACAGCCGGACTCCGACGTGCCGTTGCTGCTCTCGCTCGCGGTGTGCGTGGACGCGCTGACGGGCGGCGACTGACGGAGGCGTGCGGGCGCCGGGCGAGGGCCGGCGGTGCCCGCGAGACGCCCGTACGGCAGCGGTGCGCGGTGCCCGGAGGCGGACCAACCGGACGTCGCGGCAGGGGAATCGACCCCCACTACCGTGCTTTGTCCCTGTTCACGCCGGACGGCCGCGCACGGTACCACCACCGGTGCGCAAAAGGGGTCCGAGTGGGCCTAGCATCGTGCTTTGAAAGGACTGCCGCGTCGGCCTCGCGCAGCGTAACTTGAGAGCACCGCACGCACGCACCGAAGACCACGAACGTCCGTACCGCCCGAGGGGTCTCGTGACCGACCACCCAAGCCTTCAGCCCTACGTCGACGCCTGGACCGAGTCCATCGAAGCGATATCCGAACTGGTGAGCCCGCTCGCCGAAGGCGAGTGGAACCGGCGCACAGCCTGCCCCGGCTGGTCGGTCCGTGACGTGGTCTCGCACATCATCGGCATGGAGTGCGAACTGCTCGGTGATCCGCGGCCGATACACACCCTGCCGCGCGACCTGTACCACGTCGTCGACGAGCCCAGCCGGCACATGGAGATCCAGGTCGACGTGCGGCGGCACCACACCGGTCCGGAGATGACGAGCGAGCTGGAGTACACGATCATCCGCCGCTCCCGGCAGCTCCGTAACGAGAAGCGCGAACCCGACGCCGACGTGCGGGACATCATGCCGGGCGGCTCGAAGATCAGCCTCGAACTCCAGCTCCGGATGCGGGCGTTCGACGTGTGGGTGCACGAGCAGGATCTGCGCCGGGCGCTGAACACGCCGGGCCACCTCGACTCTCAGGGCGCGGCCGTCGCCCGGGACCTCTTCGTGCAGGGCCTGCCGAAGGTGGTCGCCAAGAAGGCCGGGGCGCGTCCGAACACGGCGGTGGTCGTCGACGTCAGCGGTCCGGTCGAGTTCATGCGCACGGTACGGGTGGACGCCGACGGGCACGGCACCGTCGACGGCAGCCCGTCGCTGGGGCCCGCGGTCACGCTCTCGCTGGACTGGGAGACGTATGTACGGCTCGCGGCCGGACGGGTACGGGCCGACGCCGTCGCGGACCAGGTGAAGGTCGAGGGCGACGCGAAGCTCGCACGGGCGATCCTGGAGAACTTCGCCGTGACGCCGTGAACGCGACGACACCGTGACACAGCGACGCAGTCGCGATGACACCGTGACGCGATGACGCAGCGACGGGCGGTCCCCTTCCGGGGCCGCCCGTCGCCGTACAACAGCCCGTACGCCGGCGGAGGTTGTGGCGCGTCAGCGGGAGACCGGCACGTGCACGGCCTCCACGCGGCTGGCCACCACACGTTCCCGCTCGCGCTCGCGTGCCCGCCCGCGCAGCCGCAGGATCTGCACGACGCCCAGCGCCTGCAGCACGAAGATGCTCGCGAAGCCCGCACGGAAGCTGCCGCCGGTGAGGTCCAGCAGGACGCCGACCGCGAGCAGCGTCGTCATCGACGCGGTGAAACCGCCGACGTTGACGATCCCGGAGGCCGTGCCCTGACGCTCCGGCGGGTTCGCGGGACGTGCGAAGTCGAAGCCGATCATGGACGCCGGACCGCACGCCCCCAGCACCGTGCACAGCAGCACCAGCAGCCACATCGGCGCATGCCCCGGCCACAGCAGGACGCTCGCCCACACCGCCGCCGTCACCGCCACCGTGCCCAGCGCGAGCGGTGCACGCGCCGCGTGGTGCCGTGCGATCAACTGCCCGAAGACCAGACCCACGGCCATGTTCGACAGCACGACGAGCGTGAGCAGTTCGCCCGCGCCGGCACGGTCCAGGCCCTGCCCGTCGACGAGGAAGGGCATCCCCCACAGCAGCAGGAAGACCATCCCCGGGAACTGGGTCGTGAAGTGCACCCACATCCCCAGCCGCGTACCCGGCTCCCGCCAGGTCCGCAGGATCTGCCGCCGTACGTAACCGCCGTCCACATGCGGTGAGTTGACCACCGCGTACCCCTTCGGGTGGTCCCGCAGCAACGTCACGACCAGCACCAGCAGCACCAGGCCGCCCAGCGCGCTGCCCGCGAACGTCGCCGTCCAGCCGAAGGCGCCGAGCAGCCGCGCCAGGACGAGCGTGGTGACGAGGTTGCCCGCCATCCCGATCAGACCCGCGATCTGCGCGATGACCGGACCGCGCCGGGCCGGGAACCAGCGCGCCCCGAGCCGCAGCACGCTGATGAACGTCATCGCGTCGCCGCACCCCAGCAGGGCACGGCAGGCGAGCGCCGCGGCGTACGACTCGGAGAACGCGAAGCCGAACTGGCCCGCGGTGAACAGCACCACGCCCAGGGTCAGCACCTTCTTGGTGCCCAGCCGGTCCACCAGCAGCCCGACCGGAATCTGCATCCCCGCGTAGACGAGCAGTTGGAGGATGGAGAACGTGGAGAGGGCGGAGGCGTTGATGTCGAAGCGCCGAGTGGCGTCGAGCGCGGCGACGCCCAGGCTCGTGCGGTAGGTGATGGCGACGAAGTAAACGGTGACGCCCAGGCCCCACACCCCGACGGCGCGGTAGCCGCCCGGCGGGTCGCTGTGGACCGGGACGCCCAGGGGGCTGCCTGCGCTCACCGCACATCACCGTGGACCAGGTGCCGCACCCAGGTGACGTGCCGACGGACCGCGTCGGCGGCGGCGTCCGCGTCGCCCGCCCGTACGGCCTCGGTGATCTCCGCGTGCTCGGCGATGCTCTTGGCGATCCGGTCGGGCTCCGCGTGCATCATGGCGACGCCCATCCGCAACTGCCGGTCGCGGAGCTGGTCGTAGAGCCGGGTGAGGATCTCGTTCCCGGTGCTCTTGACGATCGCCGCGTGGAAGCAGCGGTCGCTCACCGCGAACGCCGTGAGGTCGCCGGCGTCGGCGTGCGCGCGCTGCTCCTCCAGCAGCTCCTCCAGCCGTGCGATCAGCTCCGCCCGTACGGGGTCGGAGGACTTGCGCACCGCGTGCTGTTCGACGAGGAGCCGCGTCTCCACCACGTCCGTGATCTCCTGCGCGGAGACCGGCAGAACGAGCGCGCCCTTCTTCGGGTAGAGCTTGATCAGCCCTTCGACCTCCAGGCGCAGCAGCGCCTCCCGTACGGGCGTACGCGAGACGCCGACGGCCTCCGCCAACTCGCCCTCGGTGAGCAGCATTCCGCCCTCGTAGCGCCGGTCCAGCACACACTGCTTGACGTGCGTGTAGACGCGCTCGGCGGCGGGCGGCTGACGGGAGGAGGCACCGGGGGCGACGGGGGCGAGATCGGTGGAAACGGACATGTGCACAGCTTAGATACAACAGGGGGAGCGGGGGTCGCGTGTCCGCGATCTGGGACGACGGTGACGTGACCGTCCGAACGCACCGGTGCCGGGCCCCCTGTGAGGGCCCGGCACCGGTCGGCTGGAGAGCGGCGGCGGACGCCGCCCGTCCGTCAGGTCCAGGTCATCAGGCGCCTGGGGTGTTCCAGGACCGCCGCCACGTCCGCGAGGACCTTCGAGCCCAACTCGCCGTCGATCAGGCGGTGATCGAAGGCGAGCGCCAGCGTCGTGACGTCGCGCGGCTTCACCTTGCCCTTGTGGACCCACGGCTGCTGCCGCACCTGCCCGAAGGCCAGGATCGCGGACTCGCCGGGGTTGAGGATGGGCGTACCGGTGTCGACGCCGAAGACGCCGACGTTGGTGATGGTCACCGTGCCGCCCTGCATCGCCGCCGGGCTGGTCTTGCCCTCGCGGGCCGTGCCGACCAACTCGCCGAGCGACTCCGCCAGTTCGGGCAGGGTCTTGGCCTGGGCGTCCTTGATGTTGGGGACGATCAGACCGCGCGGCGTGGCCGCGGCGATGCCCAGGTTGACGTAGTGCTTCAGCACGATCTCCTGGTTCGCCTCGTCCCAGGCCGCGTTGGCCTCCGGGTGGCGGCGCAGCGAGACCAGGAACGCCTTGGCGACCATCAGCAGCGGGTTGACGCGCAGCCCCTGCATGTCCGGGTCCTGCTTCAGCTCCCGTACGAGCTTCATCGTCCGGGTCACGTCGACGGTGACGAACTCCGTGACCTGCGGCGCGGTGAAGGCGCTGTTCACCATGGCCTGGGCCGTGGCCTTCCGTACGCCGCGCACCGGGATCCGCGTCTCGCGCGCCGAGTCGCCCGCGCCCGCGGCCGGTTGCTGCGGCGCGGCCGGTTCCGCCGCGGCCGGGCCCGTG
>NZ_LJGW01000326.1:11036-15454 GCF_001751255.1 Streptomyces nanshensis | reverse complement strand
GTCACAGGCTCGCGGTGAGCCTGTGACCCCGCCCTTCTCGTACGTACGGTGCGGACCCGGGTGGATCAGACGGCGGAGCCGGCCTTCCACTCCGCCCAGCTCATGTTCCAGCCGTTGAGGCCGTTGTCCGGCTGGACGGTCTTGTCCGGGGAGCCCTTGACCTCGACGACGTCGCCGATCATCGAGTTCGAGTAGAACCAGGCGCCGTCGGTGCTGTTGTCGCCCGCGCCGCGGGCGTCCTTCAGACCGACGCAGCCGTGGCTGGTGTTGCCCGAACCGAAGGGCGCGCCCCAGTAGTTGCCGTGGATGAACGTGCCGGAGGTCGACAGCCGCATGGCGTGCGGGACGTCCTTGATGTCGTAGCCCTCTTCGCCCTTGCGCCCGAAGCCGACGGTGTTCCCGTCCATCCGGGTCTCCTTGTGCTTCTCGGAGATCACCATCTTGCCGTTGTACGTCGGGTTCTTGGCGCTGCCGGCCGAAATCGGGATGGTCTTCAGCTTCTTGCCGTCACGCACGACCGTCATCGTGTGCTTGGCGGCGTCGACCGTGGAGACCTGCGAGCGGCCGATGTTGAAGCTGACGGACTTGTTCTGCACGCCCGTCATGTTCGGGCCGCCCTTCACCCCGTCCAGCTTGAGGGCGAGGGTGACCTTCGAGCCCGGCTTCCAGTAGTCCTCCGGGCGGAAGTCGAGGCGGTTGTCGCCGAACCAGTGCCCGACGACCTCCTGGCCGCTGGTCGAGTTGACCTTGATCGCGGACTGTACGGCCTTCTTGTTCGCGATCGACTTGTCGAAGTTGATCGAGACCGGCATGCCCACGCCGACGGACTGGCCGTCCTCGCCGGTGTAGGTGCCGATGAAGCTGTTGTCGGGCGAGACGGTGGTGAAGGTCGAGTTCTCAACGGCCTTGCGGCCCCCGGAGTCCTTCGCCTTCGCCGTGATCTTGTACTGGGTCGCCCGCTCCAGTTGCCGGTCCGGCTTCCAGGAGGTGCCGTCGTCCGAGATCGTCCCGTCGACACTCGTGCCGCCCTCGACGGCGGTCAGCGACACGGCGGTCAGCTTGCCCTTGCTCACCTGGACGTTGCCGCCGTTGTTGATGCTGGCGCCCTCGGACCCGTCCTTGGACGCGATCTTTATTCGGGCTTCCGAACTCTTCTTGCCGTGCGCCTCCGAGTTGGCGTTCTTCGCGTCGTCGCCGCCGTCGCCCCCGGACGAACCGCAGGCGCCCAGCGCGAGTACCCCGCCCAGCACCACGGCCGTAGCCGCCACAGCCTTGCGGTGCTTACCCAGCGTCGTCACAGGCTTTCTCCATTTGCATCAGAATCCCAAGCTCCCCGCAGCCGTGTGCGCTCCCTGCCGGAACAACCCGGACATGTGCGACCGGCTCTACGGAGAAGAACGCTTCCGGGCTGGTGACCGGTTCCACTGGTTACGAAACTGTGTCCCAGACCACGCGTTCCTCGGGAACAGCGAAGATCGCCGCTCTGACCTGCGCAGACGCCAAAGGTGGCGGACTGTCAGCGGCTGACGCCGTCCAGACCGTGAACGTTCTCACGGAAACTCGCGGGGAGGTCGCCGTAGGCCGGGTCGTACGTCCCGCCGTACGCACCCTCGCGCTCCGGCTCGTACGCGTCCTCGTGCTCGGAATCGTGCTCGGAATCCTGCTCGGAATCCTGCTCCGACTCGTACTCGGTCTCTTCCTCGATCTCGTACGCGGTCTCGTCCCCGGTCTCGTCCTCGACCTCGACCTCGTCCTCGTCGGGGCCGCCGTCCTCTTCGAGGAAGGAGAACGCCTCCAGTTCGCCGGCGTCCATCTCCTCGCTTCCCCAACTGGCGTGGGCGAGTTCGACGCCCGGCAGCTCCCTGACGAGGTCGAAGGGGTCGACGAGACAGGCCAGGGCCTCGCCCGCGTCGGCGCTGATGATCTCCTCGGTGTGCTCGCGCTCCTCGTCCGGCATCAGCTCGTCACGGGCGACGTGTTCGAGAGCGGCGCCGGTCAGAGCCTTCGCGTCGGCGATCTCGACGACCAGGTCGACGCGGAGCCGGATGTGCGGCGAGGGCCGGGCGGAGGGGTCGGACGGTTCGGGGCGCGGTGTCTCGTCGGCAGCCATGCCCGGAGCGTAGGACGGAACGGAGCCTCGGCTTCCGTACGACCCGCGGCTGTCTATAACATCGGCCGTCGTGCCGCCAGTTCATGGTGCGCCCGGCGCACCACAGCACTTGGAAGGGGCTTGTTCCGTGCCCGCAGCCGGACGATCCAGCATCTCCGCCCGCCGACGCTCGCTGATGACGGCGACCTCTGCCGGTGCGGTGCTCTGCGCTCTGTGGTTCGTGCCGACCGCGAAGGCCACCCCGGAGGCGCCGGGGGCGCAGAGCGCCGCCGGTGCGCACCACGCGGTCGCCTCGCCGACGGCCGACGGAGAGCGCGGCGGGAACGGTACGGGCGAGACGGACGACACCGGCGACACCGGCGACCGTGCCGAGGCCGCGGCCGACGCCGGACATCTGGGCCCCTACGGGCTCACGACCCCCGTCGTACTCGGCGGGCTCGGCCTCGCGGGCGCGGGCGGCGCCCTGGTCCTCCGTACGCGCCGCAGGGCCGCCGCGGCCTCCTCCCGTTCCGCTCAGGCGAGTTCGCCCGCCGCGGACTGAGCCGCGCGCACCAGCGCTCCCGTACGGACGAACTCCTCGGCCGCCGCCAGATCCGGTGCGAGGTAGCGGTCCGGCCCCGGGCCGTCCACACCCGCCTCGCGCAGCGCCGCGACGACCGCGCGCGCCGTCGCGCCGGGCGTCAACCTGCTGTCCGCGGCGCGGAGTTCGACGGCCCGCGCCGCCGCGTACAGCTCGACGGCGACGACCCGGGTGAGGGCGTCGACGGCTCCGCGCAGCTTGCGTGCGGCGGACCAGCCCATCGAGACGTGGTCCTCCTGCATCGCCGAGGAGGGGATCGAGTCGGCGGACGCCGGCACCGCCAGCCGCTTCATCTCGCTGACCAGGGCGGCCTGTGTGTACTGGGCGATCATCAGGCCGGAGTCGACGCCCGCGTCGTGCGCGAGGAAGGGCGGCAGACCGTGCGAGCGGTTCTTGTCCAGGAGGCGGTCGGTACGGCGTTCCGCTATCGACGCCAGGTCGGCGGCGGCGATCGCGAGGAAGTCCAGTACGTAGGCGACGGGCGCCCCGTGGAAGTTGCCGTTCGACTCCACACGTCCGTCCGGCAGCACCACCGGATTGTCGACGGCGGCGGCCAGTTCGCGTTCCGCGACCGTACGGGCGTGCGCGAGGGTGTCCCGCCCGGCCCCGGCGACCTGGGGAGCGCAGCGCACCGAGTAGGCGTCCTGGACGCGGGGCGCGTCGTCCTGGTGGTGCCCGGTGAGGCCCGAACCCTCCAGCACCTTCAGCATGTTGGCGGCCGAGGCGGCCTGGCCGGGGTGCGGACGGATGGCGTGCAGCTCGGGCGCGAGGACCTTCTCGGTGCCGAGCAGCGCCTCCAGCGTCAGCGCGGCGGTGACGTCCGCCGAGGTGAAGAGGCGCCCGAGGTCGGCGCAGGCGAGGAGGAGCATGCCGAGCATGCCGTCCGTGCCGTTGAGGAGGGCGAGCCCTTCCTTCTCGCGCAGTTCGACGGGGGCGAGGCCGTGCGCGGCGAGGAGTTCCGCGACGGGCGCCACGGTCCCGTCGGGGCCCTCCGCCTCGCCCTCGCCCATGAGCGCCAGCGCGCAGTGCGAGAGCGGCGCGAGGTCGCCGGAGCAGCCGAGCGATCCGTACTCGTGGACGACGGGCGTGATCCCGGCGTTGAGCAGCGACGCGATGGACTGCGCGACCTCGGCGCGTACGCCCGTGCGGCCGGAGGCGAGGGTCTTCAGCCGCAGGAACATCAGCGCGCGCACGACCTCGCGCTCGACGCGCGGGCCCATGCCGGCGGCGTGCGAGCGGACGATGTTGCGCTGCAACTGTGCGCGGAGTTCGGGGCTGATGTGGCGTACGGCGAGGGCTCCGAAGCCGGTCGAGACGCCGTAGACCGGGCGGGACTCGGCGGCCAGTTCCTCGATGTGCCGCCGGGAGGCGTCGAGGGCTTCCACGGCCCGCGCCGTCAGCTCGACACGGGCGCCGTCCCGGGCGACGGCGATGACGTCTTCGGGGGTCGTGCCGGAGTCGCCCAGCATCACGGTGTGCATACTCATATTCAGGCACCCTAGAGAGTGAATCGATTGCTGTCACGACCGGGGTCCGTGCGGCGGGTGCGGGCCGGTACGCGGCGGCGACGGCGGACGGCCGGGGTGCCGGTGCGGTGGGCGCCAACGGGGGCGCGGGCGTTGGCCGTTGGGGGCGGACGGTTCACAGGTCGGGGCTGGCGACGCGTGTGCCGCGTCGCCGGTGCGGTCCGGGGGCGTCCTCGGACGCGTACGGACCGCCGGTACGTAT
>NZ_LJGW01000326.1:0-10936 GCF_001751255.1 Streptomyces nanshensis | reverse complement strand
CATTCGGAGTGTTCGGGACGTTCGGGCCGGTCCGACTGCCTCGACTGGGCTGACTCTTCGGGCGGAGCCGGACCGTCCGGCTTCGCCGTGTGTCCGCGGAAGTGGCGGCGCTCGCCGGGCGGCGGTGACGGCGGCTCCCCCTCCGTCTGCGAGGCGTCCGCAAGGCGCACCACCGGATCCTCGGGGCCGCCTTCGCGCCCGGCGACGACCGGCGCCAGCGCCCGCGCCGCCTTCGCCCGGTACTGCGCGGCGTCCGCGAGCCGGAAGAGGCGGGCCGCCGACCGTACGGGACCGATCGGATCGCCCGTCGAGGCCACCCCGCACGAGACCCCGTCCCCGTCCCGCAGCGCCAGCGCCCTGCGGCAGACCTCCTCGGCGGCCCGTACGGCCTGGTCGGCGGACGGACCGACCGTCAGCAGACAGAACTCGTCGCCGCCCAGCCGTGCCGCCAGCGCTCCGGGGAGCTGGGCGCCCGCCAGCGAGAGCACCATGCCGAAGCGCTCCAGCAGCCGGTCGCCCGCCGCGTGGCCGCGTTCGTCGTTGACGCGCTTGAGGCCGTTGACGTCGCACACGGCGAGGCTCACCACGGTGCCGTCCGCGCGGTGGCGCTCCAGTCCGTCGTCCAGCGTGCCCTCGACGGCCCGCCGGTTGGCCAGCCCGGTCAGCTCGTCGGTGAAGGCGAGCCGGCGCACCTCTTCGAGCTGTTCGTTCTGTGCGATGCCCGCGGAGATCACCTCGGCGAGCACCGCCGCGAAGTGCGCGTCGGCGCGGTCGAAGACCGGGGCTCCGGGGTCGCGGGCCACATACAGCTCGCCCCAGGCGCGTCCGCGCAGCACTATCGGCGCGACGACGCAGCTACCGCGCCCGCGACGGCGCAGGGCGGCGGCCCGGGCGCTGGGACTCGGGCCGTTGCGGCTCGGGACATCGGAAGCCCGGCTGGCGGGGGCCGGGCCGCCGGGGGCCGCCGTCTCGATCCAGGCGGCGGGCGGACCGCCGCCCTCCGCCCCCGGCCACCCCTCGGGCAGCGGCCCGGCGATCTGCGGGAAGTCGTGCACCGGATACGACTCGTCGTCGGGGAACACGCTCTCGCCCGGGGCGAGTTGACCCACGTTGACCAGTACGTCGAGCAGTCCGCGGGCCCGGTCCAGCGCCGAGAGGGACGCGAAGGAGCCGTTCAGCGCCGCGCATGCCCGTACGGCGGCGGCGTGCACGACCTCGCGGTGCGCGGAGTGCCGGGGGTGCGCCTCACAGAAGCGCTGGGCCGCGGCCATGGCCTGGGTCAGCTCGGCGACGGCCCGCAGGCGTATGTCTGCTCCCTCTCCCATGAGAGCCAGGCTAGGACCATTCCGTACAAACTTCTCAAGCCCGGCTGGTCCTCCATTGCGCCCTGCACGCTCCGTACGCCCCCGAGCACCGCGCCGTCCCGGCGGCACGGGCGGGCCCGAAGCGGCTCCGGCGGAAGCTGCCGTACGGGTTACCGGGCGCGGACGGGTCCCTCCGTACCGTTACGGAGGGACGCCTCGGAACCCCGGCGGCTCACTCGCCCGGCCACTGCGGCTTCCGCTTCTCGTTGAACGCGGCCACGCCCTCCGCGCGGTCGCCGGAGAAGGCCACCGTGCGCCAGGCCGCGTCCTCGATCTCCAGTCCGGCGCGCAGGTCCATGCCCCACCCCGTACGCAGCGCACGCTTGGCCGCGCGCAGCCCGACCGGCGAGTTCCCGGCGATACGGGCGGCGAGCGCCAGCGCCTCCGCGCGGTCCTGCCCCGGCTCCACCAGCACGTCGACGAGGCCGAGTTCGCGTGCTTCGGCGGCCTCGACCCGGCGCGCGGAGAAGATCAGCTCGGCGGCGCGGGCGGCGCCGACGCGGCGCGGCAGCAACTGCGTACCGCCGCCGCCCGGGATGACGCCGACCGAGACCTCGGGCAGCCCGACGACGGCGCTGGGGTCGGCGACGATCAGATCGCAGGACAGGGCGAGTTCGAACCCGCCGCCGAGCGCGTAGCCGTGCACCGCGGCGATCGTCGGCATCGGCAGTTCCAGTACGCCGGTGTAGGCGGCGCGGGCGGTGGGACGGTGGCGGCCCAACTCGGCGTCGCTGAGCGAGTTGCGCTCCTTCAGGTCCGCGCCGACGCAGAACGCCCGCTCGTTGCTGGAGGTCAGCACCGTGGCACGGACGCCGTCGTCCGCGGCGAGCGCCTCACATGCCGCGGCGAGCCGGGCGGCGACCTCGGAGGAGACGGCGTTCAGGGCCTTCGGACGGTCCAGGACGAGCTCCGCGACATGGCTCCCGGCGTCCTTGCGGACCACGATCCACTCGCCGTACCGCTCTTCGCTCACCGTGCTCATGCGACCCCTCCGGTTAACGCTCGCTCACCAGTGTCGCGGGCAACTGTACGGGGAGGGGCGGGCGTTACGAGCGCGAGGACGACGCGGCGGTCGGCGCAGGAGGCAGGGCAGCGGTCAGCGGCGGCCGAGCATCCAGGGCTCGACGACGCCCAGCCCGCGCACCGGCCGCTGATACAGCGGCTGGAGCGCGTACGGGAAGCCCGAGAGGTCCTCGGTCTCCTTCTCCGATTCGGGGGCGTCGCCCGAGGCGACCAGCTCCGCGCGGAAGTCGCCGTCCACGAGCACCCTGTCCTTCGGCGCTATCGACGTCAGCCTGCTCGCGAGGTTGACGGTGTTGCCGAAGACGTCGCCCATGCGCGTCGTCATCGTGCCGAAGGCGATCCCGACGCGCAGCTCCGGCATCGTCGGGTCGTTCGCCATGGTCTCGATCAGACGCAGCCCGATCTCGGCCGCGGTGCCGGCGTCCTCGGCGACGTAGAGCACCTCGTCGCCCAGCGCCTTGATCAGCCGGCCGCCGTTGGCGGCGACCAGATCGGCGGCCGTGGTCTCGAACGCCTCGACCAGCTCGCCCAGTTCGTCGTCCTCCAGGCGGCGCGTGAGCCGGGTGAAGCCCACCAGGTCGGCGAAGGCGATCGCCTGCCGCCGGGCCACGGTGTCCTCGTCGTCCAGGGCCTGTACGACCCGGCCGGTGGCCGCCGCGAGCTGCCGCCGCCACACGTACACCAGGAACTCCTGAAGCTCCGGCAGGAGGAGCTGCACCAGCGGATAGGTGACCTCGTTGCGCGACATCCCGGGCTCGGGCGGCTCCGTGAGGCCCATCAGGAAGGAGTCGATCTGCCAGTCCGCGAGGCGCGAGGTGGTCTGCCCGGTGGAGCGGGCGACCTGTACGGCCATCGCCTCGCTCAGCAGCCCCGCCTCGACGAGTCCGGCGAGCCGGCGCAGTGCGAGCACGTCCGCCTCGGTCAGCGCCCTGGCCTGGCCGACGTCGGCGAAGCCCATCGCGCGCCAGAAGCGGGAGGCCAGCTCCATCGAGACGCCGGCGGCGCGGGCCGCCTGGAACGGCGTGTACTGGCGCTTCGAACCGAGGATGAGCTGCTCGATGCGCAGCGCGCTCGGGTCGTCCTCCTCGTCGTCGTCCGCGGCGGCCTGGCCCTGAGCCGGATTGTTCTGGCTCTCGTCCCGGCCGTGGCTCCGGTTCTCGGACGGGCGCTCGGTCGGGCCGTCGGCGCTGGCGGATCCGTCGGCGCCGGGCGAGGCCGGGTCGCCGCCTTCCGCGTCCCCTGCGCGCTCCGGCTCGGGCGCCGGCTGCGACCCGGACGTACGCGCGGGAACGTCCGGTTCATCGTCGGCCACTGTCCGCCCCTTGCCAGGTCCGGTCGTCCCTGCGCACTGCCCTTCCGTTCTCTTGCTGAGATCTTCCGGGGATCACCGGGACGCGTCACATCCGTGTCCCCTCCGCCGCGTGCCAACAATACGGCAGCAGTGCGCTGAACTGGCCCCTCTGCGAACGGAGCATCAGAAGCGGACCACCGGCTCGGCGGAACACGTACGGTGTGCGCGAGTTGTGGCCGGGCGCCCTCGAATGCCCCCGTGCTCCCCCGCGCTTCGATTCCGCTTCCGGCCGGAGGCCCGGCCCGGTCCCGACCCCGCGGGCCCGCTCAGGAGCGTGCGCCTCCGTGGCCGCGCAGATGCACGATGTCGCCCGCCGCGACGGGCCGCTGCACCCCCGCGTCCGTACCGATGACGAGCCGTCCGTCGCTGTCGACGGCCACGGCCTCCCCGGTCAGTTCCTCGCCGCCGGGCAGCTCGGCCCGCACCTCGCGCCCGAGGGTCGCGCATCCCGCGGCGTACGCCTCCAGTACGCCGCTGGCGAGCGGATCGCCGTCGGCGGCGACCCAGCGCCCGTACCAGTCCTCGAAGGAGCGCAGCACCGCGCGCAGCAGCGGATCGCGGTCGGTGCCCGTCGCGCCCGCGAGCAGCAGCGAACCGGCGGCGGGCACGGGCAGTTCCGAGGCGCGCAGCGAGACGTTGAGGCCGATGCCGAGGACGATGCCGGCGCCGCCGGAGCCGGAGCCGGAACCGGAGCCGACCTCCGCGGACGCGGCCCCCGGTGCGACGTCCGTGCGTTCCGCGAGGATGCCGCCCGTCTTGCGCTCCTCGCCCTCGACGTCCACGAGGATGTCGTTCGGCCACTTCAGCTTGGTGTCGACGCCGGCCGCGCGCGCGAGCGCGCTCGCCGTGGCGACGCCCGCGATCAGCGGCACCCAGCCCCAGCGCTCCTGCGGTACCGGCGGCACCACCAGAACCGAGACGAAGACGCCCGAGCGTGCGGGGGCGCTCCAGCCGCGCTCCAGCCGTCCGCGCCCCGCCGTCTGCTCCTCCGCGACGAGGACGGCGCCCTCCCGTGCGCTGCCCTCGCGTGCCCGTGCGGCGAGGTCGGTGTTGGTCGAGCCGGTGCGCTCGAGAACCTCCAGCGACGTCCACATGCTGTCCGCGCCGGTCAGTCCGCGGCGCAGCGCGGCGGCGTTGAGCGGGGGGCGGCTGAGGTCGGACCAGCGGCTGCCCGGGTTCTCGGCGGGCGGGTTCGGCGTCATGGCGTCAGCGTAGGCCGGAACACGACGCCTCTGCCCGCGCGGACGGTGCGGGCGGACGGCACGCACCGGCACGTACGCGGGCGTCCCCGCAGCGGTCCGAGTGTGGTCAACGCCGCACCGACGAAAGGCTTCTTCGCCGATAGCCTCTACGGACCGGTAGCCGCACCCCCGACGACGAGGAGCCGCACGCAGATGTCCGAGCAGGAGAGCCCAGACATCCACACGACCGCGGGGAAGATCGCGGACTTCGAACGCCGCGCCGCGGAGGCGACGCACGCGGGCTCGCAGCGCGCGGTGGAGAAGCAGCACGCGAAGGGCAAGCTGACCGCCCGCGAGCGGGTCGATCTCCTGCTCGACGAGGGGAGTTTCACGGAGCTGGACGAGTTCGCCCGGCACCGCTCCACCAACTTCGGCCTGGATGCGAACCGTCCGTACGGCGACGGAGTCGTCACCGGGTACGGAACGGTCGACGGCCGTCCCGTGTGCGTCTATTCACAGGACTTCACGATCTTCGGCGGCTCCCTCGGCGAGGTGTACGGCGAGAAGATCGTCAAGGTCATGGACTTCGCGCTGAAGAACGGCTGCCCGATCATCGGCATCAACGACGGCGGCGGCGCGCGCATCCAGGAAGGCGTCGTCGCGCTGGGCCTGTTCGCGGAGATCTTCCGCAGGAACGTGCACGCCTCCGGCGTCGTACCGCAGATCAGCCTCATCGTCGGCCCGTGCGCCGGCGGCGCCGTCTACTCGCCCGCCATCACGGACTTCACGGTGATGGTCGACCAGACCTCGCACATGTTCATCACCGGGCCCGACGTCATCAAGACGGTGACCGGTGAGGACGTCGGCTTCGAGGAGCTGGGCGGCGCGCGCACGCACAACACGACCTCCGGCGTCGCGCACCACATGTCCGGGGACGAGAAGGACGCCGTCGAGTACGTCAAGGCGCTGCTGTCCTATCTGCCGTCCAACAACCTCTCCGAGCCGCCCGTCTTCCCCGAGGAGGCGGACCTGGAGACCTCGGACGAGGACCGCGAACTGGACACCCTCATCCCGGACTCCGCGAACCAGCCGTACGACATGCACTCCGCGATCGAGCACGTGCTGGACGACGGCGAATTCCTGGAGACCCAGGCGCTGTTCGCGCCGAACATCATCACCGGCTTCGGGCGGATCGAGGGCCAGTCGGTCGGCGTCGTCGCCAACCAGCCGCTACAGTTCGCCGGTTGTCTCAACATCGACGCGAGCGAGAAGGCCGCGCGCTTCGTGCGCACCTGCGACGCCTACAACGTCCCGGTGATCACCTTCGTCGACGTGCCGGGCTTCCTGCCGGGCACCGACCAGGAGTACGACGGCATCATCCGGCGCGGCGCCAAGCTCATCTACGCCTACGCCGAGGCGACGGTGCCGCTGGTCACGGTCATCACCCGCAAGGCGTTCGGCGGCGCGTACGACGTCATGGGCTCCAAGCACCTGGGCGCCGACCTCAACTTCGCCTGGCCCACCGCGCAGATCGCCGTCATGGGTGCTCAGGGAGCGGTCAACATCCTCTACCGCAAGCGCCTGGCCGGCGTCGAGGACGACGCCCAACGCGAGGAGCTGCGGGCGGAGTTGACGCAGGAGTACGAGGACGCGCTGCTGAACCCGTATGCCGCCGCCGAACGCGGGTATGTGGATGCTGTGATCATGCCGTCCGAGACCCGCCGCCACATCACGCGCGGGCTGCGCACTCTCCGCTCCAAGCGCGAGCAGCTACCCCCGAAGAAGCACGGCAACATCCCGCTGTGAGGAGGCCGTTCGCCATGCTCGACCCGACGACGCAGGGGCAGGGGGAGCACCCGCCCATCCCGCCGGTCAAGGTGGTACGGGGCAACCCGACCCCGGAGGAGCTGGCCGCCGCGCTCGCGGTGGTCAGGGCACGGGCCGCCGCGGCGGCCGCCGAGGAGCAGGGCCACGCCCGCAGCGCCCAGGAGTGGTCGGACCCGGCGCGCACGGTACCGCGGCGCGTGCCGCATCCGGGCCCGAAGGCGTGGCGTACGACGTACTGGCCTGCCTGAACGGGCCGCCGTACGCCCGGAGTTCGGAGCGGGCGTACGGGCGTACGGACAGACGGGGGGGCGCGTCAATCCCGTGCTCCGGGCACAGGAATGAGTACGCGTACTCAGGCGCCCTCCGCTCGTGCGCCCCAGCATGGAACGCATGCTGTGGTCCGACCCCCGAGACGAGCCTCCGACGGAGATGCGCGCGACGCTGGTGATGCTGCGCCGCCTGTACTGGCTGCTGCCCGTGGTCGTGATCGCCTCCGTCGTGCTGGCCAACGTCAGGCCGAGCGCGTAGGGGGTATGCGTGGGCCCGGGATGCCCTGCGGACGCCCTGCCGGTGCCGTACGCCCGGTCTCTACGATGGGCTCCATGCCCTCCACTGCGACTTCAGCGACCCCGGCGAACCCTCCGCCCGCGCCCGCACGGCGGCTCGTGCTCGCCTCCGCGTCACCGGCCAGGCTGGGCCTGCTGCAACAGGCGGGATTCGCCCCGGAGGTGATCGTCAGCGGCGTGGACGAGGACGCGCTCTCAGCGCCGACGCCCGGCGAACTCGCCCGTGTGCTCGCGGAGGCGAAGGCACGCGCGGTCGCCGCGCTCCCCGAGGCGGCGGACGCCCTCGTACTCGGCTGCGACTCCGTACTGGAGCTGGACGGCGAGCCGTTGGGCAAGCCCGCCGACCCGGAGGAGGCCACCGCGCGCTGGAAGGCCATGCGCGGACGCTCCGGGGTGCTCCAGACGGGCCACTGCATGCTCGACACCCGTACGGGCAAAGGCAGTTCGGCCACGGCGGCGACCACGGTGCACTTCGGCGAGCCCACCGACGCGGAGATCGCCGCGTACGTGGCGACGGGCGAACCGCTGCACGTGGCGGGCGCGTTCACGCTCGACGGGCGCTCCGCACCGTTCGTACGGGGCATCGAGGGCGACCACGGGAACGTGATCGGACTGTCGCTGCCGCTGCTGCGCGACCTGCTCGCGCGGCTGGAGGTGTCGATCACCGGCCTCTGGGCGTGACGGAGCCCGGACGGACCCAGCCGAACTGACGCAGCCGAACTGACGGTCACCGCCCGCGAGTTGACCCGGTTGACCCGGCGGGCGCGGCCCGGCGAGGGATGAACGCTAGGGGGCCGAGGGCTCCGGATGCGCGGGCCCGGCCCCGGCAGGACCGGAAGGACCCGACGTCTGCGGCGGCTCGGACGCCCCCTTCCCCGGGGGCTCTTCGACGGTGTACGAGACCAGCGACCAGACGATCAGGCCCAGCACCACCATCATGAACAGGAACGCCAGCCAGCCGACCAGCCCGACGGACGCGGCGCCCAGCAGTCCGTGCACGACGGCCGCGCTGATCAGCACGATGCGCAGCAGTCCCAGCGGCGCCTTGTCGGTCACAGCCGTACGGACCAACACCACAGCGCACAGCAGCAGATAGGCGCCGAAGAGCGCGCCGGCGACGACGGCCGAGAGGGACATCGAGCGAGGTTCGAGCCCGGCCATGGACATTTGCTGATCGTCCACGACCATGCCGAGAAAGATGTTCAGCAGCACGATGCCGACCGCCTCGACCACCAGTATCAGCGCCGCGGCAGCGGCCACCGACCGTCGGAGACCCACCTCGCCCACCCCACTTCCGCATCACACCGGCCATGGCCGGTGTTCGTTACCTGGAGTACGCCGCCATGGCACCGTGAACGCTACTTACGGGTATCACGCCCGGCAAGAGGCCGGTCGCGAAGCAAAGTTTCGCTCTGTGATTCATAGGAACCCCACAAAGACCGAGCCGTTGGGCCCCCGGTGCCGCGCGGAGACGTTGACCACATCGGAAGATCCCCGGGCATCGCGACGAACGCGGCGTACCTTGGGACGACGGGGCACACGGCACTCGTGACGGCCGCACGTCACAGTCCGTGTGGGAAAGCTCACGCCTGTGGGCGACTCGGCCAGTGGTGTCGCCAGTACCTAAACTCACGGCACACCCACCACATCAAATCCTGTTGCGGCGCAGCGCCAAGTAGGGAGTCATCGTGCGCAAGGTGCTCATCGCCAACCGCGGCGAAATCGCTGTTCGCGTCGCCCGCGCCTGCCGGGACGCGGGAATCGCGAGCGTCGCCGTCTATGCCGAGCCGGACCGGGACGCCCTGCACGTCCGCGTCGCCGACGAGGCATTCGCCCTGGGCGGTGACACCCCGGCCACCAGCTACCTGGACATGGACAAGGTGCTGAAGGCCGCGGCCGATTCGAGCGCGGACGCCGTCCACCCCGGCTACGGATTCCTCTCCGAGAACGCCGACTTCGCACAGGCCGTCCTCGACGCCGGTCTGACGTGGATCGGGCCCCCGCCGGACGCGATCCGCGGCCTCGGCGACAAGGTCTCCGCCCGCCACATCGCCGAACGCGCCGGCGCACCCCTCGTCGCCGGCACCAAGGACCCGGTCTCCGGCGCCGACGAGGTCACCGCCTTCGCCGAGGAACACGGACTGCCCATCGCCATCAAGGCCGCCTTCGGCGGCGGCGGACGCGGCCTGAAGGTGGCCCGGTCCCTGGACGAGGTCGAGGAGCTCTACGACTCCGCCGTGCGCGAGGCCGTCGCCGCCTTCGGCCGCGGCGAGTGCTTCGTCGAGCGCTATCTGGACCGCCCGCGGCACGTGGAGACACAGTGCCTGGCCGACCGGCACGGCAACGTCGTCGTGGTCTCCACTCGCGACTGCTCCCTGCAACGCCGCCACCAGAAGCTGGTGGAGGAGGCGCCCGCGCCCTTCCTCACCGACGAACAGAACGCCGAGCTGTACCGCGCCTCGAAGGCCATCCTCAAGGAAGCCGGCTACTACGGCGCCGGCACCTGCGAGTTCCTCGTCGGCCAGGACGGCACCATCTCCTTCCTGGAGGTCAACACCCGCCTCCAGGTCGAACACCCCGTCACCGAAGAGGTCACCGGCATCGACCTCGTACGGGAGATGTTCCGCATCGCCGACGGCGGACACCTCGACTACGACGACCCCCAACTGCGCGGCCACTCCTTCGAGTTCCGCATCAACGGCGAGGACCCCGGCCGCAACTTCCTGCCCGCCCCCGGCACCGTCACCGCCTTCGCGCCGCCCAGCGGACCCGGCGTACGGCTGGACGCCGGCGTGGAGTCCGGCAGCGTCATCGGCCCCGCATGGGACTCGCTGCTGGCCAAGCTCGTCGTCACCGGCGCCACCCGGCAGCAGGCGCTCCAGCGGGCCTCGCGCGCCCTGGAGGAGTTCACCGTCGAGGGCATGGCCACCGCCCTGCCCTTCCACCGCGTCGTCGTACGCGACCCCGCGTTCGCGCCCGAGGTCAACGGCCGTACGGACGCGCCCTTCGACGTCCACACCCGGTGGATCGAGACCGAGTTCGTCAACGACATCAAGCCCTTCGCCGCGCCCGGCACCGACGCGGACGAGGACGAAAGCGCCCGCGAGACCGTCGTCGTCGAGGTCGGCGGCAAGCGCCTGGAGGTCTCGCTGCCCTCCTCGCTCGGCGTGACGGCCGCACCCGCCGCCGGCGGCAGCAAGAAGCCCAAGCGCAAAGCCGCGAAGAAGGCCGGCAGCGCCGCCTCCGGCGACGCGCTCGCCTCCCCGATGCAGGGCACCATCGTCAAGGTCGCCGTCGAGGAGGGCCAGCAGGTCGAGGAAGGCGAACTCGTCGTCGTACTCGAGGCGATGAAGATGGAACAGCCCCTCAACGCCCACCGCTCGGGCACCGTCAAGGACCTCCACGCCGAGGTCGGCGGCTCCCTCTCCGCCGGCACCGTCATCTGCGAGATCAAGGACTGACGCAGACCGACGAAGACCGACGGGGCCTGACGGAGCCGGGCCGGGCACGAAGAGACCGGCTCGAAGAGGCCGACGCGAAGAGACCGACGCGAAGAGACCGACGTGAAGAGACCGCGGTAAGGCTCGTACGAAGGCCGCCCGCCGTCCCCTGTACGGGGCGGCG
>NZ_LJGW01000317.1 GCF_001751255.1 Streptomyces nanshensis | reverse complement strand
GCCGTCGGGGCGTACCAGCACCGCGCCCTGGCCCGTCACGCCGTAGACCGTCCTCCAGCGCTCCATGGCCGCCGCCCCGTCCGCCGGGTAGTCACCGGCCGCGACGCGGTGCACCGTGAGCGGCACCCCGCGGGCGGCGGCGGCCCGCTCGCCCTCGGCCTGCCACTCGGCGCCGGCCTCGCCGGTGAGCAGGACGAACTCCCGGCCGAACAGATCGAGGGTGGAACTTCCCGCACCGGCCGGGAGCGGGAGGTGCGCGGCCCGGGTGCCGGGACGGCCGGACGGCGCCGTCGGATCCTCCACTCTCTCCTCGTCGCCCGGTTCCTCCTCGACGAAGCCCGGCGAGTGGTAGCGGTAGCCCAGCGAGACGGTGTTGTAGTCCTGCGTCCACGGCTCACCGTGCATCCGCCCGAGCGCGTACTCCATGTTGAGAAAGGCGATCGGCCGTCGCTCCGTCTCGTATGTGCCGAGCAGCCGCTCGTCGCCGTGGCCGGCCAGCACGGCCGCGATCTTCCAGGCCAGGTTGTGCGCGTCCTGGATGCCGCCGTTGCCGCCCAACCCGCCGCGGGGAGAGGAGACATGCGCGCTGTCGCCGGCCAGGAAGATCCTTCCGTCCCGGAACCGGTCGGCCACCAGGGCGGCGATCTCCCAGGACATCACGCTGTCGATCGTCACCTCGAGATCGGGGATGCCGGTCCCGATACGCACCACCTCACGGCTGTGCTCCTCCGTGAAGTCCTCGGCGCTCTCGCCCTGTTCGGGCTTGAACGGCACGCCCATCTGCCATACGCCCGAGTCCCGGCGCACCAGCACCCCGGACATGGTCTCCAGGAAGCACGCGAACACTTCGCGGCCGCGCAGCGCCGGGCTGAGGTCCGCCCGGAAGAGGATGCTGACCTGGTGCTGGAGCGAGCCGGGCCCCGACCTGGTGATGCCCAGCCGTTCCCGTACCGCGCTGCGCCCGCCGTCGGCGGCGATGAGGTAGTCCGCGCGCACGGTGTGCTGTGCGCCCGAGTCGCGGTCCCGGATCTCCGCGGTGACCCCGTCGGAGGACTGGGCGAAGTCCACGAGTTCGGTGCCGAAGCGGACGTCGGCGCCCAGTTCACGGGCCCGCTTCAGCAGCAGCGGCTCCAGCCGGTCCTGGTCGCACGCGTACAGGGTCGTCGGGCTGACCTGGTCCGGCGTCCTGGTCTGCGGCATCACCACGGCCTTGTGATCGTCGTCCGCCAGCGCCCGTGCGCGGACGAAGACACCGATGTCGTCCTGTCCGTGCGCCCGTACCGCGTCCTCCAGTCCGGCCTGGCGGAACAGCTCCATGGAACGGGCCGTGATGCCGCGCGCCCGCGGATGGATCGACGTGCCGGTGTGCCGCTCCACCACTACGCAGGGCACTCCCTGCCGGGCCAGGAAAACGGCCGCGGAGAGCCCGACCAGGCTCCCGCCCACCACAAGTACCGCGGTGCGCTCTTCCATTGGGGGTCTCACTCTCGCGTCGAGGACAGAGCCGGGCCCCGCGCGGCCGCCGGGCACACCCGGGGAGATGCGCGGGGCACGGCCGTCAGCCTGCTGGAGAGCGGTCGCAACCGGGTCCACGTCCAGTGGTCGTGACCGCCGCTACCCGACGGCCTCGCACCACAGCACGTAGACGGCCCCGTCCTTCCAGGCCAGTTCGAGCCGGACGGGCAGGCCCATCTCCGCCTCCGCGGCCAGTGCGATCCGGACCATGTCCCGGATCTGTTCCTCGGTCAGACAGGGGCGGTTGCGCAGGGCGGCGGGCAGGGACCGCTCCGTGAGCCCGGAGGGAGTGGGGACGACCTGCCGGTGCTTCTCCGCGATCCACTCGACCAGGATGTTCAGATCGCTGCGCCGCACGAGATAGGTGTCCGCCGGGCCCGCGCGGTCCGTGCCGCCGACGCACACACCGTGGGCCGTCCTGACCATGGCGACCTCCTCCTCGAAGGTCTCGTGCACACCGGAGACCACCTGCGCGCTGGCGTCCGCCGCGATGAACTCCTCGACGACGACCGCCGTACGCAGGGCCGACCGGAACGTTTCGCCTCGGGCGAGATAGTCGCGGACCACGGCCAGCGCGTCGTTCTGGCCGACCACGTGCCGGGAGACCCAGGGGTCCTCGACCCGTCCGGCGCCGGCCGTGGCCGGGTCCACGGTGACGGCCCGTACGTCGACCGCCGCGTCCTGTGCGCCGTCGGGCTGTGTCAACTCCCGGACGTAGTCGAGGAATCGGTCGTCGCCGGGGAGGGCGGCCGGCACGGTCCACGGGGCGGGTGCCACCCCGCAGACCGAGCGGGGGACAGCGCACCACTGCCGTAACCCGCTCAGGGCCGCGGCTTCCGGCCCCACCACCCGTGCCGGCGGCTGGACTCCGCGATGCAGCAGATACACCCCCGTCCCGCCCGTACCGCCGGGATCGCCCGCCGGACACAGCGAGGGGCCGCTCACTTCGGCCGCCGCCGCGTGTGCTTCTTGTGCGCGGACTGCCGGGAGATGCCGAGCGGCTCCGCGATGTCACCCCATGCCCACCCCAGGTCACGGGCCCGGCGCACCTGCAGCGCCTCGATGTCTTCGACGAGCTTGCGCAGCGCCCGTACGGCGGTCAGTCCTTCAAGAATGTCGTCAGATGTCGCGACGGCTACGAGATCGTTCACTTCCGCTTTATCCACACCGTCAACCTAGGATGACATCGCGATCGCGTCAAGCGGCCCTTTCAAGCCCCTGTCAGACGAGGTTGACATGAATCCGTTGTAAGCCTAAGTTGACATGGATTCCGAATCGTACGTAACGCTAAGGAGGGGATCCAATGTCGCGCGCTCAGGCAGCCGCCGCCGAACAACCCGGCAAGGCTTCACTGCCGCGCAAGCAGGCGATCCTGGTCTTCATCGGTCTGATGCTCGCGATGCTTCTCGGCACCCTGGACACCCAGATCGTCGCCACCGCCATGCCCACCATCAGCGGTGATCTCGGCGGAGTCGAGCAGTTCGCCTGGGTCAGCACGGCTTATCTGCTGACCTTCAGTGTGACGACGCCGCTGTACGGAAAGCTCGGTGACCTGCTGGGCCGTAAGCGGGTCTTCATCTTCGCCATCGCCGTCTTCCTGCTCGGATCCGTACTGTGCGGCGCCGCGGGATCGATGACCCAGCTCATTGTCTACCGGGCCGTGCAAGGCGTGGGCGCCGGTGGTCTAACAGTCTCCATTTTCGCCATTCTCGGTGACTTGTTCAGCCCGCGCGAGGGGGCCCGTTACCAGAGTTACGCCACGGGCACCTTCGCCGTCTCCAGCGTCAGCGGCCCCCTGCTCGGCGGCTTGATCACCGATCATCTGGGCTGGCGCTGGGCGTTCTACATCAACATGCCCGTCGGCGCGCTCGCGCTGTTCATGGTCGTCTCGTTCCTGACGCTGCCGGCCCGCCGCGGCACACCGCGCATCGACTACACCGGCATCATCGCCCTCGGCGGCGCGGTGAGCTGCCTGGTCCTGCTGACCAACTGGGCCGGGAGCGCGTACGCGTGGGGCTCCGCCGTCATCATGGGCCTCGGGGGCGCCACCCTCGCGCTCGGCCTGATCTGGTTCTTCGCGGAGCGCCGCGCGCCCGAACCGGTCGTGCCGCTGCGGATGTTCGGCAGCTCGACGTTCAACATCTCGAACGTGGTGGCGTTCGTCGGCGGGTTCATCTCCATCGGCGCCCTCAACTACCTGGCTCTCTACCTGCAGATGGTCACGGGGACCAGCCCGCAGAACGCGGGACTCCTGATGCTTCCCATGACCGCCGGCATGCTCCTGGCCACCATGGGGACCGGCCACTTCATGTCCAAGACCGGCCAGTACAAGTGGTACCCGGCCGCCAGCATGGCCGTCTCCGGGCTCGCGCTGTATCTGCTGTCGACCATGACGAACAGCACGAGCTTCGCCCTGGCCTCGGCGTTCATGGCCGTACTCGGCCTGGGTGCCGGACTGTCGCAGCAGGTCACGGTGGTGGCGTCGCAGAGCGCCGTGGGGTTCCAGGACATCGGCGCGGCCACCTCGACCGTCACCTTCACCAGGATGCTCGGCACCTCTCTGGGGGCCTCGCTGTTCGGCGTCATCCTCAACAGCGGTCTGGCGGACCAGGGTTCGAAGCTCAGCAAGGGCGCATCGATCAGTCCGCAGGCCGTACAGCACCTGCCGGAAGCGGTGAAGAACGCCTACACCTCCGCGTACGCCGACGCCCTGTCCACGGTGTTCCTGACGGCGCTGCCGTTCACCGTCGTGGGTCTGGTCGTCGCGCTCTTCCTCAAGAAGGTTCCGCTGCGTTCCGGGGGCGGGCCCGGCAAGCCGGCCGAAGAGGGCCCCGACGCGTCGGACACGGAGCAGGAAGCCGCGACGCGCTGAGCGACAGCGCGACGGTGGACGGCGGGTGCCCCACGGGAGATTCCCGTGGGGCA
>NZ_LJGW01000341.1:18496-23063 GCF_001751255.1 Streptomyces nanshensis | reverse complement strand
CGGCGAGGTCCCGGGCCTGAACAGGACGAAGGCGGCGGACTCCCCCCACCAGGGGTCCGCCGCCTTCGTCGTTTCCGCCCCCGTGCTCCCAGGTCTCGTCTGTCGTGTTGCCGTTGTCGCTATGTCTACCCGCCGCGCGGCGGTTCACTTCTCCGGAAGTGCTTCTCCGTCGGCGGCGTCCACGACCTTCCGGTCGCCGAGCGCCTTGTCCAGTTCGACCTCGAGCGTCATGCGCTTCGCCATCTTCACGCACACCCGCTTCGGGTCCGGATCCTTCGGGCGTACGGAGATCTTCACCGTCTTCCCGGACTCCTCTGCGCTCGCCTTGTAGCCGCCGCAGACGCCGCCCCAGAAGGTCAGCTTCACGGTGCGGCCGTCCGCCGCATAGGAGTTGACCGCCTGGGCGGCACCGGTGCCGGGGGAGCCGGGCTGCTGCGTCGTGTCCGAGCCGGAGCCGGAGCCCGAGCCCGTACCCGAGTCCGAGCCGCCGCCGGGCCCGGTGGGCGCGGGCCGTGCCGGTTTGAGGTACTCCGGTTCGACCGCGGGGTGCGCCACGTCGGCGCTCTGCCCGCCGCCCAGCTCCACCCGGTAGATCCACGACGGTACGAGCACGGGCTTGCCGCTCGTGTACCGCGTCACGAGCCCGAACTCGGCACCGGTCACCTTCAGGGCCTTGCGCGGGGCCACGGTGCCCGGTGCGTCCTTCGACGCCCGTGCTCCCTCGCCCTCGTACGCCCGGGGCTCGCGCACCGCGTGCGCCGCGCCCTGCTTGTTGAGCTGCTTCAGCGTCTGCTCCGCCGACAGCACCGGGTAGGTGGCGCCCTTCCGCAGCGCGCCGAGGTTGCCGTGTCCCCGTACGACCTTGCCGTCGTCGTCCACGGTGAAGGTGCTGTTCCAGTCCTTCGCGGGCATGCCGGCGATCTTCGGGGTGGCGGTGACCATGCGCGAAGAGCCCGTCGTCACGCCCGCGTCGAGCGTCGCGTCGGTCAACTTCAGCGTCTTCAGCAGCCGTTGGACGGAGCTCTTCGCCTTCTTCTCCGACACGGCGTCGCCGCCCTTGCCCGAGTCCGGCATGCCCGGGCAGGCGCGCGGTGCGTCGCCGTGGTCCGGCGGTACGAGGTCGCCGCGCGGCACGGTCGGCAGCGGCTTGCCGCAGGGCATCACCGGCCAGTCGCCGGACTGGTACGTCCAATTGCCCGCGAGGCGCCCGTTGTTGACGGTGAGCGCGGCGTCGTCCGCGGACTTGCCGTCCTCGCCGACGACCCAGCGGTCGTGCTGCTTGCGCGGCGTGCCCTGTACGTCGAGGGCCTCGGCCAGCGCGGAGACGGTGCTGCGCGAGACGGAGGCCGGACTGCGGTAGACGGGGGCGGAGCCGGGACCCTCCGGCAGCTTCGTGTTCGCCTTGTAGACCTGCGGGTGCGGTTCGCCGGGGGCGATGCCCGGACGTCCGCCGTCCTCGGTGCCCTCGTCGCCGTCGCCCCCGTGCCCGTTCGCCGCGAGGCCGTCGAGCGTGAGCGGAGGCGGCTGCGAGGCGTCGCCCGCCGTGCCGGAGCCGCCGTCGTACGCCGTCGAGGCCCACCACGCGCCGCCACCGCCGGCCACCAGGACGGCGGCGGCCACCGCGATCACGGGCAGCCGGGGCCGGCGCTGCCGGGCGGGCCGCTCGCCGGCGGGAAGGGGCTCCCCACCGTGGGTGGGGGACGGTTCGGTGCTCACGGCGATGCTCCTTCGCTCCTGCGTCCCTCGCCTCTCCTCACGCTCCTGCCCGCGGGAGGAGAGCGCCGGACACATCTGTGACGGAGCGGGGGCCGGGAAGGTTCCCGGTGTGCCGCGAAGAGCGCCCGCGAATCTCACGGTGGCGCGCGGCGGTTCGCCATGCGCCGCCCCGCGGCCCGGTGTTCACGACCCGCGCTTCCCACAAACGCTGTTCACCGCGCGGGGCTCACCGTGCAGCGTTCACCACACGCCGTACTCGGACATGCCCTCCGCGACGCGCGCCGAGGCGGCCGGAATCCGCACCCCGCTCAACTTCTCGTACGAGGCCCGCGGACCGGGCCCGAGGCCCGCGCCCGCGGAGGCGACGAGCCCCTCGTACCCGGTGACCCTCCAGTGCGGCGCCATGCGGGCGCAGTCGCCCAGGAGCTGGTCCATCGACTCGGGTTCGGCGGCCGTGAGCCGCGTCGGGTTACGCATGGGACCGACGCTACGCAGCAGGTGAGGCGCCTGGAAGGCCCTACTATCAGGTAGTTACGTCCTGTTCGGTTCCGTGCAGGGAGCAGGTAGCGTGATGGTGCCATCCGACCGCGTCCTCCGACAGGAGCAGATTTCGCCGTGCGTATCGCAGTCACCGGCTCCATCGCGAATGACCATCTGATGACGTTCCCTGGTCGCTTCGCCGACCAGCTCGTCGCCGATCAGCTCCACACCGTCTCGCTCTCCTTCCTCGTCGACTCGCTTGAGATCAGGCGCGGCGGCGTGGGCGCCAACATCGCCTTCGGCATGGGGCAGTTGGGAGCGAACCCGATCCTGGTCGGCGCCGCGGGCGAGGACTTCGAGGAGTACCGCGCCTGGCTCGACCGGCACGGAGTGGACACCGAGTCCGTCCACATCTCCGAACTGCGGCACACCGCCCGGTTCGTGTGCACCACGGACGAGGCCCACAACCAGATCGGGTCCTTCTACACCGGCGCCATGAGCGAGGCCCGGCAGATCGAGCTCCAGACCGTCGCGGAGCGCGTCGGCGGCCTCGACCTCGTCTGTGTCAGCGCCGACGACCCCGAGGCGATGACCCGGCACACCGAGGAATGCCGCAAGCGCGGCATCCCCTTCGCCGCGGACTTCTCGCAGCAGATCGCGCGCATGGAGGGCGCGGACATCCGCACCCTCATGGAGGGCGCCACGTTCCTCTTCTCCAACGAGTACGAGAAGGAACTCATCGAGACCAAGACCGGCTGGAGCGACAAGGAGATCCTCGCCAAGGTCGGCACCCGTGTGGTCACGCTGGGCGCGAAGGGCGTCCGCATCGAGCGCGAGGGCGAGGAGCCCATCGTGGTCGGCGTACCGCAGGAGAAGGCCAAGGCCGACCCCACGGGCGTCGGCGACGCCTTCCGCGCGGGCTTCCTCTCCGGGCTCGCCTGGGGCGTGGACCTGGAGCGCGCCGCGCAGGTGGGCTGCATGCTGGCGACCCTCGTCATCGAGACGGTCGGCACCCAGGAGTACGAGCTGGAGCGGGCCCACTTCATGGACCGCTTCACCAAGCAGTATGGCGAGGAGGCGGCGGCCGAGGTCGTCGCGCACCTGAACTGACGCGCTGAAGCGGTGAGTTGAACCGATGCCCTGCCGACGCGGGCCCTGCCGAAGGGGTTACGCGGAGGCGGGCTCGGGGGCTCGGCGCTCACAGGACGTCCGGCGGGCGGCGGATGCGGCGAGGGCCGCGCCGCCGCCCGCTGCCGTGTCCGGGACCCGTGCCCGGGCGGCTGCCGTACGTGAACGGGCCGCCGTACGCGGTCAGTTGCGCCGTCGCACCCTGAACTCGGTGCCGTCCGCGCCCAGATACTCCTGGCCGCGCATCTCGCACCAGGCGGGGATGTCCGCGCGTGCGGCCTCGTCGTCCGCGAGGACCCTGACCACGCCGCCCACCGGTACGTCGCCGATGACCTTGGCGAGTTCGATGACCGGCAGCGGGCAGAGCGAACCGAGCGCGTCGACGGTGACGTCCGCGTCCGCCTCTGCTTCCGTTTCCCCTTTCGCGGGGGCCGCCGGTGCGCCCGACGGGCCGCCGGGCGCGTCCAGTTGACCCCGCACCTCGCGTACCGCCTCCGGCAGCACCGCGAGGAAGCGCTCCACGTCCTCCTCCGCCGACGGCGCTCCCCACGGCGGCAGCGACAGCCGGATGTTGCCCTCCGAGAGCACGCCCATCGCCCGCAGCACATGGCTCGGCGTCAGCGTGCTCGACGTGCACGACGAACCGGAGGAGACCGAGAAGCCCTGCCGGTCCAGCGCGTGCAGCAGCGCCTCCCCGTCGACGTACAGACAGGAGAAGGTCACCAGGTTCGGCAGCCGCCGCACCGGATCGCCCACGACCTCGACGTCCGGGACGAGTTCGGGAACGCGCACCCGTACCCGGTCGACCAGACCGCGCAACCGGGCCGCCGCGGCGTCCGCTTCGGCACGTACGGCACGCAGCGAAGCCGCCGCGGCCACGATCGCCGGAATGTTCTCGAAGCCCGCGGAACGCCCCGACTCCCGCTCGTCCACCGGCCCGACGGGAGCGAACCGGACGCCCTTGCGTACGGCGAGCAGCCCCACGCCCGGCGGGCCGCCCCACTTGTGCGCGCTGCCCGCCAGCAGCGACCAGCCCTCGCCCGGCCGCCCCCAGGCCAGGGACTGCGCGGCGTCCACGAGCAGCGGCACACCCGCGTCCGCGCACACCGCGGCCACTTCGGCCACCGGCTGCTCGGTGCCCACCTCGTGATTGGCGGACTGGAGGCAGGCCAGCGCGGCACCGCCGTCCCCGCCTTCGCCCGCGTCCCCGTTCTCGTCCGCGTCCCCGTCCTCGGAGCCGTCG
>NZ_LJGW01000341.1:0-18481 GCF_001751255.1 Streptomyces nanshensis | reverse complement strand
GGGTCGGCACCCGACGGCGTCCGCCGCCGTCTCGCGCGCGGCGTCCAGCAGCATCCGCGCCCGCCGCCCCTCGCGGTGCAGCCGCGCGGGATCGGCCCAGCCCTCGTCCAGCGCGGCCGTCAGGGCGTCGCGGGCGACGGGGTGCAGCGGTACGGAGGACGCGGCGTCGAAGTAGGGCACACGGGAACGCTAACGCGCTTCTCCCACACGGCGCGCAAGTGCCCGACAGGGCCCCGGCGGGCGGCTGTTGAGCGGCGGACGACGCGTTGGGGACCCTCCCAGCAAGGCCCTGAGAGAGGTCCAGTAAGGTTTGCCCCGCATAAACATCCAAACCCTGCCCGCGCCAGGGCCCGTGCCCGACCAGCAAAAGGCCGAGCCGGTATCGGGCGGGCGAGACTCTCGGGAAGGCGCTACGTGAGTCCCAACGGCTCCGACCTCCCCCACCGCCCGAAGGGCGTGGGCGGTACCCCCATGTCGCGGCGCCCCATGCGGCGAAGGCTGCACCAGGCGCTCGCCGCGGGTCTGGTCCTGGTGACCGCCTCCGGTTGCACCTACAAGGACTTCCCCCGCCTCGGCATGCCCACCCCGGTGACGGACGAGGCTCCGCGGATCCTGTCCCTGTGGCAGGGCTCGTGGGCGGCGGCGCTCGCCGTGGGCGTCCTGGTGTGGGGCCTGATCCTGTGGAGCGTCGTCTTCCACCGGCGCTCCAGGACCAAGGTCGAGGTTCCTCCGCAGACCCGGTACAACATGCCGATCGAGGCCCTGTACACGGTCGTCCCGATCATCATCGTCTCGGTGCTGTTCTTCTTCACCGCACGGGACGAGACCAAGCTCCTGGCGACGACGAAGAAGCCGGACCACGTCGTCAACGTCGTGGGCTTCCAGTGGAGCTGGGGCTTCAACTACATCGAGGACGTGGACGGCAAGGCCTCCACCGACAACGCCGACGACAAGGAACTCTCCGCCATCCCGGACCGGATGAGGACGAGCTTCCCCAAGGGCGCCGAGGGCGTCTACACCGTCGGGACGCCGGCCGAGCGCAATCCGCAGACGGACAACCCGGGCCCCACGCTGTGGCTCCCCAAGGGCGAGACGGTGCAGTTCATCCTCACCTCCCGCGACGTCATCCACTCCTTCTGGCCGGTGCCGTTCCTGATGAAGCAGGACGTCCTGCCCGGTCATGTGAACCGCTTCGAGGTGACCCCCACCAAGGAGGGCACCTACATGGGCAAGTGCGCCGAACTGTGCGGCGTCGACCACGCCCGGATGCTCTTCAACGTGAAGATCGTCTCCCCGGAGCGCTACCAGAAGCACCTGAAGGACCTTGCCGAGAAGGGCCAGACCGGCTACATCCCGGCGGGCACCGCCACCACCGGCGACGCCAGGAATGCGGAGACGAATAACCCGTGAGCATCCTCAACGAATCCAAGGGTGCCGCCGAGACGGCTGAGGCAGCACCGCCCGTACGGCAGAAGACGCCCGGAGCCATGGTGGTCGACTGGGCCACCACCACCGACCACAAGAAGATCGGGACGCTGTACTTCGTCACGTCCTTCGCCTTCTTCATCGTCGGCGGCATCATGGCGCTCTTCATGCGCGCCGAGCTCGCACGGCCGGGCATCCAGATCATGTCGAGCGAGCAGTTCAACCAGGCGTTCACGATGCACGGCACGATCATGCTGCTGATGTTCGCCACCCCGCTGTTCGCCGGCTTCGCGAACTGGATCATGCCGCTCCAGATCGGCTCGCCCGATGTGGCCTTCCCGCGGTTGAACATGCTGGCGTACTGGTTCTACCTCTTCGGTTCGCTCATCGCCGTCGGTGGCTTCTTCACGCCGTCCGGCGCCGCGGACTTCGGCTGGTTCGCCTACTCGCCGCTCTCGGACGCGATCCGCTCGCCCGGCATCGGCGCCGACCTGTGGATCATGGGCCTGGCGCTCTCCGGCTTCGGCACCATCCTCGGCTCCGTCAACTTCATCACGACGATCATCTGCATGCGGGCACCCGGCATGACGATGTTCCGGATGCCGATCTTCACCTGGAACGTGCTGCTCACCGGTGTGCTGGTGCTGCTGGCCTTCCCGGTGCTCGCCGCCGCGCTCTTCGCGCTGGAGGCCGACCGGAAGTTCGGTGCGCACGTCTTCGACGCCGCCAACGGCGGTGCGTTGCTGTGGCAGCACTTGTTCTGGTTCTTCGGGCATCCAGAGGTCTACATCATCGCGCTGCCGTTCTTCGGCATCATCTCCGAGATCATCCCGGTCTTCAGCCGCAAGCCGATGTTCGGCTACATCAGCCTCATCGGCGCGACGATCGCGATCGCCGGCCTCTCGGTGACGGTCTGGGCCCACCACATGTACGTCACGGGCGGGGTGCTGCTCCCGTTCTTCGCCTTCATGACGTTCCTGATCGCGGTGCCGACAGGCGTGAAGTTCTTCAACTGGATCGGCACGATGTGGAAGGGCTCGCTGTCCTTCGAGACACCGATGCTCTGGGCGGTCGGCTTCCTGGTCACCTTCCTCTTCGGCGGTCTGACCGGCGTCATCCTGGCCTCGCCCCCGATGGACTTCCACGTCTCCGACTCGTACTTCGTCGTGGCGCACTTCCACTACGTGGTCTTCGGGACGGTCGTCTTCGCGATGTTCGCGGGCTTCCACTTCTGGTGGCCGAAGTTCACCGGGAAGATCCTCGACGAGCGTCTCGGCAAGATCACCTTCTGGACGCTCTTCACCGGCTTCCACGGCACCTTCCTCGTCCAGCACTGGCTCGGCGCCGAGGGCATGCCCCGCCGGTACGCGGACTACCTGGCCGCGGACGGCTTCACCGCGCTGAACACGGTCTCCACGATCAGCTCGTTCGTGCTCGGCCTCTCCGTCCTGCCGTTCCTCTACAACATCTGGAAGACGGCCAAGTACGGCAAGAAGGTCGAGGTCGACGACCCGTGGGGCTACGGCCGCTCTCTCGAGTGGGCGACGAGCTGCCCGCCCCCGCGGCACAACTTCCTCCAGCTCCCGCGCATCCGCTCCGAGTCCCCGGCGTTCGACCTGCACTACCCGGAGGTCGCCGCTCTCGACCAGCTCGGCGAGCAGCAGGCCGCGGGCGAGCGGACGCTCGTCGGCGGCGGTAAGGAGGACTCGAAGTGAAGATCCAGGGCAAGATGTTCCTCGGCCTGGCCGTCTTCCTGCTGGCCACGGCGATCGTCTACGGCGCCTGGTCCAAGGAGCCGGTGGGCACCACGGGGCTGTTCCTCGCCTTCGGCCTGGCCGTGATGATCGGCTACTACCTCGCCTTCACGGCCCGCCGCGTCGACGCCGGCGCGCAGGACAACAAGGAAGCCGAAGTAGCGGACGACGCCGGCGAGGTCGGGTTCTTCAGCCCGCACAGTTGGCAGCCGCTCGCCCTCGGCCTCGGTGCCGCCTTCGGCTTCCTGGGCGTGGCCTTCGGCTGGTGGCTGGTGTTCGTCTCGGCGCCGCTGCTCTTCGTCGGCCTCTTCGGCTGGGTCTTCGAGTACTACCACGGCGAGAATCGCACCCAGTGAGCCTCCAGGCATAGGCAGTCCNTCAGGGCACAGCCGGCGGTGATCCGGCGCTTCATCCTGTTCGAAGAGTGATTCATAGGCCCAAGGTAGGAAGCGTCCCGTTCCGGGGCCTGTTGGGCGCATGCAAACGGGTCGGCTCCCGGTGATCACCGGGAGCCGACCCGTTTGCATGCGCCCAACAGGCCCCGGAACGGGACGCTTCCTACCTTGGGCCTATGAATCACTCTTCGAACAGGATGAAGCGCCGGATCACCGCCGGCTGTGCCCTGACCCTCGCGCCCCTGGCCGCCGGACTCTCCGCCTGCAGCGTCGGCAGCGGCGGCAACCCCCTCGCGGGAGCCCCGTACGACGCGAGCAACCAGATATCCGTCAGCGCGGGCGAGGAGGGGGCCGTCGTGGACCCCTCCAAGCCCCTCGAAGTGACCGCCAAGTCGGACGAGGGACGAATAGCCGACGTCACCGCCGTCGACACCGCGGGGCGCTTCCTCAGCGGCAAGCTGTCCGAGGACGGCACCCGCTGGCGCAGCACCTCGGACCTCGCGGCGGGCGTGCGTTACACCGTCCGCATCAGCACCGAGAACGGCTCCGGGGAGCAGGGGCGCCGGACGCTCAACTTCCAGACCAAGCCCGCTCACGCCAAGCGGCTCGGCGTCACCTTCGGACCCGACAGCGGTACGTACGGCGTGGGTCAGCCCATCACCGCCGAGCTGAGCCACAAGATCAAGAGCGCGAAGGAGCGCAAGCTCGTCGAGGGCGCTCTCATCGTCAAGTCCAGCCCGCACGTGGAGGGTTCGTGGCACTGGGTGGACAGCAAGGAGCTGCACTACCGCCCGAAGGAGTACTGGCCCGCGCACTCCACGGTCAGCGTCCGCTCCCGTCTGTCGGGTCTGAAGGTGCGCAAGGGCCTCTACGGGGACAAGGCCAAGCCCGTCAAGCTGAAGACCGGCGACCGGGTGGAGGCCCTGGCCGACGCCTCGGGACTGTCGATGAAGTTCAGCAAGAACGGCAAGGTCGTCAAGGAGATCCCGATCACCACCGGCAAGGCCGGTTTCGAGACCCGCAACGGCACGAAGGTCGTCCTCGGCCGGGAGTCCTTCGTACGGATGCGCAGCGGCAGCGTCGGCATCGGCGGGGGCGAGTCATACGACCTCGGCGTCCACTGGGCGACACGGCTGACCTGGAGCGGTGAGTACGTGCACGCCGCCCCCTGGTCGTCCGGCTCGCACGGGGTGTCCAACAGCAGCCACGGCTGCACCGGCATGAGCACGGAGAACGCCGAGTGGTTCTTCGAGCATGTGCGGGCGGGTGTCCCCGTGAAGTACGTCAACTCCGACGGGGACAAGATGGCGCCCTTCGGCAACGGGTTCGGCGACTGGAACCTGGGCTGGGAGAAGTGGAAGCAGGGCAGCGCACTGCTGCGCGGCACCCAGGACCAGGAGGCCGCAGGCACGGCGACGGGCGTGAGCCGGCTGCGCCCGCAGGTGTGACCGCGACGGGCCGCCGCCCGCGGCCCGTCAGCAGGGACCGTCCGGCACGTCGGCGGGTGCCGGTAGGCGAACGGAACGCAGCGACCCGGGGCTCGGAGATCCGGGTCGCCGGAGCGGGGCTCGCCGGGCCCCGGAAGGAGGCGATGCGGAGGCGATGCGGAGCGCCCAAAGCCGCGTGCACGGCCGGGCGTTCACGCTCCGATGGGCAGGACCCGCCTTACAGGGGCTGGGCCTGCACGGCCGAGCCGTCGTTCTCCCGCAGCAGCCCCGCCAGGGCGCCCGCTAGCGCCACGGGGTCGATGGGGTGTGAGACGGCGGCCTCCGCACGGCTCCAGGACGCCAGCCAGGCGTCCTGGGGACGTCCGATGAGCAGCAGCACGGGCGGGCAGTCGAAGATCTCGTCCTTGATCTGCCGGCACACTCCCATGCCGCCGGCCGGTGCCGTCTCCCCGTCCAGCACACACACGTCGATGCGGTGCTTCTCCAGCGTGGAGAGGAGCGCGGGCAGCGTCGCGCACTCCACGTACTCGACGGGCGGCACGTCGGCGGCGGGACGGCGGCCGGCGGCCAGCCGGACCTGCTCGCGGGTGTTGGCGTCGTCGCTGTAGACCAGCACCGTGGCGGTCGGCTGCATCGTTCCTCCGCTGGACGTCTCACAAGTGATCGCGTACGCGGCAAGGAGCCGCAGCGCGGATGTTACTCCCTTGCACGCCTTGTCAACAGCGGCCCGTACACCGGGGGAAGAGGCCCCGGGGAGGCCGGAAACACCTCCCGGACACACCGAACGGCACCCCGGCAGTAAGGGCCGTATGAGCGACCGACATAATGTCGGCGTGGCGACAGCAACTGCAGTAGAAACCGGGCACGCGCACCCGTCGGTCAACAGGCCGAACCTCACCAGCGTCGGAACCATCATCTGGCTGAGTTCCGAGCTGATGTTCTTCGCGGCCCTCTTCGCGATGTACTTCACCCTGCGGTCCGTGACGGGTGCGGACTTCTGGAAGGAACACGCCGACGCGCTGAACGTGCCCTTCTCGGCGGCGAACACCACGATCCTGGTGCTCTCTTCGCTCACCTGTCAGCTCGGCGTCTTCGCCGCCGAGCGCGGTGACGTGAAGAAGCTACGGAGCTGGTTCGTCATCACGTTCGTCATGGGCGCGATCTTCATCGGCGGCCAGATCTTCGAGTACACGGAGCTGGTGGAGAAGGACGGCATCTCGCTCTCCTCGGATCCCTACGGATCGGTGTTCTACCTGACCACCGGCTTCCACGGGATGCACGTCACGGGTGGCCTGATCGCGTTCCTGCTCCTGCTCGGCAGGACGTACGCGGCCAAGCGCTTCACCCATCAGCAGGCCACTGCGGCCATCGTCGTGTCCTACTACTGGCACTTCGTCGATGTCGTCTGGATCGGCCTCTTCGCCACGATCTACCTGATCAAGTAGTGATCGGGCGCCGGTACGCGCGCGAGTGCGGACCGGACAGTGACAGACCCAAGCAGAAGCATCGACGCAGAAGATCCTGACACCGGGGTAATCCGTGAAAAAGCTCTCCGCACGACGGCGCCATCCGCTGGCGGCGCTCGTCGTTCTCATCTTCGCGCTGGCGGCCACCGGGGGGCTGCACGCCGCGTTCGCTCCCGCCGGTGAAGCGAAGGCCGACCAGTCGTCGAGCCAGTCCCTCGCCATCGAGGAGGGCAAGAGGCTCTATGACGTCGGCTGTTCAAGCTGCCACGGAACCGGCGGGCAGGGCACCAGCGACGGTCCCAGCCTCGTGGGCGTGGGCTCCGCCGCCGTGGACTTCCAGGTCGGTACGGGCCGCATGCCGGCGCAGCAGCCGGGCGCCCAGGTGCCGAAGAAGAAGAAGGTCTACAGCGAGCACGAGGTCGACCAACTGGCCGCGTACGTCGCTTCGCTGGGCTCCGGTCCGATCAAGCCGACCAAGAGCCAGTACGACCCGAGCGGCGCCGACATCGCCAACGGCGGCCAGCTCTTCCGTAGCAACTGCGCCCAGTGTCACAACTTCACGGGTGAGGGCGGCGCCCTGACGCACGGCAAGTACGCGCCGAGCCTCAGCGACGTCGACCCCAAGCACGTCTACGAGGCCATGCAGACCGGCCCGCAGAACATGCCGTCCTTCCCGGACAAGGTGATGCCGGAGCAGGAGAAGCGCGACATCGCCGCCTATCTGAAGACGGTGAACAGCAAGGAGTCCGACAGCCCCGGCGGTTACAAGCTGGGCGGCATCGGCCCCGTCGTCGAGGGCCTGTTCGCCTGGATCTTCGGTCTCGGCGTCCTCATCCTCGTCGCCATCTGGGTCGCGGCTCGCACGGCAAAGGCCAAGAAGTCATGAGCGAGACATCACACGAGAACGTGTCAGAGAAGCACCTGCCGAGTGAGCAGGAAAACGGTCACGGTGCGGTAGCCGTCGCGGACGATCCGTTCGCCGACCCCGGTCTGCCGCCGCACGAGCCCCGGATCCAGGACATCGACGAGCGTGCAGCCAAGCGCTCCGAGCGCGTCGTGGCCATGCTCTTCACCGCGTCGATGCTGGCGACCCTGGGCTTCATCGCGAGCTTCGTGCTCGTGCCGGTCGACAAGATCATCTACGTCTGGCCCGCCGGCCGTATCGGCGCGCTGAACTTCGCGCTGGGCATGACCCTCGGCGTCGCGCTCTTCTGCATCGGCGCCGGCGCCGTCCACTGGGCCCGCACGCTGATGTCCGACCACGAGCTGGTCGACGAGCGGCACGCGATCTCCGCCGAGCCCGACACCAAGGCGAAGGTCATGGAGGACTTCGCCCAGGGTGCCAAGGAGTCCGCTCTCGGGCGCCGTTCGCTGATCCGCAAGACCATGTTCGGCGCGCTGGCCCTCGTACCGCTCTCCGGCGTCGTGCTGCTGCGCGACCTCGGGCCGCTGCCCGGCGACAAGCTGGTGCACACGCTGTGGAGCAAGGGCAAGCTGCTCGTCAACGAGAACACCCAACAGCCGCTGCGCCCCGAGGACATCGGCGTCGGCTCGCTGACCTTCGCCATGCCCGAGGGCCTGGAGGAGGACGACGAGGACTTCCAGCAGCAGATCGCCAAGGCGGCCCTGATGCTGGTACGTCTCGAGCCCGACGACATCAAGGACAAGCGGGAGCTGGACTGGTCCCACGAGGGGATCGTGGCCTACTCCAAGATCTGCACACACGTCGGCTGCCCCGTGAGCCTCTACGAGCAGCAGACGCACCACGTCCTGTGCCCGTGCCACCAGTCGACCTTCGACCTGTCGGACGGTGCACGAGTGATCTTCGGCCCGGCCGGCCACGCGCTGCCGCAGCTCAAGATCAGCGTCAACAAGGACGGATTCCTCGAGGCGCAGGGCGACTTCGAAGAACCCGTGGGCCCGGCCTACTGGGAGCGTCGAGCATGAGTACAGCAACGGAGACCAACGCCCCGAAGCGCAAGGCACCCGCCGGAGAGCGCGTCGCGGACTGGGCCGACGGCCGGCTGGGTGTCTACAGCCTGGCCAAGGCCAACATGCGCAAGATCTTCCCGGACCACTGGTCCTTCATGCTGGGTGAGGTCGCGCTCTACAGCTTCATCATCATCATCCTGACCGGTGTCTATCTGACGCTGTTCTTCCACCCGTCGATGAACGAGGTGGAATACCACGGCAGTTACGTGCCGATGCAGGGCGTGCGGATGTCGGAGGCCTTCGCCTCCACGCTGGACATCAGCTTCGACGTGCGCGGCGGTCTGCTCGTACGGCAGATCCACCACTGGGCGGCGCTGATCTTCCTCGGCGCGATGTTCGTGCACATGATGCGCGTCTTCTTCACCGGCGCGTTCCGCAAGCCGCGCGAGATCAACTGGCTGTTCGGCTTCCTGCTGTTCGTGCTGGGCATGTTCACCGGCTTCACCGGCTACTCCCTGCCGGACGACTTGCTCTCGGGCACCGGCGTGCGGTTCATGGAGGGCGCGATCCTCTCCATGCCGATCATCGGTACGTACGGGGCGATGTTCCTCTTCGGCGGAGAGTTCCCCGGGCACGACTTCGTCGCGCGGTTCTTCTCGATCCACGTGCTGCTGCTGCCGGGGATCATGCTGGGCCTGCTCGTCGCCCACCTGATCCTGGTCTTCTACCACAAGCACACGCAGTTCGCCGGTCCCGGCCGTACGAACAAGAACGTGGTCGGCATGCCGCTGCTGCCGGTCTACATGGCCAAGGCGGGAGGCTTCTTCTTCCTCGTCTTCGGCGTCATCTCGGCGATCGCCGCGGCCTTCACCGTCAACCCGATCTGGGCGCTGGGCCCGTACCGGCCCGATCAGGTGTCGACCAACGCGCAGCCCGACTGGTACATGGGCTTCTCCGAGGGCTTGATCCGGATCATGCCCGGCTGGGAGATCCATCTGTGGGGCCACACGATCGTGATGGGCGTCTTCATCCCATTGATGGTCTTCCCACTGGTGCTGGCGGCGATCGCCGTCTATCCGTTCATCGAGTCGTGGGTCACGGGCGACAAACGCGAGCACCACATCGCGGACCGTCCGCGCAACGCCCCGACGCGTACGTCCTTCGGCGCGGCCTGGATCGCCTGGTACACGGTGATGCTGATCGGCGGCGGCAACGACCTGGTCGCCACGCACTTCGACCTGTCGATCAACGCGATCACATGGTTCGTGCGGATCGCCTTCTTCGTCGTGCCGGTGGTCGTCTTCTTCATCACCCGCCGCGTGTGTCTGGGACTTCAGCGCCGCGACCGGGACAAGGTGCTGCACGGTCGGGAGTCCGGCATCATCAAGCGGCTCCCGCACGGTGAGTTCATCGAGGTGCACCAGCAGCTCTCGCAGGAGCAGCTCCACACGCTCACCGCGCACGACCAGCACAAGCCGTACGAGGCCGGTCCCGAGGTGGACGAGAACGGCGTCCAGCGGAAGGTCAGCCGCGGGCAGAAGCTGCGGGCCCGGCTCTCGCGGGGCTACTACGGCGAGCAGGCGCAGATCCCGAAGCCGACCTCCGAGGAGTACACGGAGCAACTCACCAGCGGCCACGGCCACCACTGAGTTCCGCGTCGTCACGCACGAGGGGCCGGGCTTCCCGAACGGGAGCCCGGCCCCTCGCGTGTGTACGGGTACGGACGCGGGCGCGGCCGGGGTTCCGCCGACCCGCTTCCGGACGGATGTCCTGGCCGGGGCCCTGTGCCGCTAGGGTGGTGCGCGGCCGTGCCCGGGTGGCCGGCCGCTTCCCCCACGCCGTACTTCCGCACGCCCGCACGGCAGTTGTGCCGCTGCGGGCCGTGGCCGTCGGCGTGCGGACCCGCCGAACCGAGGACCTTCAGGAGGGATCATGAGCGCCGTTCCGTCTGCCGGCTCTCCCACCGGGGGTCTTCACACCTGGCCCGACGTCCTGACGTCGCTGCTCGCCGGTGAGGATCTCGGCGCCGACGCCACGGCCTGGGCCATGGACCGCATCATGCGCGGCGAGGCGACCGACGCCCAGATCGCGGGCTTCGCGGTCGCGTTGCGCGCCAAGGGCGAGACCGTCCAGGAGATCTCGGGTCTCGTACGGACGATGTACGAGCACGCCAACGTGATCGAGGTGCCCGGCCCGACGGTCGACATCGTCGGCACCGGCGGCGACAGGGCGCATACGGTCAACATCTCCACGATGTCCGCGATCGTGGTCGCCGGATGCGGCGCGAAGGTCGTCAAGCACGGCAACCGCGCGGCGTCGAGCGCGAGCGGCGCGACCGACGTACTGGAGAAGCTGGGCGTCAACCTGGAGTTGAGCCCGGAGCGCGTCGTCGAGGTCGCCTCACAGGCGGGGATCACCTTCTGCTTCGCCGTGAAGTTCCACCCGGCGCTGCGCCATGTGGCCAACGCGCGGGGCGAGTTGGGCATCCCCACCTCGTTCAACTTCCTCGGCCCGCTGACGAACCCGGCCCGGGTGCGGGCACAGGCCACCGGCGTCGCCAACGCCCGTATGGCGCCGATCATGGCGGGGGTGCTGGCCGAACGCGGCTCCTCCGCCCTCGTCTTCCGCGGCGACGACGGACTGGACGAGTTGACGACCACCGCCACCTCGACGGTGTGGGTCGTACGGGACGGTGCGGTACGGCAAGAGTCCTTCGACCCGCGCGACGTGGGTCTGGAGATCGTGCCGGTCGAGGCGCTGCGGGGCGCGGACGCCGCGTACAACGCCGATGTGGCCCGCCGGCTGCTGGACGGCGAGCACGGTCCGGTACGGGACGCCGTGCTGCTCAACTCCGCCGCGGCGCTCGTCGCCCTCGACCTCTCGGACGCGCCGCTGCCGCAGCAGATCGGTGCGGCCATGGAGCGGGCCGCCGAGTCCGTCGACAGCGGGGCGGCACGGGCCGCGCTGGAGCGCTGGGTGGCGGCAAGTCACCTGTGACGGGGCGCGGTTGGCGCTGCCGCACCGGGCGTCGGTGAGGCGCGCGGTCCGTCTCCGGCCCGCGCGCCTTCCGCCGGTCCCGTACACGTCTCCCGTCAACTCCGCGTGACGGCCGTCCTCCGTCCGGCTTCAGTCCCGCTTCCGTCCCGTCGTTCCGCTGCCGTGTCCGCGATACGGACGGCGGGATGAGGGCCGCGGCACGCTGTGCCATACTTCCGGCCAGGTCACGAGCGACAGCGATCAAGGCCCCGGCCCGCTGTCCGGCAACCCTCCTTCCGTGGTGGGGTGCCCCGGGTGATGACCGGGCCGTACGACAGCAGGGTCGTGCGGCAAGCACGGATCCCTCTTCGCCTGGGGATCCCCGGTGTTGAGAGGGAGTCATCGCATGAGCCTGCTCGTTTCGTCCGCCGCCTCCGGTACGTCCACTCCGGCGTCGTCCGCGCCGTCGTCCGCGGACCCGGTCGCGGTCCCGTTCCCGTCGTCGGAGGCCGCCGTCTCCTCCGCGTCCTCCGCGTCGGCCCCGGCCGCCCCCGGACCGCTCCCCGTGCTGGGCCTCGACGTCCGCGCCCCGCTCGTCACCGGCGGCGAACTCCCGTACGCCGCACTGGACTACGCCGCGAGCGCGCCGGTGCTGCGCAGCGTCTGGGACGACGTCGCCGCCTACGCCCCGTACTACGGCAGCGTCCACCGCGGCGCCGGCTATCTCTCCCAGCGTTCGACCGCCGTCTTCGAGGAGAGCCGGGCCGCCGTCGCGCGCTTCCTCGGCTGCCGTGAGGACGACGAGGTGCTCTTCACCCGCTCCACCACCGACTCCCTCAACCTGCTGGCGTCGGCGCTGCCTTCGGGCACCCGCGTGTTCGTCTTCGAGACCGAGCACCACGCGTCGCTGCTGCCCTGGCGCGGCCCCGGTCTGCGGACCGTCCATCTGGACGCGCCGCGCTCCCCGGAGCAGGCCGTCGCGACGCTGGAACGCGCCCTCGCCGAGGCGCCCGAGGGCCCGAAGCTGGTGTGTGTGACGGGGGCGTCGAACGTCACCGGCGAGGTCTGGCCCGTACGGCGACTGGCGCGGGCCGCGCACCGGCACGGTGCCCGCATCGTGCTGGACGCGGCGCAGCTCGTGCCGCACCGCCCCGTGGACATCGGTGAACTGGACGTGGACTGGGTGGCGTTCAGCGGTCACAAGCTCTACGCACCGTTCGGCGCCGGTGTGCTGGCCGGACGCACCGACTGGCTGCACGCCGCGGAACCGTATCTGGCCGGGGGCGGCGCGAGCCGCACGGTCGCGCGGAGCGCGGACGGCGGCGTCGAGGTGGAGTGGCAGAGCGGGCCCGCGCGGCACGAGGCCGGGTCGCCGAACGTGATCGGCGCGTACGCCCTCGCCTCCGCGTGCCGCGCGCTGACCGAGGCGGGCTTCGACGATGTGGCCGCGCGGGAACGGCGGTTGACCGAGCGGCTGCTGGCCGGGCTGGGGGAGCTTCCGCAGGTGCGGGTGCTCTCGCTCTTCGGCGCGGACGGCGACGCAGCCGGGGACGGTACGGACGCCGGGCGCTCCGGGAACGCGGAGGACGCCGCCGGTGCCGCCGCCCGACACCGCGTCGGCGTCGTCTCGTTCGTCGTCGAGGGCTGGAACAGCTCACACCTGGCGGCGGCCCTCTCCGCCGAGTACGGCATCGGCGTACGCGACGGTCTGTTCTGCGCCCACCCGCTGCTCGCGGCCCTGCTGGGCGCCGGAAGGGGCGCGTCCGGTGAGTGCGGCGCCCCCGAGGGCGGTTCGCTGAACGCGGTACGGGTGAGCATCGGCGCGGGGACGCCGGACGAGCATGTGGAGCGCTTCCTGCGGGCGGTGCGCGAACTGGTCCGCGACGGAGCCCGCTGGCGCTACGTCACCCAGGACGGGCGGTGCGTCCCGGAGCCCTCCGCGTAAACCCGCCGCGTAACCCGCCGCCTAGGGGAGCCGTCCGCGTAACGCGCCCGCCCCGCACCGCGGTTGACGGGGCGGCTCCTCAAGTACGGGTCTCCGTACGGGAGTCGGCAGCGGGGGAGACGGGCAAGAGGGGTCAGGCGTCCAGCCCGATGGCGAACGCCGACTCCAGGTCGTGCTGCGAGTAGGTGCGGAAGGCGATGTGCGTCTCCGTGGAGAGCACGCCCGGCACCTTGCTGATCCGCCCGGGGATGACGTCCGCCAGGTCGTCGTGCCGGGCCACCCGCACCATGGCGATCAGATCGTGCGCACCGGTGACCGAGTAGACCTCGCTCACGCCCTCGAGCGCGGCGATCTGCTCCGCGATCTCGGGGATGCGGTCGGGGCTGGTCTTGAGGAGCACGATCGAGGTGATCACGGTGTCGACTCTCCCTGGGTCGCCGGAGCGGGCGTGCCCACTGTAGCCGTACGGAATCGGCGGAAACGCGCCCAGGCGTAGAGGAAGCCGAGGGTGAAGCCGACGACGTGCGCGAGGTAGGCCACGCCGGGTCCGCCGCCGCCGTCGCGCGCGGCGATCCACTGGAGCGAGAGCCAGAAGACCAGCACGAGCCAGGCGGGGAAACGCAGCGGCACGAAGTACAGGAACGGGAAGAGGCTGGTGACCCGCGCCGTCGGATACAGGTACAGAAAGGCCCCCAGCACGGCCGAGACGGCGCCCGACGCTCCGACCAGCGGCTCCGCCGACTGGTGGTAGGCCACCGCGTAGCCGAGCATGGCGAGACAGCCCGCGCCCAGATACAGGACGGCGAAGCGGAAGCGGCCCGTACGCAGTTCCACGGCGCCGCCGAAGACGTGCAGGAAGAGGAGGTTGCCCAGCAGATGCAGCCAGTCCGCGTGCAGGAACAGCGCGGTGAGCGGGGTGACGTAGGAGCGCAGGGCGCCGCTCCACAGCGTCCGCGGTACGACGCCCCAGTGCTGGAAGTACTCGATCTGCGTGCGGCGCAGGTCGGCGCCGGTCCCGTACCCCGGCAGGAAGCCGGACGCCGGGCCGGTGAGGAAGATCACGGTGCACAGGAGGATGAGCGCACAGGTCACGGCGGGAAGCTTCGGCGCAGTGCGGTTCATGACGGCTCGGCCACGGGGCAGGCTCCTCGGGACACGCGGTGTGCGGCAGGTCTTAGGGTTACGGCAAGCGATGTCGCGCTTCCGTCCGGTTACCGCACCCACAGGCGGCCCCACCGCGCCGAAGCCCGTGAACGCTCGAAGGAATGAGGTCGAGACCATGACGGTCCCCAAGCCCACGGCCGGTACCCGTTGGCGCTGCTCACTCTGCGGCAATCTGACGCGCTTCGACGTGACGCGCTCCAGCAAGGTCGTCGAGTACGTCCACCTGGACCTGGCCGGCGAGCCGCGGATCGAGGAGCAGGAGGTGCTCAGTGAGAGCATCGAATCCGTGCGCTGCCGGTGGTGTGACGCCGCCGACCAGGTCGAGCTGGTGGACCGCCCGGGCGCTCAGGTCTGAGAAACGGCAGGGGTGAACGGTGGTGGATGGGACTGACGGCGGCCCGGAGCGTGAGCCGTCGGTGCCGGGCGCCGGGCCGGAGCCGCACGGCGGGCCCGAGCCCCTCGAAGGGCCCCTGCCGGAGAAGGTGCGCCGCCGGGTCGTCTCCCTCACCGGGGACGCGCTCGGCGGCCTGACCGTGGCCGAACTGCCCGCCCCGCTGCGGCAGTACGCGCGCTTCACACCGCAGCGCCGTACCAAGTTCGGGGCGAACGCGATGGCGGCGGCGCTGGAGGGCGAGCCCGCCTTCCGCGAGCGGATCGCCGAGCAGTTGCGCGAACGGTTCCCCGAGCTGACCGAGGCCCTGGCGTCGGGCACGCCGCCGCCCGCCGCGGACCCGGTCGACGTCGCGGCCGTCGCGTACGTACTGCGTCCCGTCGACTGGGCGAAGCTCGTCGCGGCGGCCGGCGAGGAGGCCCAGCGCGCACAGGCCGAACGGGCGGGGGAGGAGGCCCAGCGCGAACTGGCCAGGCTGCGCGCCGAGTTGGCCGAGGCCCGCGCCGCCGCGCGTACGGAGGGCGAGCGCGGACGCGGCGAACTGGACGCGCTGCGCAAGGAGCTGGAGTCCACCCGGCGGAAGCTGCGCAGCGCACAGAGCGACGTGCAGCGCGGCAAGGCCGAGACCCGCAGACTGCGGGAGGACGTGGAGGAGCTGCGCTCCACGGCGGCCGCGGAGAAGTCCGCGGCGGAGAGCGAGAGCCGCCGGCTGCGCACCCGACTCGCCGAAGCGGAATCCGCCCTGGAGGCGGGCCGCAAGGCCGCGCGCGAGGGCCGCAGCATGCAGGACATGCGAGTGCGGCTGCTGTTGGACAGCGTGCTGGACGCAGCGCAGGGCCTGCGCCGCGAGTTGGCGCTGCCGCCGACGACGAGCCGTCCCGCCGACGCGGTCGACGCCGTCGAGCCGGGACGCATGACGCCGCGTGACGTCGCGGCACGCGCCCTGTCGGAGACCGATCCGGAACTTCTCGACCAGCTCCTCGCACTGCCCCAGTCGCATCTGGTCGTGGACGGCTACAACGTCACCAAGACCGGCTATCCCACGATGCCGTTGGACAAGCAGCGGCTGCGGCTGCTGGGCGGACTGGCCGGTCTCGCCGCCCAGTCGGGCGCGGAGGTGACCTGCGTCTTCGACGGCGCGGAGCTGGCGGCGCCCGTGCTGCTGGCGCCGCCGCGCGGGGTGCGGGTGCTCTTCAGCAAACCGGGCCAGACCGCCGACGAGTTGATCCGCCAGTTGGTACGGGCGGAGCCGCCGGGGCGCGCGGTCGTCGTCGTCTCCTCCGACCGCGAGGTCGCCGACGGCTGCGCGGCGGCCGGTGCCCGCCCGGTCTCCTCCGCGCTGCTGCTGCGGCGGCTGGGGCGTACGTAGGCCCGCGCGGGGGCTGTTGGCGTAGGCGGGGTGTGCGGCGGGTGCACGGCCGGGACGGTGGACGGGCGGACGCGGCGCCGCGCGGACCGGTACGTGTGCGGAACGTGCAGTTCACAGCCGTGAGTTGTGCCGTGCCGACGCGATTGTGCGCGGGCGTCTGATTCCGCTGAGCCCCCGCGGGCCCGTCGGGCGCAACGTGACCAATCCCTCTTCCGTGCTCGGGGCGGTCTCTTCCGTACGGCCCCAACTTCCCTGTTCCGTACGGGCGGTGGCGGAAGCGGACGGCTGCGCCGCGTGCCGGTGACCCCCGCTGAACTGCGCGAATGTCATCGGTGGGGTCTGCGGACGGAGCGCGGAGGCGAACCGGGGAGGCGGTCGGCGGCGCTCTCCAACTCCCCGCTGCGGGCCCTTGATTCGCACCCCTGCGTGACACCCTCATCGCTCAGTGTGCGATCCGGGTAAAGAATCCGGTTGTGGGCAGTATTTTTTCTCAGAGTGATTTGATCCCACGAATACCCGTGGCTAATGTCTGGCCCCGAACCTCCGCAAGGTTGGCCGTCCATCCGGGGCGGCGGCGGAGGACCGCCTCGTTCCACGGAGCCTCGCCCAACGGTGACGTGGAGCCGGAGTGTCAGTCCGGCAGGCGGCTGAGGAAGAAGGAGCTCGCCCCAGTGGCGTCCCACCGTCGACCCAAGCAGCCCAGCCGTACTCGCCGCGTTACCGTGCTCACGGCAACCGCCGCGGCGGCCGTCGCCCTCACCACCCAGGCGGCACAGGCCGAACCCAAGGCTTCCCAGAAGGAGGTCAAGGAGAAGGTCGACAAGCTCTACGAGGACGCCGAAGGCGCGACCGAGAAGTACAACGGCGCCAAGGAGAAGCAGGACAAGCTGGAGAAGGAGGTCGGCAACCTCCAGGACAGCGTGGCGCGCGGGCAGGACGACCTCAACGACATGCGCAACGGCCTCGGTTCGATGGCCACCGCGCAGTACCGCACCGGCGGTGTGGACCCGTCCGTCCAGCTCTTCCTCTCCTCGGACCCGGACAGCTACCTCGACAAGGCCTCCACGCTCGATCAGTTGAGCAGCAAGCAGGCCGAGGCGCTGAAGAAGATCCAGAGCAAGCAGCGCAATCTGGCGCAGCAGCGTCAGGAGGCCTCGGCCAAGCTGGAGGATCTCGCCGACACCCGCAAGGAGCTCGGCGAGAAGAAGAAGGCCATCCAGCAGAAGCTGTCGAAGGCCCGCGGGCTTCTCAACTCCCTTACCGCGGACGACCGTGCGCGTCTGGCCGCCAAGCAGGCGAGAGCCGACCGTGCTTCCGCTTCCCGCGTGGACCTCGGCAGCGACGCTTCCGCTTCGCAGCGTGCCGCGGCTGCGCTCTCCGCCGCCAAGAGCAAGATCGGCTCGCCGTACGTCTGGGGCGCCACCGGTCCCAGCTCCTTCGACTGCTCCGGCCTCACCTCCTGGGCCTACCAGCAGGCCGGTGTCTCGCTGCCCCGTACCTCCCAGGCGCAGGCAGGCGCCGGTACGCAGGTGGGCCGTGGCCAGCTCGCCCCCGGCGACCTCGTCATCTTCTACGGCGACCAGCACCACGTCGGCTTCTACGCCGGCAACGGACAGGTGCTGCACGCGCCGAAGCCGGGCGCCGGTGTGCGCTACGAGTCGATCAACAACATGCCGTTCCAGTTCGGCGTGCGGATCGGCTGACTCCGGCTCCGGATCCCGCCGCCGGGAGTCGCCCGGCGTACCGCGGCATCCTCGCCCGCCCTTCTGTTCTTCCGTACCTCTGGTACGTCGTCACGTCCCGTCTCCGGGGAGTCGCGCCGATGTCGCCGACTCCCCGGAAACACGGGCCACTCCGGCAGCACGCGTGTCATCTCGCCGCCAGGACAAGGTAGTTCGTCCGGGTGAAAGCGAACTCGCCGGAATGATCCCCGACCCCGCCGTTGACCTGCGTCGATCGGCGGGGTCCGCACATTTCTCCGGGCTACCGCGCCGCGCGCGGTGCGTGGATCCTTCCTGCCGGTGCGGCTAGATTCACCGCGCCGTAACGGAAGGAGTGCGTCCGCCTTGGTCTCTCATCGGACCCATCGAAAACCCGCCCAGCGGGGCCGAAGTTGGCCCGGCCGTCTCGTCGTGCTGTCCGCCGTCGCGGGAGCCGCCGCCGCGCTGTCACCTGCCGCACCGGCGGGCGCCCGCCCCGCGGATCCCGGCGCCGGC
>NZ_LJGW01000318.1 GCF_001751255.1 Streptomyces nanshensis | reverse complement strand
GTCCGGGTCGTGCGGGTCGTGCGGCGACCCGCTCTGGTGCCCGGGCTCGTGGGGTGCCGGTGCCGCCGTGCTGTCGGTCATAGCCACCTTGCCGTCGTCTGCCGGACCGGGGCGCCGCCCGGCCTGGTCCGCCGTCTCCTCCCGTCTGCCCCGCCCGCCGCCCGACACCGCACCCCGCCCGCCGACGGCGCCATCATGCCCGCGGAGGCGGGGCGTCGCGGTGACGAGACGGTGTCCGGGCGGTACCGGTCACCCGGACGGTACTGTCGGGGCCGATGCGCAAGACCTTGATCGTCACCAATGACTTCCCGCCGCGGCCCGGCGGTATCCAGGCGTTCCTGCACAGCATGGCGCTGCGTCTGGACCCCGCCGGCGTCGTCGTCTACGCCTCCACCCTCGACCGGACCCGCGAGGGCGCCGAGGAGACCGCGCGCTTCGACGCGGAGCAGCCCTTCACCGTCGTACGCGACCGTGCCGCGATGCTGCTGCCCACGCCACGGGTGACGCGGCGCGCGGTGGAGCTGCTGCGCGAACACCGCTGCGAGTCCGTCTGGTTCGGCGCCGCGGCGCCGCTCGGGCTGATGGCTCCCGCGCTGCGGCGCGCGGGCGCCCGGCGGCTGGTGGGCACGACACACGGGCACGAGGCCGGATGGGCCCAACTCCCGGCCGCCCGGACGCTGTTGCGGCGCATCGGCGAGGGCACCGACACGCTCACCTACCTCGGCGAGTACACGCGTACGCGCATCGCGCGCGCCCTCACGCCCGAGGCCGCCGCGCGCATGGTCCAACTCCCGCCCGGAGTGGACGAGAAGACCTTCCACCCCGGCTCCGGCGGCGAACGGGTGCGCCGGCGGCTCGGGTTGAGCGACCGTCCGGTGGTCGTGTGCGTCTCCCGGCTGGTGCCGCGCAAGGGCCAGGACACCCTGATCCGGGCGATGCCGCGCATCCTCGCGGCGGTGCCGGACGCCGTGCTGCTGGTGGTCGGGGGCGGTCCGTACCGCGCCGATCTGGAGAAGCTGGCGGCGGCGACGGGCGTGGAGCGCTCCGTCCGCTTCACCGGCGCCGTCCCCTGGGAGGAGCTGCCCGCGCACCACGGCGCGGGCGACGTCTTCGCGATGCCGTGCCGCACCCGCCGCGGCGGACTGGACGTCGAGGGGCTCGGCATCGTCTATCTGGAGGCGTCCGCGACCGGACTCCCGGTCGTCGCGGGGGACTCGGGCGGCGCCCCGGACGCCGTGCTGCAGGGCGAGACCGGCTGGGTCGTACGCGGCGGTGCGCCCGAGGCCCCCGAGGAGACCGCGGACCGTGTCGTGACGCTGCTGAAGGACCCGGAGCTGAGGGAGCGGATGGGCGAGCGGGGCCGGGAGTGGGTCCTGGAGAAGTGGCGCTGGGACCTGCTCGCGGAACGGCTCAAGACCCTGCTGTGACACGGGGTTTGGCACACGCGCCGCAACCCGGACCCCACCGAGCGCCGGACCCGGCGCCGGACGGGGAACCGCCGCTACGGCCCGTGGTCGGGATCGGGGTCGTGGTCGCGGTCGCCCGCGGAACACGCGGGGTCAGGCGTAGAGCGCGTCGATGTCGTCCGCGAAGTCCTTTGCCACGACGCCCCGTTTGAGCTTCAGCGACGGCGTGATGTGCCCGGACTCCTCGGTGAACTGGGTGTCCAGCACGCGGAACTTGCGTACGGACTCCGCCCGCGAGACCAGCGCGTTGCCGGTGTTCACGGCCTGCTGGAGCTCGGCCAACAGCTCCTCGTCGCGCAGCAGTTGCTCATGCGAGAGCGTCATCTTGCCGTGCTCCTGCGCCCAGCGCGGCAGGAACTCCTCGTCCAGTGTGAGCAGCGCGCCCGCGAAGGGACGTCCGTCGCCGACGACCATGCACTCGGCGACCAGCGCATGCCCGCGGATGCCGTCCTCGATGACCGACGGGGCGATGTTCTTGCCCCCCGCCGTCACCAGGATCTCCTTCTTGCGCCCGGTGATCGCGAGATAGCCGTCGGAGTCGAGCGTGCCCAGGTCGCCGGTGTGGAACCAGCCGTCGGCCAGGGCCTCTTGGGTGGCCTGCTCGTTGTTCCAGTAGCCGGTGAAGAGGTGTTCGCCGTGCAGCAGCACCTCGCCGTCGTCCGCGATGCGTACGACCGAACCGGGCAGCGGCTGGCCGACGGTGCCGATCTTCTGCCGGTCGTACGGGTTGAAGGCGGTGGCCGCACAGGACTCGGTGAGCCCGTAGCCCTCCAGCACCGTGAAGCCGATGCCGCGGTAGAAGTGGCCGAGCCGCTCGCCCAGCGGCGCACCGCCGGAGATGGCGTGGGTGGCGAGGCCGCCGAGCACCGCGCGCAGCTTGCTGTAGACGAGCACGTCGAACAGCTTGTGCCGCAGCCTCAGTCCGAGCGGGGGACCCGACGGCTCTTCCAGGGCACGGCTGTAGGCCGTCGCCGTCTCGGCGGCCTTGTCGAAGATCTTCCCCTTGCCGCCCGCCTGGGCCTGCGCACGCGCGGAGTTGAAGACCTTCTCGAAGACGCGCGGGACGCCGAGGATCATCGTCGGCCGGAACGCGGCCAGTTCGTCCGTCAGCGCCTTCACGTCCGAGACATGGCCGAGCTTGATGGGCGCCATCACGGCGGCCACCTGCACCAGGCGTCCGAAGACGTGGGCGATGGGCAGGAAGAGCAGCACGGAGGACTCGCCCGTACGGAACATGGGCCGCAGCCGCTCCACGACGTTGCCGCACTCGGCGAAGAAGCTGCGGTGCGTGAGCACGCAGCCCTTGGGGCGGCCGGTGGTGCCGGAGGTGTAGACGATGGTGGCCGGGGAGTCGGCGTTCGCGGCGGAGGAGCGGACCTCGACCGTCGCGTCGTCGATGTCGCCTCCGGCGGCGGTGAGTTGCTCGACGGCGCCCGAGCCGGAGCCGGTGCCGGCGTTTGTACGGGCGTCCGAACCGGCGTCCTCGCCACGGGAGTTGCGCGGCGGGTCGATCTGCCACACGTCCCGCAGCGCGGGCAGCCTGTCGCGTACGGACTCCACCGCGCGCAGATGCTCGTCCGTCTCGACGAGAGCGGCGACCGCGCCCGAGTCGCTGAGGATCCAGGCGATCTGCTCCGGCGAACTCGTCTCGTACACCGGCACGGTGACGGCGCCAGCGCTCCAGATCGCGAAGTCGAGCAGCGTCCACTCGTAGCGCGTACGGGACATCAGGGCCACGCGGTCGCCCTGTTGGACACCGGAGGCGATCAACCCCTTTGCGGCAGCCTGCACTTCGGCGAGGAACTCGGCGGCGCCGACGTCGGCCCACTCTCCTCCGCGCTTGCGTGCGACGACGGCGACATCCGGATGCTGGGCCGCGTTGCGGCGGATGAGATCCGTCAGATTGCCGTCGGCCGGGACCTCGTAGAGGGCCGGAAGGCTGAACTCGCGCAAGACTCTTGCTCCTCGTCGCGCCGGAGGACGGCGGCCGGTGGGGGTGCGGCCTCCGCTGGCTCGGATCCGGGGCCGCGCGGGGCCCGGATGAGATGACGGCCCGGACGTTACCCATCGGTAAAGATCGGAGGTAAGGGGTAACACCGAGATGTCTGATGCGTCACACGACTCGGGCACGTCGGCGAAAGCCTAATCCACGCCGCCCATGACGGGGAAGTAACCGCAGGTGGGAGAGGTCCGAGGGCGGGGGTGCCGCAGCGGGTCACCTCGCGCCTAGGGTGTGCCCATGCGAGTCCACGTAGTCAGCGACGTGCACGGCAACAGCCGCGACCTCGCCACCGCCGGCGAGGGCGCGGACGCGCTCGTCTGCCTGGGAGACCTGATCCTCTTCCTCGACTACGCCGACCACTCCCGCGGCATCTTCCCCGAGCTGTTCGGCGTCGAAAGCGCGGACCGCATAGTGGAGTTGCGCACCGCGCGGCGCTTCGCGGAGGCGCGTGAGTTCTCCGCGCAACTGTGGGCGGGCGTCGACCGGAAGGCGGCGACGGAACGGGCCGTGCGCAAGCAGTACGAGGAACTGTTCGCCGCGTTCCCCGCGCCCACCTACGCGACGTACGGCAATGTCGACATGCCGCCTCTGTGGCCCGAGTACGCCGGCGAGGGCACCACCGTCCTGGACGGCGAGACGGCCGACATCGGCGGACTGCGCTTCGGGTTCGTCGGCGGCGGCCTGCGTACGCCGATGCGCNCACCCCGTACGAGATCGACGACGAGACGTACGCGGCGAAGGTCGAGGCGCTCGGCGAGGTCGACGTGCTGTGCTCCCATATACCGCCGGACGTACCGGAGTTGTGCTACGACGTCGTCGCGCGCCGCTTCGAGCGCGGCAGCGAGGCGCTGCTGCGGGCCGTCCACGCGGTGCGGCCCCGCCTCCATCTCTTCGGGCACGTGCACCAGCCGCTGGTGCGGCGGATGCGGATCGGGCACACGGAGTGCGTGAACGTCGGGCACTTCAACGCGACGGGCACACCGTGGGTGCTGGAGTGGTGAGTCCGCGCGGCGGTTGGTTTCCGTACGGTCCCGTACGGCCGTACGTCGGCGGTGCAGGCCGGTAGCCCCCGTACCGGACACGCACGGTAGCCTGCGACCGGGAATCGGGGACCGCGCGCAGCATTTGGAGGAGCCACGGCGATGGCGGAACACACGAGCTCGAACATCACCATCGATGCGCCGCCCTCGGCCGTGATGGGAGTGATCTCCGACTTCGCCCGCTACCCGGAGTGGACGGGTGAGGTGAAGGAGGCCGAGGTCCTCTCCGAGGACCCGCAGGGGCGCGCGGAGCAGGTACGGCTGCTGCTGGACGCCGGCGCGATCAAGGACGAACACACCCTGGCCTACGAGTGGATCGGCGAGAACGAGGTCCGCTGGTCGCTGGTGAAGTCCCAGATGCTGCGCGAACTGGACGGCGTGTACCGGCTGGAGCCGGTGGCCGGCGGCGAACGCACCGAGGTCACCTACCAGTTGACCGTCGACGTCAAGATCCCGATGCTCGGGATGATCAAGCGCAAGGCCGAGAAGGTCATCATCGACCGCGCGCTGTCCGGGCTGAAGAAGCGGGTCGAGTCGGGCGCCGGCGGGGACGCGGACGCCGCCAAAGGCTGACGCGGGGGTGTACGGACCCGAGGAGGGACAGGGCCGCCGCGTGCCGGAGGAGCCGAAGCGGGAGCCGGAGCCGGGGGCGGAGATACCCGCGGACGCGGATCCGGACCTGGCCCCGGATCCCGACCCGGACGCGGATCCCGACCCGGACCCGGAGTCGGCGCCGCGGGTGCTGCTGGTCACCGGTGCGGGCGGCGCGGGCCGTACGACGGTCGCCGCCGCGACCG
>NZ_LJGW01000315.1 GCF_001751255.1 Streptomyces nanshensis | reverse complement strand
ACACGGCCGGTCTCGGCGGGGCCTGCTCTCGTTCCGGCTGCGCGCGCCCTACCGCCCGGACCCCCCGGACCTCCCTTACCGCCCGGACCTCCCGGACCTCTCGTACAGCTTCGCGATGTCCGCCGCGTGATCCCGTACGATCGCCGCCCGCTTGAGCTTCAGCGACGGCGTCAGATGACCCGCCTCCTCCGTGAAGTCGTGCGGCAGGACCGCGAAGCGGCGGATGGACTCGGCGCGGGAGACCATGCGGTTCGCCTCGTCGACGGCCTGCTGGAGGTTGGCGAGCAAGTCGCCGTCCTCCACGAGCTGTTCGGGCGTCAGGTCCTGCTTCTTGTGCATCCGCTGCCAGTGCGCGAGCCCGTCCGCCTCCAGGGTCAGCAGCGCGGTGATGTACGGGCGGTCGTCGCCGACGACCAGGCACTGGCTGATCAGGGGGTGGGCTCGCAGCCAGTCCTCCAGGGGCGCGGGGGCGATGTTCTTGCCGCCGGAGGTGATGATGAGGTCCTTCTTGCGGCCGGTGATCGTCAGATAGCCCTCGTCGTCGAGGACGCCGATGTCGCCCGTCGCGAACCATCCGTCGTCGCCGGTGTCCGGCACCGCGGCCTGCCGCTGCGCGTCCCAGTAGCCGCTGAAGACATGCGGGCCCCGCAGCAGCACCTCGCCGTCGTCGGCGATGCGCACGGCGGTGCCCGGCAGCGGCCAGCCGACCGTGCCCAGCCGGGGTTTGAGCGGCGGGGTGCAGGTCGAGGCGGCGGTGGTCTCGGTGAGCCCGTACCCCTCGAAGACGGAGATGCCGGCGCCCTCGTAGAACGCGGCGAGGCGCGAACCGAGCGGGGAGCCGCCGCTGATGACGTACCGGCAGCGGCCGCCGAGCGCGGCCCGTATGCGGCGGTAGACCAGCAGGTCGTACAGGCCGCGGGCGGCCTTCAGCCCGGGGCCCGGCCCGGAGCCGCGCCCGTGCTCCTGCTCCTCGACGGCCTCGCCGTACCGGCGGGCGATGCGCGCGGCACGGTCGAAGGAGGAGGCGCGGCCCATCGTCTCGGCGGTGGCGCGGCCGGTGTTGTAGACCTTCTCCAGCACGTACGGGATGGCGAGCAGGAACGTCGGCCTGAACCCGCCCAGATCGGCGAGGAGTTCGTCGGTCTGGATGCTCGGCGCGTGTCCGAGCCGTACGCGGGCCCGCATGCAGGCGACGGCGACCATCCGCCCGAAGACGTGCGAGAGCGGCAGGAAGAGCAGGGTCGAGGCGGGGTCCTTGCTGACGGACTTGAAGACGGGGTGCAGCAGTTCGATGCCGTTGTCCACCTCGGCGAAGAAGTTGCCGTGCGTGAGGACGCAGCCCTTCGGCTGCCCCGTCGTGCCGGAGGTGTAGATCAGGGTGGCGACGTCGTCCGGGCCGGTCAGGGCGCGGCGCCGCTCGACCGCGTCGTCGTCCAACTCCCGTCCGGCGTCCGCGATCTGGGAGAGCGCACCGGTGTCGAACTGCCAGAGATGTTCGAGGGCGGGCATCGCGCCGCGCTCCTCGGAGAGCAGACGCGACTGCTCGACGTTCTCGACGGCGCAGCCGCGTGCGCCCGAGTGCTGGAGGATGTAGCGGGCCTGCGCGGCGGAGGACGTGGGGTAGACGGGGACGGTGACGAGCCCGGCCGCCCAGCCCGCGAAGTCGAGCAGCGTCCACTCGTAGGTCGTACGGGCCATGAGGGCGAGACGGTCGCCCGCCTCGAAGCCGAGGGCGATCAGGCCCTTCGCGGTGTTGAGGACCTCCTGAGCGAAGGCCGTCGCCGTCACCTCATGCCAGGTACCGTCCCGCTTCTTGCGGCTGAGCACCGCCTCGAAGGGCGCCTCGACGGCGTTGGTGAACGGGATGTCGCCGAGGGAACCGCTCGTGACCGCCGGCGCGAACGGCACCGTGCGCGCCTCCCGTACGACTCCGTCCACCACCTCCTTGTCCGGCTCGACGAGTACCGGTCCGGCGGGGTCGGCGGCGGGGGCCTGGGCTGGGGTTGCGGGCTGGGTCGTCACGAGCGGCTCCTGTTCGTGAGGTACCTCGGTGCGTTTCGGCGAGTCGACGGGACGACGGACCGACGGCGGGCGGCTCGGCGGCCCGCCGCACGGACGGACGGAGCGACTCGCCGACGGCGGCTCGGCGAGGGCGAGTCGGGGACGGCCCGGGTCCCGCGGCTACGGGTTCGGGTTCGGGTTCGGGTTACCGATTCCGGGCCGCGGGTTCCGAGTCACGCGTTACGCCTTCTCCAGTACGGCGGTCACCCCCTGTCCGCCCGCCGCGCACACGGAGATCAGTCCGCGCGCCCCCGCCGCGGCCCCCTCCCGCTCCGCGAGGAGCTTGGCGAGGGTCGCGACGATGCGGGCGCCGGTCGCGGCGAAGGGGTGCCCGGTCGCCAGCGACGAGCCGGCGACGTTGAGGCGTTCACGGTCGACGGGCGCGAGCCCGCGCTTCTCCCAGGCGGCCAGGGTCGCCAGGACCTGCGACGCGAACGCCTCGTGGATCTCGAAGAGTTCGAAGTCCTCGATGCCCAGCCCGGCGCGCTCCAGCATCCGGGGCACCGCGTACGCGGGCGCCATCAGCAGCCCGTCCTCGCCGGGCCCGCCGTCCTGCGCGGAGAAGCTGACGGCTCCGGTCTCGTACGCCGAGAGATACGCCAGCGGACGCAGCCCGTGCCGCTCCGCCCACTCCTCGCTCGCGAGCAGCACCGTCGCGGCGCCGTCGGTGAGCGGGGTGGAGTTGCCCGGCGTCATGGTCGCGTCGGGTTGGTCCGCCCCGAACACGGGCCGCAGCTCGGCGAGTTTCTGCGTCGAGGTGCCGGGGCGCAGATTGTGGTCGCGGGCCAGGCCGCGGAAGGGCACGACCAGGTCGTGCAGGAAGCCGCTGTCGTAGGCGGTGGCGAGGTTGCGGTGGCTGGCGGCGGCGAGCGCGTCCTGCTCGTACCGTCCGATGCCCCACTCGCGGGCGGTACGCGCGGCGTGCTCGCCCATCGAAAGCCCTGTGCGCGGCTCGGAGTTGCGCGGGATCTCGGGCACGAGGTGGCGCGGGCGCATGCGGGCGATCTCCTTCGCCCGCTCCTTGAACGTCTTGGCCCTGCGCGCCGCGAGAAGGATGCGCCTCAGTTCGTCGTTGACGCCGAGAGGCGCGTCGCTCGCGGTGTCGGACCCGCCGGCGACGCCGGAGTCGAGCTGCCCCAGGGCGATCTTGTTGGCCACGGCGATGACGGCCTGGAGGCCGGTGCCGCAAGCCTGCTGGATGTCGTACGCGGGGGTGCGCGGGTCGAGCCGGGAGCCGAGCACGGTCTCCCGCGCGAGGTTGAAGTCGCGGCTGTGCTTGAGCACGGCACCGGCGACGAACTCCCCGACGCCGCGCTCGCCCGTCAGCCCGTAGCGCTCGACCAGCCCGTCGAGCGCCGCCGAGAGCATCTCCTGGTTGCCGCACGTCGCGTACGGGCCGTCCGAACGCGCGAAGGGGATGCGGCTGCCGCCGACGACGGCAACTCGGCGCGGGGTGCGGGAACTTATAAGGCCGCTGGAACTCATCCTCGACCAAACTCCTGACCTGAAAGTAACCTTACTCGGAAGTAAATTTACGCGAGCCGGAGGAAACAGGGAATGGCCGACCGTTATCTGCATTGGACCAACACACGTCCAGGCCGCCTCCTCTCCCGCCGCCTCGGGCTCCCCCGTCCCCTGCCGCTGCACCGGTGGTCGGCGGCGCGGCCCGTGCTGGACGGAGCTGACATATTGCACCTCACGGCGGTCCCTCCGCGCGACGCCGGTGCACATACCAAGGAGCTGAGGGCGGCGCTCGAAGGCTCCGGCCTTCCCGTACGGACGGACGACGGCGCCGCGGGCGCCACCGCGGGCGGCAGCACGACCGGCGCGGACGCCCGGCCCGCGGACCGCCATGCCGCCGTCGTCGTCGACGCCACGGGCGTACGGACGACGGCCGAACTGCGGCGCCTGCACGAGCTGTTGCACCCCCGTCTGCGCTCCGTCGCGGAGTGCGGACGGCTCGTGGTGCTCGGTGCGCGCCCCGACGACGCCGACCACCACCAGGCCGCGGCGCAGCAGGCGCTGGAGGGCTTCGTACGCTCCCTCGCGAAGGAGACCGGCGGCGGGCGCACCGCGCAGCTCCTGCGGCTGGCGCCGGGCGCCACTCCCGCGGACGCGGAGTCCACGCTGCGCTTCCTGCTCTCGCCCAAGTCGGCCTACGTCAGCGGCCAGGTCATCGAGATCGGCCCGCCCGCCGCGGGTGCGCCCTCCTCCTCCGAGGCCGCCGCCGGACTCGACCGGGAGCGCCCGCTCCAGGGGCGTACGGCCCTGGTCACCGGGTCCGCGCGCGGCATCGGCGCCTCGGTCGCGGCGACGCTCGCCCGGGACGGCGCCCACGTCCTCTGCCTCGACGTCCCGCAGGCCGGGGACGAACTGGCCCGCGTCGCCGAGGAGTTGGGCGGCACCGCGCTCCCCCTCGACATCACCGCGGACGACGCGGGCGAACGCATCGCCGCGGCGCTCCCGCCCGGCGGCCTGGACGTCCTCGTCCACAACGCGGGCATCACCCGCGACCGGAAGCTCGCCAACATGAAGGCCGAGCGCTGGGACCAGGTGCTGGAGGTCAACCTCGCCTCCGTGCTGCGCACCACCGACCGTCTGCTGGCCGGGGAGGCGCTGAACCGCGGCACCGGCCGCGTCGTCGCCACGGCCTCCATCGCGGGCATCGCCGGCAACGTCGGACAGACCAACTACGCGGCCAGCAAGGCGGGGATCATCGGTCTCGTACGGTCGCTGGCGCCGCGGGCCGCCGCCGAGCACGGCGTCACGGTCAACGCCGTCGCCCCCGGCTTCATCGAGACGAAGATGACCGCGGCCGTGCCCTTCTTCATCCGGGAGGCGGGCCGCCGTATGAACTCCCACAGCCAGGGCGGCCTTCCCGTCGACGTCGCGGAGACCACGGCATGGCTCGCGAGTCCCGCCTCCTCCGCCGTCAACGGCCAGGTCGTACGGGTCTGCGGCCAGAGCCTGTTGGGAGCGTGAGCGGCATGACCGTCCAGCGCATCGACTCACCGCCGCGGCTGCCGGTGGTGCTCGCACGCGGCGCGCTCGCCTCGCGCTCCAAGCGGGGGCCGTACGAGGGGGCACGGCTGCCCGGAGTGCGGCTGGTGCTTCCGGAGGCGGACATCGACACCGGGCGGCTGCGCGCGTACGCCCGCGTGTGCGGCTTCACCGCGCCGGACGGCGACGGTGCGGGGGAAGGGGAGAGAAACGGCAGAGGCGACGCGGGCGGCGGGCCGGTGCCGCCGAGCTATCCGCACATCATGGGCTTCCCCCTCGCCATGCTGCTGATGTCGCAGCCCGACTTCCCCTTCCCGGTGCTCGGCCTCGTGCACACCGGCATCGAACTCACCCAGCACCGCGCGCTGCGGCCCGGCGAACGCCCGGAGATCTCCGTGCACACCAACGCCCTGACACCGCACCGGCGCGGCAGCAGCTTCGACGTGGTGACGGAGGCGCGGCTGGGCGGCCGGCTCGTGTGGCACTCCCGCAGCACCTATCTGTGCCGGCACCGCACGGCGGACGGCGAACGGGGCGACGGGGCAGGGGAGTTCGCGCAGCGCGAGGCCACGGGCCCGACCGGTGCGGCGTCCGGACCCCAGGGACCCCGCCCCGAACCGCCGGCCGCGCCGCACCCCCTGCCCGTACGCGACCACTGGCGGCTGCCCTCCGGCCTCGGACGCCGCTACGCCCGCGCCTCCGGCGACCGCAACCCGATCCATCTGCACCCGCTGACCGCGAAGCTCTTCGGCTTCCCCCGCCATATCGCCCACGGCATGTGGACCTTCGCCCGCGCGCTCGCCGCCACCGGCGCCGCCGACGGAGGCGAACAGCTCACCGCCCGCGCCGAGTTCAAGGCCCCGGTGCTGCTTCCCTCGACCGTCGCCTACGGCATGGACGAGCCGACCGCGCCGGTCGGGAACTACCGGGCGCCGGTGCGGGTGCACCGCTTCGAACTGCGCGGAGTGCACGGCGAAACCGACGGCGGAACCTACGGCGAAACCGGGAGCGGAAGCGGGCACCGCAACGGGCAGGGCGACGGTGACAAGGGCGGAAGCGGCGGCGAGAAGCAGCCGCGGCTGCACCTCACCGGTGAGGTGACCAGCGAGCGCCCTTGATCATCTGACCCAGCCCCGTCCAGCAGAAGTTCATCAGGGTGGCCGCGGTCTCCTTCGGCGAAGGCACCGCGTCCGTACGGGAGTTGGCCCACACCGCGAGCGACTCCGCCGCGCCGACCATCGCGTGCGCGAGCCCGGAGACCTCCCGTTCGGCGAACTCCTCGTCGCAGCCCGCGTCCACGGCCGCCCGGCCCAGCAGCAGCGTCACCAACTCGGTGATCTCCGCCCGCAGTCCGGCGACCTCACGGGCGAAGGGCTCGCCCTGGGTGTGCGCCCGGTGCAGCACGGACCAGCCCTCGGGCCGCGCGGCGGTGTGCGCGAAGAAGGCGCACAGCCCCCGCCAGAGCTGCTGCTCGGCACCGGATCCCCCGGAGCCGGGGACGCCGCCCGCCCGGGGCCCGTCACCGTCCGCGCGGTCCGCGCCCGTACCGCCCCGCACCGCCTCGACGAGCGCCGCCCGTTCCCTGCGTATGCACGCCGTGAACAGGTCCTCCTTGGACTTCAGATACAGATAGACCAGCGGCTTGGAGACCCCCGCCTCCTCGGCGATGTCGTCCATCGACGCCGCCTGGTAGCCGTGCCGTGCGAAGCCCGCGACGGCCGCGTCCAGCATCTGCCGCTCGCGCACCTCCCGCGGCATCCGCCGGCGCCCCCCGCCGCGCGTGCTCTTGGTCTCCACCACTGCGCCCCCTCGTCCTCTCCCCCGTTTCCCCACACGATGCCCGGACGTAGCGTACGTGGGCCTCCGGCCGGCGCATCCGGCGAGCACGGGCGCGGACGACCGCACGGACGGCGCCGATCTCCGCACGGCGGGCGCGGGATGAATCCGCCCGTACCGCCGCGGACCTACGATCCGGGACGTGGACCGCACATCGCCCGCCCCTCGGTCAGGCGGAGGGATCGAACGCCTGGAGAACCTCTCCGACAGCGTCTTCTCCATCGCCATGACGCTGCTGGTGCTCGACATCACCGTCCGGCGGGGCCTCAGCGACAAGGGCTTCCACGAGGCCCTGCATCTGACCCTTCCGCACATCGCCGCGTACGCCCTGAGCTTCGCCGTCATCTCGCAGTTCTGGCTCGACCACCGCCGCATCCTGGCCGCCTTCGACTCGCTGGACGGCAAGGTCACCGGGCTCACCCTGCTCGGCCTCGGACTGACGGCGCTGCTGCCCTTCCCCACCGCACTGCTCGCCGAGTACAGCGCCCAGCCGCAGGCCGTCGCCGTCTACGCCCTCAGCGTCACCGCGCTGAACTCCGTGCATCTCGCGCTGCTGGTCACCTCGCACCGGCGCCGCGGGCCCGCGCGGGACCGGGCCGCCCTCCACGGGCGCCGACTCGACACCGCCGACCTGGCCTCCACGGTGCTCGTCTTCGGCGTCACCGCGCCCCTCGCCTTCGTCTCGCCGTACGCCGCGATGTGGTGCTGGGTCGCCCTGATCCCGGCCAAATTCCTGATCGGACGCCTCTACCGGCGGGCCCGTACGCCATCGGGTGGACAAACGGAGTGACGCGCGGTCAGCCCCGCGTTGACGTCAGCCCCCCTGCTTACCGTTCGGGGAGGCACGGCAGGGCTGTTGCGCGAGCGAAGAGGAGAGCCGATGGCTGAGCAGCACACGAAGAGCAGTGCACGCCGACTCGGTTACAGAACGGGGCTCGGGGGCGAGATGCTGGCCGAGTTCCTCGGCACCTTCGTCCTCATCCTCATCGGCTGCGGCTCGGTCGCCGTCGCGGTCGTCGGGCTCTCCGGCTCGGGCCGGCAGACCGGCGACTTCGGACCGTCCAACTGGCTGATCATCTCCTGGGGATGGGGCCTGGCCGTCGTCTTCGGCGTGTACGTGGCGGGCGGCATCAGCGGCGCCCACATCAACCCCGCGGTGACGCTCGGCTTCGCCGTCCGCGGGCACTTCCCCTGGCGCAAGGTGCTGCCGTACTGGGGAGCGCAGCTCGTCGGCGCCTTCGTCGCCGCCTCCGTCGTCTACGCCACGTACCACTGGGCGATCGACGCGTTCAACGCCAAGGAGGGCACGGGACGCGAGAAATCACTGCCGACGTTCTCGATCTTCGCGACCTTCCCGGCCGAGTACTTCGGCAACTCCTGGTGGGGTCCCCTGCTCGACCAGATCGTCGGCACGGCCTTCCTGCTGCTGCTCGTCTGCGCCCTCATCGACATGCGCAACACGGCACCGCAGTCGAACATGGGGCCGTTCCTGATCGGTCTCGTCGTCGTCGCGATCGGCCTGACGTACGGCACGAACGCCGGGTACGCCATCAACCCCGCCCGTGACTTCGGGCCCCGGCTGTTCACCTTCTTCGAGGGATGGGGGTCGATCGCCCTCCCGGGCAGTTTCGACTGGTTCAGCGGCTATTGGTGGATCCCCATCGTCGGCCCGCTCATCGGCGGCGTCATCGGGGCGCTGGTGTACGAGCACTTCATCAGCCGGGTCATCACGGCACGGGGCGAGGTGCACCCGGAGGGAAGGGCGGGGGAGGCGGAGTAGCCGGCCCCCTTCCTCACCGGCCGGGGCCGCTGAAGCCGCTGAAGCCGCCGAGAGAGACGAAGACCTCCGTCGCCGGAAGCCCGCAGGGCTCCGGAACGGAGGTCTTCGTCATGACCGGCCCGCATCGCGGCAACAGCCCCCGTCGTCGCGGACCGGTCGGGCGGAGAGACGGCCGTTTCAGCTCACCGCCGCCGTCTCCTCCTGCGAGGAGAGCGGTGCGGCGATGTCCTCCAGGGAACGGCGCTCGGCGGGCACGGCGAGGAACGCCGCGACCAGACCGGCCAGGCACATCAGACCGGCACCGATCTCGAAGGCGAGCGTCGTGTCCGCGAGAACGCCGTTCTCCGTCAGCTCGGCGAAGATCAGCGGACCGCTGATGCCGCCCACGGCCGTGCCCAGCGCGTAGAAGAACGCGATGGCCATGGCGCGGGTCTCCATCGGGAAGATCTCGCTGACCGTGAGGTAGGCGGAACTCGCGCCCGCGGACGCGAAGAACAGCACGACGCTCCAGCACACCGTGAGCGTCGTCGCCGTCAGCACACCGCTGGAGAAGAGAGCCGCGGTGCCGAACAGGAGCACGCCGGACCCGATATAGGTACCGGCGATCATTATCCGGCGGCCCACGGTGTCGAAGAGCGGACCGAGCAGAATGGGGCCGAGGAGATTGCCGATCGCGATCGCCACGAAGTAATAGCCCGTCGAACCGGCGGGCACATCGTAGAAGGCCGCGAGAATCGCCCCGAATCCGAACGTTACGGCGTTGTACAGAAACGCCTGTCCGACGAAGAGCGAAAGCCCCAGGAATGCACGGGAACGGTACTTGGAGAAGACCGTGCGGGCGATCGTCCCGAAACCGATCGCCTGGCGCTGGTTGATGGCGATCTCGCCGGCGGGCTCGGGCAGGCTGCCCTCGCCGTGCTGGGCGAGGCAGCGCGCCTCCGCGTCCTGCACGATGGATTCGGCTTCGTCCCCGCGTCCGTGGATGAACAGCCATCGTGGACTCTCGGGCACGTTTCTCCGTACGACCAGGATCACCAGGCCGAGGACGACGCCGAAGGCGAAGGTCAGGCGCCAGCCCGTGTCCTGCGCGAAGATGCTCGTGTCCAGCATCGGGATCGAGAGCATGGCGCCGGCCGCGGCGCCCAGCCAGAAGCTGCCGTTGATCATGAGGTCGACGCGTCCCCGGTAGTACGAGGGGATCAGCTCGTCGATCGCCGAGTTGATGGCCGCGTACTCGCCGCCGATGCCGAAGCCCGTGAGGAAGCGGCAGAGGAAGAACCACCAACTGTCGAACGACAGGGCGGTGAGGGCGGTCGCCACCAGATAGACGGCGAGCGTGACCAGGAAGAGCTTCTTGCGCCCGAACCGGTCGGTCAGCCATCCGAAATAGAGGGCACCCAGACACGCACCGGCCACGTACAGCGCGGCTCCCAGGCCGGTGACCTGCGCCGAGGTGATGGCGAGGCCACTGCCGGGCTCGGAGAGACGCCCGGCGATGTTGCCGACGAGGGTGACCTCCATCCCGTCCAGGATCCAGACCGTCCCGAGACCGATCACGATCATCCAGTGCCACCGCGACCAGGGCAGCCTGTCGAGACGAGCCGGCACCGCGGTTCTGACCGTGCCCGATGAAAGCGTCCCGTTGCTTCCATCTTGAACTGTCATTGCATACTCCGTCTGAATTGCTTGTTGTTTTCCAGGACATACCGCTCGGCGCCCGTCATCTGACAGTGGCTCAGGCCGCACACCCTGGCCGCACAGTTAACACGCACGAAGCCGTCCGGAAGTCCGGAATTGACGGTTGGGCGGGAGCAATTCAGCGGCGCACGTGCGCTTCCGCACGGCACTTCACCCAACGCGGAACATCCCGGGCGCGGAAAGAAAGCCACGGCGGATACCGGAGGCATAATCCACGTCCGTACGCGGGGTGTTCGCATCGTGCACGGAATTCAACAGACGAGCGGGCGCGCGGACGGACGAGCGGGAAATGCGCGGAATCCGTCACGGAGGGTCGGCGGATCCTCGCCCCCTGTCCCCGCCGTCGGGCACCATGAGACGCACCGGCGCAGCGGGCCGGTCGTGACGGGGGTGAGCGGCATGGCGGGGCGGGAACGGCTCTCGCGGCAGGAGTTGATCCGGCGGCAGCGGCGCGACGGATTCGTGGGACGCAGAAGCGAACTCGCCGCGTTCCGCGAGAACTTGGCGCTGCCGCCCGAGCAGGCGCAGTTCCTCTTCCACATCCGCGGACAGGCGGGCGTGGGCAAGTCGACCCTCGTCGGGCAACTGGCGGGCGTCGCGCGGGAGCAGGGCGCCGTCACGGCGGTCGTGGACGAGTCGACGGCCAGCGTCGTGGAGGCGATGGAGGCCGTCGCCGTACAGCTCGGACGGCAGGGGCTGACGCTGAAGGGCGTGGAGAAGCAGCTCGCCGCGTACCGGCAGCGCCGTCATGAGGCGGAGGCGGGCGGCGCGGTCGGGCCGGGCGGTACGGGCGCCGTGGGTGCGCCGGGTGCGACGGGCGCGACGGGCGGCGTTGCCGTGAGCGTGGAACCGCCCGTCCAGTCCGGGCAGTTGGGGCAGTCGGCACAGCGGGGCCCGGCCGGCGCCGCCCACGAGG
>NZ_LJGW01000336.1:12990-19859 GCF_001751255.1 Streptomyces nanshensis | reverse complement strand
ATCCGCCCGCGGGCGCCCCGTACGTATGCGGAGAGGAATCTGAACTTCCGTCAAGCGCCCGGCAGTTGAACATCTGAACTGTGCGGTCACCTGGGGGATGGAAACCCGGAGAAGTTGGGCGATACCGCTGTGGCGGTACACATTTCATGATTCGGTGTTTCTGTATCCCCGGACTTGGCGTGGGTACGAGCCGTCGACGCAGGACAACCGGCCGCCCGCCGGAGGCCCTGCCCGGCTCACCCCTCCCCTGTGTACTTGCGGAGCCGACCCATGCTCACCACTCTCACCACCCCTTACACCGACACCCGCGCCGGCGACCTCGCCTGGGCGCTCGGCCTCGAACCGCTGCCCGCGCTGGCAGCGCGCGACCTCCGACTCGGCGCCGCCACCGTGCAGTTGAGGCTGCTCGGCGCCTCCCATCAGGTGCTGCTCGAAGAGGACGGCCGCACCTGCTCCGAGACCGTGGCCTGCATGCCCGGCAGACGGACACCGCTGCCGCTGGGCGTCTCCAGACGCACGGGCGCCTGGGAGTACGACTTCGCGGCGCGCGTCGAGACGCTCACGCCGGGCGCCTTCGCGGGCCGTGCGCAGGAGTTGCTCGCGCTCGTCGCCGGCCATCCCGAGGGCCTGGCGGGCACCTTTCCCGGCGCCCCGCACGCGTTCACCGCGCTGCTGGTGCAGCGCTGCGCGAGCCAGGTGCGCTGGCGTACGTGGCACTCGTACCCGCAGGAGGGCCGGCTGGTCTCCACCCGTACCAGGGTGGTCCGTTCCGCGGTCCGTACGCGGCGGACGCCGCCCGTGGCGTGTGCGCGCACGGGCGAACTCGCCGCGCCGCCGCGGTAGTCGGGCCCCGAGCCGCATCTTTGGGGCCCCAACCGCCCGGTGCCTCCGGCTGCTTCGCTGCGCGGGCTCTGCTCCCGTGGCACGCGTGTGGGTGACAAAAAGCTGAAAACCCGTCACGTAGCGTTCGCCGCATGATCGACCGCCCCCTCGCAACGCCCCAGGACGCGCGGCTTCCGGTGCCCGCCGGGCTCGGGCGCGGGCTCGTCCTCGCCTCTGTGTTCGTCTGCGCCGCCTGCGGCCTCGTCTACGAACTCGAACTCGTCGCGCTCGCCTCGTACTTGGTCGGCGACTCCGTCACCCAGGCGTCCGTCGTGCTCTCGGTGATGGTCTTCGCGATGGGCGTCGGCTCGCTGCTGGCCAAGCGGCTGCGCTGCCGGGCGGCGACGGGCTTCGCCGCGGTCGAGGCGCTGCTCGCCCTGGTCGGCGGCGGCTCCGCCATGGCGCTGTACGCGAGCTTCGCGTGGCTGGGCGGCGCCCGCGTCGCGCTCGTGGGCTTCTCGCTCGCCATCGGCATGCTGATCGGCGCCGAGATGCCCCTGCTGATGACGCTGATCCAGCGCATCCGGAAGCAGGACGCGGGCGGCGCCGTCGCCGACCTCTTCGCCGCGGACTACGTGGGCGCGCTCGTCGGCGGGCTGATGTTCCCCTTTCTACTGCTGCCGTTCTTCGGCCAGTTGACGGGGGCTCTGCTGACGGGCGTGGTGAACGCGGGCGCCGGAGGCGTCGTCGTGCTGTGGCTCTTCCGGCACGACGTCACCGTCCGCGTGCGCTGGGGCCTGCTCGCGACGAACGGCGCGGTGGTGCTGCTCCTGCTCGCCGGCACCGGCTTCGTCGCCTCCTTCGAACGGGCCGCGCGTGACGCGGTGTACGGCGGGCATGTACGGGTCGCGGTCCGCAGCGGCGCCCAGGAGGCGGTCCTCACCGGCGACCGGGACCCGCGGGCCTGGCGGCACGGCGCCCGGCCGCTGCGCTTCTACGTCGACGGCAGGCTGCGGGTCTCCTCCGCCGAGGGCGAGCGCTACCACGCCTCGCTCGTACGTCCCGCCATGACCTCCGGCGCACACCGCCGCGTACTGCTGCTGGGCGGCGCGGACGGCCTCGCGCTGCGCGAAGTGCTGCGCTACGCACGCGTACGGGAGGTGACCGTCCTCGAACGGGACGGCGCGGCCCTGCGCCTGGCCCGTACGGATCCCGGACTGCGGGGGCTCAACGGCGACGCGTACGAGGACCCGCGGGTGCGCGTCGAGCACTCCGGCGACACCTTCGAGCAACTCCGGCGGCTGGCACGGGCATCGGACGCGGGGGCCTACGACGTCGTGCTCTCCGACCTTCCGGTGCCCTCGGTGCAGGACACCGCGGAGCTGTACTCGCAGGAGTTCTACGGCCTGGTGGCGCGCGCCCTCGCGCCCGGCGGACGCGTCGCCGTGCACGCGGGTCCGGCCGCCGGAGAGCCGCGCACCTACTGGACGGTGGAGACGACGCTCCGCTCCGCGGGCCTGCGCACCTCCCCGTATGTGCTGCGCCGCCCACGGGACTTCGGTTTCGTGCTCGCCTCGCGCGGGGACTCGCCAGGGCCGCCGCTGACGGCGGCCGGCACGCACACGTACCCGCTGACGACGCCGGCCACGGGGCGGGGCGTGGAAGCGGGAACGGGGGCGGGGCCGGGTCCGGGAGCGGGAGCGGACGAGCGCGTACGGAAGGACACGGGCGGCGGCTCACGGCTGGGCGCGCTGACTCCGCGTCAGTTGCGCTTCGCGGGACGGCGCGCGGAACGCGACCGGCTGACGGGGCTTCCGCCGTCGACCCTGACGCGTCCCCGCTACTGAGCCCCGGCCTCCAGGCGGGTGCGGTGGGCGGTGAAGCAGCGCCGGGGAGGTCCCATGGACGGTACACGGTGGGTAGGCTCCGCCCTATGGAGCACGAGGTGAACGTTCCGTTTCCCGTCGGGTCCGTACGGGCGGCGCTCGCTGAGCCCGCGCGTGTGGCGCGCTGCGTGCCCGGTCTGCAACTCGACGGTGCCGAGGGCGCCGAGAGCGCGCAGGGCGAGAAGGGCGCCAAGGCCGGTGCCGGGTCCGGCGCCAAGGGCGCGAAGGACGCGAAGAGCACCAAGGGCGCAGCCGCCGCCAAGGGTGCCGCGGGCACCACCGAGGGGCGTCTCCGGGTCCGCGTCGGCGGCTCGACGATCACCTACCGGGGCAGCCTGACCGTCACGCCCCGCGGCGAGGAGTTCACCGTCAAGGCCAGCGGTACGGAGGCACGGGGCACCGGTTCGGTGCGGCTGAACCTCACCGTCGTACCGCGGCGGGCCACGGAGGGCGAGGCCACCCGGCTCGTGTGCTCGGGCACCGTCAAGGGCGACGGGCGCATCAAGGACGTCGAGGCCAAGACCGCGACCGCCGCCGGGCACCGGCTGCTGGAACGCTTCGCCAAGGCGCTCGGCGAGAGCATCCGGGAGCAGCCGCCCGAGACCCTCGACTCTCCGCAGGCCCCGGCGACTGAACCGGCGACGGAACCGGCGACGGAACCGACGACGGACGCGCCCTCCGGCACGGACAAGACCGCCGGCGGCATCGGCGAACCCGGCGACAACGACCGTGTCATCCCCGGCATTCCGGCCCCGGACAGCCGTGAGTCGCGTCCGTCCGCGGGCGCCTCCGCGAACGGCACCACGGCGCACGGCACCACCGGCGAGAGCACCGGCGAGAGCACCGGCGACGCCTCCGAGGAGACCTCCGGTGACGCGTCGGACGGCGCTGCCGAGGGCACCGACGGCACCGGCCGCACCGCGGACGAGGCCCGCGACGAGGGCGACGCCCGCCCCGCGGCGGAGCAGCCGGGCCAGACCCCGGAGCAGGGCGGCACAGAGGAGTCCGGCGAAGGGAAGCCGGGCGAGGCCGAGTCCGGCGAGCGCGGCGGCATCTTCGACGCCGACGTCCCGCCGTCCTCCCTCGACCCGCTCCACGAGGAGCCCCTCGACGAGTCCGAGGTGGAGGCCGCCGCCGAGGCCGAGGCCGCACACGCGCGCCGCACGATGATCGGGCGCAGCGCCGAGGAGGTCGATCACGCGCCCCCGCGCGGGCGTTACGCGCCGATCCCCGTCCCGGAGCCCATCGCCAACTCCGCCGCGCTGCGCTGGGTCGCGCCCGCCGCCGCGGCCGTCGTCGCCGGAGCCGTCTTCATCGGCCGTGCCCTGCGCCGCCGCCGCTGACGTACGGCCGGGTCGCGCTCTGCCGGGAGTTGGCGAGGTTAGGGTCGCGTCATGACTGACTCCGCCACCACTGACGCCGACGTCACACTCCGCGCCGGAGACGCCGAGTTGACGCTCGAACCGCACCGGGGCTGCCGCATCGCCTCGCTGAAGGTCGGCGGCACGGAACTGCTCCGGCAGGGCAAGAGGTACGGCGCGTTCGTCATGGTGCCCTGGTGCGGACGTACCGACCAGGGCCGCTTCCGCAGCGGCGGCGAGCTGTACCAACTCCCCCTGGACAGCGGCCCGCACGCGATCCACGGCACGGTACGCGACGGGGCCTGGCGCACCCTGCGGCAGGACGAGCAGTCCGCGGCCTTCACCTGCGAACTGAGCGACCCGTGGCCCTGGGAGGGCCGCGTCACGCAGATCGTCGAACTCGACGAGGCGGGCCGGGCGCTCACCCTCACCCTCGGCGTCGAGGCGGCGGACGCCAGTTTCCCCGCGCAGGCCGGCTGGCATCCCTGGTTCCTGCGCAACCTCGGCGGGCGCGGCGGCGACGTGACCGTCGACTTCGACCCGGAGTGGCAGGAGGAGCGCGGCGTCGACCATCTGCCCACCGGCAAGCGCATCGAGCCGCGGCCCGGCCCCTGGGACGACTGCTTCGGCATGCCGCAGGGCGTCGACGTCACCCTGACCTGGCCGGGAGAGCTGGAGCTGAGGGTCGCCAGCCGCGCCGAGTGGGTCGTCGTCTACGACGAGCAGCCGGAGGCGGTGTGCGTGGAGCCGCAGACGGGCCCGCCCAACGGCCTCAACTCCCATCCCCATCTGGTCACTCCGATCCAGCCGCTGGAGATCTCCACCACCTGGAGCTGGCGGGCCCTCTCGTAGAGCGCGGGCCCTCTCGTGGAGCGGATGCGCCGGCCCGCATAGGCTCCGGGGCCATGAGCACTTCTGACGCGCTGCTGCGGCAGATCAAGGAAAAGGCCGTCGTGCACGGCAGGGTGACCCTCTCCTCCGGCCAGGAGGCGGACTTCTACATCGACCTGCGCCGCATCACCCTCGACGGCGAGGCCGCGCCGCTCGCGGGCCGGGTGATGCTGGACCTCACCGCGGATCTCGACTTCGACGCCGTCGGCGGGCTGACGCTCGGCGCCGACCCGGTGGCCTCGGCGATGCTGCACGCGGCGGCCGAACGGGGCCGGAAGCTGGACGCGTTCGTCGTACGGAAGGCGGGCAAGGCCCACGGCCTCCAGCGGCGCATCGAGGGCCCGGACATCGAGGGCCGCCGGGTGCTGATCGTCGAGGACACCTCGACCACGGGCAACTCGCCGCTCACCGCGGTGGAGGCCGCCCGGCAGGCGGGCGCCGAGGTCGTGGCCGTGGCGACGATCGTGGAGCGCGGTGCCGCGGCGGCCGTCGAGCGGGCGGGGCTGCGCTATCTGTACGCGTACGGGCTGGCGGACCTCGGTCTGGCGTGAGCCGCGCNCCCCGGCGCGGGCCCGGCACCGCCCCCGCGGCGCCCGAGTGGCCCGTACACCGGGGTGCGTCTGGGAGTATGGGGGTCGACGATGACGTCGTGCCGGCCGCCGGTGTCCGGGGTGATCCGGCCCCGGACCCCCGGGCCCCGCGCCCCGACCGGCGCACTTGAGCCGTCCCGGTCCGGAGGCCGCCGAGCCCGAGCCCGGACACCGTGCGGCAGCCGTACTCCGCAGCAGAGCCGATACCCACCCAAGGAGCGGACAGATGCCCATCGCGACCCCCGAGGTCTACAACGAGATGTTCGACCGGGCGAAGGCGGGCAAGTTCGCCTACCCCGCCATCAACGTGACCTCGACGCAGACCCTGCACGCGGCCCTGCGCGGCTTCGCGGAGGCGGAGAGCGACGGCATCGTCCAGATCTCCACGGGCGGCGCCGAGTTCCTCGGCGGGCAGTACAGCAAGGACATGGTCAGCGGTGCCGTGGCGCTGGCCGAGTTCGCGCACATCGTCGCCAAGAAGTACCCGGTCAACGTCGCGCTGCACACCGACCACTGCCCGAAGGACAAGCTGGACGGCTATGTGCGTCCGCTGCTGGCGGTCTCCAAGGAGCGCGTGGACGCCGGGCAGAACCCGCTCTTCCAGTCCCACATGTGGGACGGCTCCGCCGAGACGCTCAAGGACAACCTGGAGATCGGCGAGGAGCTGCTGGCCCAGGCCGTCGCGGCGAAGATCATCCTCGAAGTCGAGATCACCCCGACCGGCGGCGAGGAGGACGGCGTCTCGCACGAGATCAACGACGAGCTGTACACGACCGTCGACGACGCGCTGCGTACGGCGGAGGCCCTCGGCCTGGGCGAAAAGGGCCGCTACCTGCTGGCCGCCTCGTTCGGCAACGTCCACGGCGTCTACAAGCCCGGCAACGTCGTGCTCCGGCCCGAGCTGCTGAAGGACCTCCAGGAGGGCGTCGCCGCGAAGTCCGGCAAGCAGAACCCGTTCGACTTCGTCTTCCACGGCGGCTCCGGCTCCACGGACACCGAGATCGCCACCGCGCTGGAGAACGGCGTGGTGAAGATGAACCTGGACACCGACACCCAGTACGCCTTCTCGCGTCCCGTCGCGGACCACATGTTCCGCAACTACGACGGTGTGCTGAAGGTCGACGGCGAGGTCGGCGACAAGAAGACCTACGACCCCCGGAGTTGGGGCAAGGCTGCCGAGAAGGGCATGGCCGAGCGCGTCCAGCAGGCGTGCGCGAACCTGCGCTCGACCGGCACCCGGCTCAAGTAGCACCGCGGCGGGGCGCGTCCGCGCTCCCCGCGCAGCAGTGGCGGAGGGCCGGCCGTGCTTGTCACGGCCG
>NZ_LJGW01000336.1:9389-12782 GCF_001751255.1 Streptomyces nanshensis | reverse complement strand
CGGCCGTGCTTGTCACGGCCGGCCCTCCGCGCTGTGCGCCCGGGACGGCCCTCCGCGGCGCGCGATCCGTTCGCGCCGTCCGTGCCGTACGCCGGGTTCGCTCGGCCACGACTGCGTTCCCCACCGACAAGGCAGACTGGAGACCATGAGCATTCACGAGAATCTGCTCGGGGGCCCGCCCCCGACCCACCTCCCCGACGACCCCGGGCCGCGCGAGATGCTCGCCTCCGGGACGGCGCCCGTCGAGGTGGCCGCGGCGTATCCGACGTCCTCGCTGGCGTGGGCGCTGCTCGCGGACGACGCCTTCGAGGCGGGACGGGTCGTCGAGTCCTACGCCTATGCGCGTACCGGCTACCACCGCGGCCTCGACGCGCTGCGCCGCAGCGGCTGGAAGGGGCACGGCCCCGTGCCGTTCGAGCACGAGCCCAACCGCGGCTTCCTGCGGGCGCTGCACGCGCTCGCCCGTGCCGCGGAGTCGATCGGGGAGCACGAGGAGCACGAGCGCTGCTCGTCCTTCCTCAAGGAGAGTTCACCCACCGCGGCGGCCACGCTGTCGTGACGTCCCGCGCGGGGGACGCGGGGCGCGGCACGGCCCGTACGGGGCATATGTCCTGGGCGCTGACCAGGTTCTCTTGTCCCGGCGGGCCGCCTCCCCGATGATGAGTGGCGGGTCCGTACGCCGCCGAGCGCGGGGCGGGCCCGAGGGGACCGGGGCTCCATTGCCGATCGAAAGATGGGAGCGGACCGCTACCCGGACACCACGTTGAGGAGAAGCGATGTCTCACGACGTCGAGGACCCCGCGGCCGGTACGCAGGCCCCCGAGCTGGACTTCGAAGGCACCACACCGTACGAGGACTACGTACAGGCCGACGTCCTGACCCATCTCCAGCACCCGCTGTCCGAGGACCCGGGCGAGATGGTCTTCCTCGTCACCACGCAGGTGATGGAGCTGTGGTTCACCGTCATCGTGCACGAGTGGGAGACGGCCGCGAAGTCGCTGCGCGAGGACGATCTGCCGGGCGCGCTGGCCGCGTTGAAGCGCTCCGTCTACGAACTCCAGTCGCTGAACGCGTCCTGGGAGCCGCTGGCCCATCTCACGCCCGCGCAGTTCAACTCCTACCGCTCGGCGCTGGGCGAGGGCTCCGGATTCCAGTCCGCGATGTACCGGCGGATGGAGTTCCTGCTGGGCGAGAAGTCCGCGTCGATGCTCGTACCGCACCGCGGAGCGCCGCGCGTGCACGCGGAGTTGGAGAAGGCGCTGCACCAACCCGGCCTGTACGACGAGGTGCTGGGCTATCTGGCGCGCAGGGGCGAGGCGGTGCCGCGGGAGGCGCTCACGCGGGACGTCTCGCAGCCCTACCGGCCGTACCCCGGTGTCGAGGCCGTGTGGGCGGACGCCTACGCGCGGGAGGCGGAGGAGAGCGGCGCTCCCGTGGGCGGCGGCGACGTCGTACGGCTCGGCGAGGCGCTGACCGAGGTCGCGGAGCTGGTGTGGCGCTGGCGCAACGACCATCTCGTGGCGACGCGGCGGGCGATGGGCTCCAAGGTCGGCACGGGCGGCTCGGCGGGCGTGGCGTGGCTGGAGAAGCGTGCCGCGAAGAACGTCTTCCCGGAGCTGTGGACGGCGCGCAGCCATGTCTGACACGTCCGAGGCGGTGGACGCACACGGTGCGGCGACCGGTGCGGCGGCGGTCTCCGGTACGGAAGTGGCGCCCGACGCCGCGGAGTTGGACGCCCGTGACGAACTCACCCACTGCCGGGCGGACTTCGTCCTCGACGGTCCGGAGGGCACCGTCTATCTCGACGGCAACTCCCTCGGGGCGCTGCCCCGTTCGGTGCCCGAGCGGCTCGCCGACGTCGTGGAGCGCGAGTGGGGGCGGCTGCTGATCCGCTCGTGGAGCGAGTCCGGGTGGTGGACGGCGCCCGAGCGGACCGGCGACCGCATCGCCCCGCTGGTGGGCGCCGCGCCCGGTCAGATCGTCGTCGGCGACTCGACGAGCGTCAACGTCTTCAAGGCCGTGGTGGGCGCGGTGCGCCTCGTCCGCGAGGAGCACGGCGTCGCCGAGGGCGGCGGACGCGACGAGATCCTGGTGGACGCGGCGACCTTCCCCACCGACGGCTACATCGCCCGCTCCGCAGCGCGGATGACCGGGGCCACGGTGCGCGCCGTGCCGGTCTCCGCGATGGCGGAGGCGGCGGGCCCGTCCACGGCCGTCGCGCTGGTCAACCATGTCGACTACCGCACGGGTGAGTTGCACGATCTGGCGGCCGTCACCGACGCCGTGCACCGCGCGGGCGGCCGCGTCGTGTGGGACGTCTGCCACAGCGCGGGCGCGCTGCCGGTCCAACTGGACGCGGACGGCGCGGACTTCGCGGTCGGCTGTACGTACAAGTACCTCAACGGCGGCCCCGGATCGCCCGCGTTCCTCTACGTACGGCGGGAGGCGCAGCCGCGCTTCGACTCGCCGCTGCCCGGCTGGACTTCGCACGCCGACCCGTTCGCGATGGCCGACGGGTACGCGCCGGGCGACGGCGCGGTGCGCGGACGCGTGGGCACCCCGGACATCCTCTCCATGCTCGCGCTGGAGGAGGCCCTGACGGTCTGGGACGGCGTGAGCGTCGAGGCGGTGCGGGCCAAGAGCCTCGCCCTGACGGACTTCTTCCTGCGACGGGTACGGACGTACGTCCCCGACGGGCGGGCCGGACGGCTGCGGCTGACGCCGCTCACCCCGCAGGAGCACGAACGGCGCGGCAGCCAGATCTCGTTGCTGTGCGAGGACGGGTCGGCGGCCGGCGGCGACGACCCGGCGGAGGCCGTCATGGCGGGGCTGCACGCGCGGGGCGTCGTCGGCGACTTCCGCCGTCCCGGAGTGCTGCGCTTCGGGTTCACACCGCTCTACACGTCGTTCGCCGACGTCGACCGCGCGGCGCGGACCCTCGGGGACGTGCTGCGCAACACCGGGCGGGAGGCGGGCAGTTGACCGCGGCGGGGAACGTGCCGGGCAGCGGGACGGGGAACGAGGGCGAGCAGGCAGCGCTGCTGGGACTGCGTCCGGTGCCGCCCGAGCGGACCCTCGTCTACGGCGACCACCCCTCGCAGATCGTCGACGTGTACGGGCCCGGGGCGCCGGGCCCCCGCGTCACGGTGCTGCACGGCGGCTACTGGCGCGAGGCGTACGACCGTACCCACCTCTCGCCCTTCGCCGCCGCGCTCGCACAGCGCGGCATGACCGTCGAACTCGTGGAGTACCGGCGGGTGGGCGGCGGTGGCGGCTGGCCCGAGACGGCCCAGGACGTCGCCGCCGCGCTCGACCTGCTCGGGCCCGCCGACGTCCTGCTCGGGCACTCCGCCGGAGGCCAGCTCGCGCTGTGGGCGGCGGCCGGCACGGGCG
>NZ_LJGW01000336.1:3145-9025 GCF_001751255.1 Streptomyces nanshensis | reverse complement strand
GGCGCATCCCGGGATGCGCCGGCCCCGCAGGTGTGTCCGCCCGCCCTCTCCGGCGGGCCGCCGCGTTCAGAGGAACGAGTTGATCTGGATCGTCTCGTCCCGGCCCGGACCCACGCCGATCGCGGAGATCGGGGCGCCGGACATCTCCTCCAGGGCCTTCACATAGCCCTGCGCGTTCTTCGGCAGGTCCGAGAAGGACTTCGCCCCGGTGATGTCCTCCGACCAGCCCGGCAGATACTCGTAGACCGGCACGGCATGGTGGAAGTCGCTCTGGCTGAAGGGCAGTTCGGTCACCCGGCGGCCCTCGATCTCGTACGCGACGCAGACCGGCACACGCTCCCAGCCCGTCAGCACGTCGAGCTTGGTGAGGAAGAAGTCGGTGAGGCCGTTGACGCGGGTCGCGTAGCGCGCGATGACCGCGTCGAACCAGCCGCAGCGCCGGTCCCGCCCCGTCGTGACGCCCCGCTCGCCGCCGATCTCGCGCAGCGCCTCGCCGTCGGCGTCGAGCAGTTCGGTGGGGAAGGGGCCCGCGCCCACGCGCGTCGTGTACGCCTTGAGGATGCCGATGACGCGGCTGATCTTCGTCGGCCCGACGCCTGCGCCCGTACAGGCGCCGCCCGCGGTCGGGTTGGAGGAGGTGACGAAGGGATACGTGCCGTGGTCGACGTCGAGCAGCGTGCCCTGGCCGCCCTCGAAGAGGACGACCTTCCCCTCGTCCACCGCGTCGTTGAGGATCAGCGTGGTGTCGGCGACGTACCCGCGCAACCGGTCGGCGTAGCCGAGCAGTTCCTCGACGACCTGGTCGGTGCGGACGGCGCGGCGGTTGTAGAGCTTGGCGAGCACCTGGTTCTTGAAGTCGAGGGCGGCCTCGACCTTCTGCGTCAGGATCGACTCGTCGAAGAGGTCCTGGACGCGCAGACCCACGCGGTTGATCTTGTCCGCGTAGGCCGGTCCGATGCCGCGGCCGGTCGTGCCGATCTTCCGCTTCCCGAGGAACCGTTCCGTCACCTTGTCGACCTCGGTGTGGTACGGCGCGATGAGATGGGCGTTGCCGCTGAGCAGCAGTCCGGAGGTGTCGACGCCGCGCTCGTTCAGTCCGCTCAGCTCGGAGAGCAGGACCGACGGGTCGACGACGACGCCGTTGCCGATGACGGGCACACAGCCCGGGGAGAGGATGCCCGAGGGGAGCAGGTGCAGCGCGTACTTCTGGTCGCCGACGACGACCGTGTGGCCGGCGTTGTTGCCGCCCTGGTAACGCACCACGTAGTCGACCGAACCGCCGAGCAGATCGGTGGCCTTCCCTTTGCCCTCGTCACCCCACTGAGCACCGAGCAGCACAAGTGCGGGCACAGGCGTACACCCCTTCCGGGCGGGGCATGTCCCACGTGCGTGGCCAGTGCCATCGCAAGAGCCGCGGACCGGTGCCCCAGATAGAGGAAGCCCCTGGCGCAACAGCGACAGGGGCTCTTGCACCGAGAGGTTACCTGAGAGAGGAACAAGGTGTCGGCTCCAGACCCCGCGGGGGCTTCGCAGCCCCCGCTGCTCCTGGTCATCGACCCCGCCGCCAGGATGTGGGACGGGGAATCCGTACGGATCGCGCGTGACGTGCTGTGCGCGGGCGCCGAGGGCGTGAAGGTGTGCCTGCCGGAGAATCCGGAGGAGGCCGAGCGCGCGCTCGCCCGCCGCGGCAGCCGCCGCCCCGTGGTGGTGGGCGACGACAGAGCGCTGCTGCGGGCGGTCAGACTGCTGCACCGGGAGCGGGAGTTGGACGAGGCGGTGCTCTCGGTGGTGCCCGTCGGCGCGGAGCGGTCCGTCGCGCTGGCGTGCGGTCTGGGCGTACCGGCGGACGCGGTCTCCGCCGCCCGTACGGCGCTGGACGGGGTCGAACGGCGGCTCGGTCTGCTGATAGACGACAGCGGGGGCGTGGTGCTGGGCGGCATCCGCATCCCGGGTCCGTCCGGCGAGGACGAAGTGCAGGGCCGCGGGGGAGCGTTGAGGGCGACGGCGGCGCTGGTGCGCGCACGCCGTGCGCGGCCGTCGGCCGGGCAGCGGCTGCGGGTCGAGGCGGACGGCGAACTGCTGGCGGACCTGGACCGGCCGGTCACGGAGGTGTCGGTCGTTTCCCCTCGTCCTTCGGACTGGGGAGGCCCCGACCCTCGTCCTTCGGACTGGGGAGGCCCCGACCCTCGTCCTTCGGACTGGGGAGGCCCCAACCCTCGTCCCTCGGGGTGGGGAGGGGGCCGGCCTCGGCCCATGGGCCGGGGAGATCCGCGTCCCGTGGGGACGGGCGTCGCGGGCGCGCTCCGGCACCTGCGTACCGGATCGTCCTCCGCTTCTGCTTCCGCTTCCGCGCCCGACTCCGGTGCGGGGCACAGGAGTCGGGGCCGCGCGGAGTCCGACGCCCCGTGGGACGGACGGTACGACGGACGGTGGGACGGGCAGCGCAGCCTCGCGCAGGTGACCGTGCGCCCCGAGGGCGCGGACGACGCGGAGCCGGTACGGGCGCGGGCGAAGGCGGTGACGGTGTCCGGACCGGACTTCCACTACCGCGCGGACGCCCTGGTCGGCGGTCCCGTACGCGTACGTACCTGGACGGCGCTCGCCGGGGCGTGGGGGCTCACTCTTCCCGGCTGAGCGACCTGCGTTGGGCGCGCCAGCGTTCCAGCATCCCTTCCACTTCGGACTGCATGAACTTCAGGAAGTCATGGGTCTCGCGGACCCGGCGCCCCGCGGGCGTCCGCGGACCCAGGGCCTCTTCGCCGGCGCGGAGCGTGGCCGCCCAGCGGGTGATGAGCTGTTCGCGGTCGAGGATCGCCTCGTACCAGACGTTCTCGTCCAGACGGTAGAGCTCGCGCCGCGAGCCCGGTTCGCGTTCGCGGCTGACCATGTGGACCTGCGCGAGATAGCGCACCGCGCCGGAGACCGCCGCCGGGCTGATGCGGAGCCGTTCCGCGAGCTGGGCCGAGCTGAGCGAGCCGCCGTCGGAGGCGAGCAGACAGGCGAAGACGCGGGAGGCCATGCGCTGCATGCCCGCCTGTGTCAGATCGGCGGCGAAGCGTTCGACGAAGGAGGACGTGGCCGCGTCGTAGCCGTCGTCGTCCCCGGGCCCGGCCTCGGCCCCGCTCTCCGCCCCGGCCTCGGTCTCGCCCTCCGCCCCGGGCGCCGAACTCGCCCCGGACGCCGCCGTGTTCACGTCCGGCGCCGCGGCCTCCCGCTCCGGCTCGGCCGCGGGCGCTGATCCGGAGCGCGGTCCCTGCTCCCGTCCGGGAGCTGCTCTCTCCTCTGTCACCGGTCGGCTTCTCCTCCCTGGTCACCTCGCGTACGCAGATCCTAACGCTTCCTTAACTTCACAAATTTATGAAAGAAGTGTAGCTTCGCGTCCATGGACTCATCCACCACCGCGATCTCGGTATCCGGTCTCGTCAAGACCTTCGGCAGGCTGCGGGCGCTCGACGGTCTCGATCTCGACGTACGGACCGGAGAGGTGCACGGCTTCCTCGGCCCGAACGGCGCGGGCAAGTCGACCACCATCCGCGTGCTGCTCGGCCTGCTGCGCGCCGACGCCGGCACCGCGCGCCTGCTCGGCCACGACCCCTGGCAGGACGCCGTCTCCCTGCACCGGCGGCTCGCCTACGTACCCGGCGACGTCGAGCTGTGGCCCGGCCTCACCGGCGGCGAGGCCATCGACCTCCTCGCCCGCCTGCGCGGCGGCCTCGACACCCGGCGCCGGGACGAGCTGATCGAGCGCTTCGACCTCGACCCGACCAAGAAGGGCCGCACCTACTCCAAGGGCAACCGGCAGAAGGTCGCCATCGTCGCCGCGCTCGCCTCCGACGCCGAGCTGCTGCTCCTGGACGAACCGACCGCCGGGCTCGACCCGTTGATGGAGGTCGTCTTCCAGGACGTGATCCTCCAGGCGAAGGCGGCCGGCAAGACCGTGCTGCTCTCCAGCCACATCCTGGCCCAGGTCGAGAAGCTGGCCGACCGCGTGAGCATCATCCGGCTCGGCCGCATCGTGCAGTCCGGGACGCTCAGCGACATGCGCCATCTGACGCGTACGACCATCGAGGCTGAGACCGAGCGGCCCGTGACCGGGCTCGCCGAACTGCCCGGCGTGCACGACGTACGCACCGAGGACCGGCGCGTGCACTTCGCCGTCGACGGCTCCCACCTCGACGAGGCCGTGCGCCACCTCAGCGGGCTCGGCGTGCGCAGCCTCACCAGCCATCCGCCCACGCTCGAAGAGCTGATGCTGCGCCACTACGGCGACGAACTGGCCGCGAACGGACATCTCAGCGCGGCGGGGGGCGCCGCGTGATGACCGTCCAGGCCGAGACCACCGGCACCGGCACCTCCCGGCGGGCGGCGGAACCCGACGGACCCGGCGGTCCGTCGCATGTCCTCGCCGGCACCGGCACGCTCATCCGCTTCGCGCTGCGCCGCGACCGCGTACGCATCCCCGCGTGGATCGCCGCGCTCGCGCTGGTCGGGCTCTCCACCGTCGGCAAGCTCGAAGGGCTCTATCCGGACGCCGCCGACCGCGCCTCCGTCGCGAAGACCATGGGCAGTCCGGCCGCGCTCGCCATGACCGGGCCGCGCCACTATCTGGAGGGCGGCTACAACCTGGGCGCGATGCTCAGCCACCAGGTGATCGGCTTCTACGGGGTGCTCGCCGCCCTCATGGCGGTGCTGACCGTCGTACGGCACACCCGTACCGAGGAGGAGACCGGCCGCGCCGAACTGCTCCGCTCGACCGTCGTCGGCCGCCATGCGGCGCTGACCGCGGCGCTCACCGTCGCCGTGGCCGCCTCGCTGCTGCTCGGCGGGCTGCTCGCGCTGGGCCTCGGCGGCTCCGGCGTCGACGGCGTGACATGGCAGGGGTCGCTGCTGTACGGGGCGGTCTTCGCGGGGCTGGGCACGGTCTTCGCGGGGGTCGCGGCCGTCACCGTGCAGATCACGGAGCATGCGCGGGCCGCCTCCGGCATGGCGCTCGCCGTGATCGGCGCCGCCTACGTACTGCGGGCGGCGGGCGACGTCGGGGACGGCACCCTGTCGTGGTTCTCGCCGATCGGCTGGGGCCAGCGCTGCTATCCGTTCGTGGACGACCGGTGGTGGCCGCTGCTGCCGATGCTCGCCACGGCGCTCGTCACCGGCGCCGCGGGCTATGTGCTCAGCGCACGCCGCGACGTGGGCGAGGGCCTGCGCCCGCCGCGGCCCGGGCGGCGCACGGCGTCGGCGGCGCTGACGCACCCCTTCGGCTTCGCGCTGCGGCTGCACCGCGGCACGATGGCGGCCTTCGGCGCCGGGGTGTTCGTGCTCGGGACGATGTACGGATCGATCCTCGGCGACGTCGACGACATGCTGAAGGACGTCCATGTGATCGACGACGCCCTGGCGCAGGCGGGCGGCGCCTCCCTGGTGGAGTCCTTCGCCTCGATCGTCATGATCGTCAACGCCGTGATCGCTGCCGTCTACGTCGTACTGGCGGCCCTGCGCCCCCGCTCCGAGGAGAGCGCAGGACGGGCCGAACCGCTGCTGGCGACGGGCCTGTCGCGTACGGCGTGGGCCTGGAGCCATCTGTCGGCGACGCTCGTCGGCGGTACGGTCACGCTCGCGCTGGCCGGGCTGGGCTTCGGCGTCGCGGGCGCGGCGTCCACGGGCGACGGCTCGCTGGTGGCGTCGCTGACGGGCGCGGCCCTGGCGTACGCACCGGCGCTGTGGGTCACGACGGGCGTCGCGGCCGTGCTCTTCGGCTGGCTGCCGCGGGCCGCGGCGGCCGCGTGGCTGGTGCCGGTGTACGCGTTCCTCGTCGGATACCTCGGCCAGATCCTCCAGTTCCCGGACTGGATGAACGACCTCTCCCCCTTCGGGCACATTCCG
>NZ_LJGW01000336.1:0-3120 GCF_001751255.1 Streptomyces nanshensis | reverse complement strand
GGAGATGGACTGGACGCCGATGGCCGTGCTTACCGCGCTCGCGGCGGTGCTGATCGCGGTGGGTCTGGCGGGCTTCCGGCACCGGGACCTGGAGACGAAGTAGCCGTCGCGGCAACGAGGTTGGCGGCGCCGAGGCGTCGGCGGAGCCGCGCGTGTGGGGGTGCGCAGGCGGAGCGGCGCGTGTGGGGGTGCGCCGGCGGAGAGGGCGAGCCCGGGACGGGGGTCCGGGTCCGCCCGCTTCCGCGCCGGGTTCCGGCCCGCCGGCCCTCCGGTTCCGCCAGCTTCCGCCCTTCCGGTTCCGTCCGCTTCCGCTGCTGTCCGCCTGCGCGTACGCCGTTCTCCCCTGCGCCGCCCGTCAGTTCGCCTTCGTGTACGCGAACTCCTTGCCGATCTCCTCGAACGTCCGCACAAGACGGCCGTCCTGGGCCTCCAGCGCGGCCGAGGGCCCGGTGAGGCACTCGCCCGTCGAGGCGTCCTTGTCGATGCGCGGCGGCCCGAGCCGTACGGGCTCCCCCGCGCCGCCCACCGAGAAGATGTCGGAGTTGGCCTCGCAGTGCTCGTCCGGGGCCTCGGAGACCATCCGGACGGACATGCTGCCCGCCTCCACCTGCTTGATCCGCAGCGTCTGTTCGCCGCCGCCGGGCAGTGGACGGGTCCAGTCGCCCAGGTACTCCTTCGGCAGCCGCTCCGGTTCCGGTACGCGGTGCAGGGTGGCCGTGCGCCCGGCGGCCGACCAGCGCAGCGTCGAGTCCGAGCGCCGGGTCAGCGTGTGCGAGCCGAGCGCGGAGCACTTGTTCTCGGGGACGCTCGTGACGACCTTGGTGTCCAGCTCGATCGACGTGCCGGCGGAGACGAGCTTGCCGTCGCTCTTGCACTCGTAGTCCGTGCCGAGGCTGATGCTGTTGGCCACGACCTCGCCGATCTTGCCCCGGGAGACCACGAACCGGCGGTGCTGGCCCGTCGGTTCGCCGTCCCGCTCGACCTCGCCGCTCCAGGTGCCGACGTAGCTCTCGGGGATGTCGGAGGACTGCTTCGAGCCGGCCTTCTCCGAGCCGAGCAGGGGCAGTTCGGCACCGGACGCGGCGAAGGCGACGCCCGCCACGACCGCCGCGGCCACCACTCCGAGCAGCACGCGGTTGCGCGGACGGCGCGAGGCGGGCACCCGCTCCGGGCCGGAGAACGCGGCGCTCTGGCCGGACTCCCCGGGCCCCTGCTGCGAACCTGCCGTCGAACCCGCCTGCGAGCCGCCGGAGTTGTGCGCCCCGGAACGGGGCAGCGCCGACGTGTGCGCCTCCGACGCGGCCGTACCGCCGGGCACCTCCGGCGCCCCCGAGCCCGAGGGCGGGGTGTCGGTGTCCAGCAACTGCACGGCGTGCCGGCCGAGTTCGGCGATGAGCGTCGCGGGAAGCCACGGCGCCGCGGCCGTGCCGGTGGAGATGGGCTGCACGCCCGCGATGACGTCCTCCGGCGCGGGCCGTTCCGCCGGGTCCTTCGCGAGACACGAGGCGATCAGCCCGCGCAGCGGCTCCTCGACGCCCTCCAGATCCGGGTCCTCCTGGGCGATGCGGAACATCACCGCGTGGATGCCGCCGCCCTCGCTGCCGAAGGGCGTACGTCCCGTCGCCGCGAAGGCGAGCACCGAGCCCATGCAGAAGACGTCGCTGGCCGGGGTGACCTGCTGGGCGCGGATCTGCTCGGGCGACATGTAGCTGGGGGAGCCCACGACGACGCCGGTGCCGGTCATCGTCGACTCGGGCAGGGCGTCCAGGGCCCGCACGATGCCGAAGTCGATGACGCGCGGCCCGTCGATGGTGACGAGGACGTTGGACGGCTTGAGGTCGCGGTGCACGATGCCCGCGCCGTGGATGTCGAGCAGCGCGCTGGAGAGTCCGTACGCGAGGGTGCGCACGGAGTTCTCGGGAAGCGCCCCCTGCCGGGAGACGACCTGTTCGAGGGAGGGTCCGGCGATGTAACCGGTGGCCACCCACGGGTTCTCCGCCTCGGTGTCGGCGTCCAGCACGGGCGCCGTCCAGCGTTCACCGACGCGGCGTGCGGCCTCGACCTCCAGCCGGAACCGCGAGCGGAACTCGTCCTCGGCGGCCAGTTCGGCCTTGATCAGCTTCACCGCGACCGTACGGCCGCCCTCCGAGCGCGCGAGGTAGACGCGGCCCATGCCGCCGGCGCCGAGTCTGCTCAACAGCCGGTAGCGGCCGATGGTTTGCGGATCGTCGGGCGCGAGCTCCGCCATCTTTCATCCCCCACGTCGGTCTTCGCTCTCTGCGCGTGAACCCTCTCACTGTCCGTCCGCAAGGTCACAGTCCGGCTGCCAACTTGTTCCCGTTTGATGCTCGCGGGCCTTCCGGCAGGTCAGCGGCCCGCCCCGGTGCGGCTCAGGCGCCGTGGCCGGTGAGACGGCGGTCCTGTACGGAGCTGACGCGGTTGACGACGAGCAGTGCGAGGAGTGTGGCGGGCAGACAGACGAACTCCGCGAACAGGGAGAGTCCGGCGGTGTCCTGGGCCGCGTTGACGCTGCCTTCCTCGTACCAGGCGTCGGTGTCCAGCAACAGGCAGAAGAGATAGGCGAGCCACAGCGTCCACCAACTGTTGATCAGTCCGCGCCGCACACGCGGCGGCTTCGGCCCGTAGCCGTACCACTGCGGCTGGGACGGATCGCTCGCCGTCCACACGTCGTTCATGATCTGCTTCGGGATGAACAGGTTGCACACCGGGATGTACCAGGCGCCGACGGCCATGCCCGAGCTGTAGCGCAGCCGGCCGGTGGTGAAGGACTCCGCGTTCACCCGGACCCGCCAGAACCAGATCGACCACATCACCATCAGGGCGATGGCCAGCAGCGAGCCGATGACGCTGACGGCCAGGCTGGCGCCCTGGAGGCTTCCGTAGCCGCTGATGGAGCTGACGGGGACGTCGACGAGGCCCGACCCGGCGTCTTCGAGGCTGGTGAGGACGGCGCCGTCGACGATCACGCCGATCCCCGCGACCAGCAGGTTGAGGCTGAAGAGCACCGTCAGCGTCTGCGCGAGCTTCCGCGGCGAGCGCGGGGGGTGCTGCGGCCGTGCGGGCGGGCCGCCGCCCTGGCCGGGACCGCCCGGACCGGGG